>NZ_JBGOFY010000009.1:0-176147 GCF_041520885.1 Xanthomonas sp. NCPPB 2922 | reverse complement strand
TTCGGTTACACCAAGGTCCGCTATCACGGCCTGGCCAAGAACACCGCGCAGGTGCTGACCTTGTTTGCGCTGTCAAACCTTTGGATGAAGCGAAAGCAGTTACTGCCTGCCATGGGGAGCGTGCGCCTGTAACCCGGGGAATTCCCAAGGAAAGCTCCAGAAATTGCGAAAAATCCGAAGATCCAAACGCGACTCTCCAGAGCGATGCGACATCCCGCACTCTCAGGCCTCATTGTTCAGACCTTCCTTAGCTTGCTGTTCGTCGACGGATAATGCATCCCACTGTTCGAGACTGAGATTGTGGAAACCTCGTGCGGCCGCGTCGGGATTGCGGCTCTCGCGGCTGGCTCGCAGCGTATGCAGCGCCATCTGCAGCGTGCCGGAGACGGCCTGCATGGCGACCACCGCTTCGGGCGGCAGCTGGCGAAGGGCGGCAAACAATCCTTCGCCCAGCAACTCGCGTGCGAACGTGGTCGGCCCCACGGAAGTGGCCTGGTGCACCAGGTGCCCCAGCATCGCACCCAGGTATTGCTTGTCGAAACTGATCGGCAGTGCACCGCGCGCCGCGGCCTTCACCGCATTGGCGATCGGACCAAGCACGGTGTGCACGCCACGCGCTGCGCCGGTTCCGATCGATGCAGCCAGCGCACCCAGACGCTCGGCGCGTGTGGGTGCGGCGGTTGCTGTGGTGACTGCCGGGGTGTGCGCTGGCGGATTCGGGTGGTGCAGGTTGTTCGTGGCGAATGGACGACAGATCTGATGAGGCGAAGGAGTCTTCGGCATCGAAGAAGTGCTCGCTGGTACTCTCGTTGCCATGCAGCATCGACGCACCCGAGGCATGCAGCAGCGGGCTCTCACCGGCGTGCTGGTTTCTCTCATCAGCGCTGCCAGATCCGTGGTCGCTTTTCGCGTTGCTGCGTCGTCCAGAAGGCCTGCGAGCCAGGCCCGACAGCGCCGGGTCCGCTGCAGGTGTCGGCGTCTCGTTGCGCTGTTGTAACGGCGGCATTTCGATCACGACGTCTGCGTGTGTCGATCGCGTTGGCTGGGAAGCATTGGCTGAAGGGATCTTCGTCACGGCATGTCCTCGCTGTGGGGTGGAGTGGCGGCGGCGTGCTGCCGCCTGGGCTAGCTGGGTTGCTGACGTGCGGCGTTGACAGCCGGCACACCATTCGACGGCCGCATGCGGTGCCAGCCTCGATTGCAGCGCCGGGGTCGCTGGTGGTCGGATGACGCGTCGATCGACGCGTCACCGCGGCCGACGTGCGGCATGCAGACACGGTCTGGCGCACGTGCCGTCATCCACGGTCCGGCAAATACAGTGCGAACTTCTCGGCGTGCAATCGAAGTGCTCAGGCGTGCCCTGGCATTCACGGCCACCTTGCGTGGCATACGTCATCGTCGTCAGTGATTCGAAAATGACATCAAGCCGGAGATCCGGGGCGCTTCAATTGCGAAATGATCATTCCGCAACGGAATCTGTCATTTCGTGTGCGGATGAAGTATGTGTGCCGTGTGGCATGCCTTCGCCTGGCCGAATACATTTGCGTATGCGGAAGGATTAGAACTTCCGCCAATCAGGTTCGCACATGGGCGCAGTGCGGCTGCACGTCAATAATGCAGCGCTGCAAAGCCGGTTACGGATTCCGATGCTGTTCGCTGCCGATGTGGTCCATGGCGACACCACTGTGTTCCCTGTGCCGCTAGGTGAAGCGGCTAGCTTCGAGCAAGAGCTGGCGCGGCGCATGGCGCGTGCAGCGGCGAGGGAGGCCAGTGCAGTGGGTCTCGACTGGACCTTTGCGCCCATGGTGGATATCGCCCGCGATGCACGCCGGTGGCGTGGCGTGGAAGCCGCTGGCGAAGACGTGCAGCTGGCGCGGCTGTTTTCGCAGCCGCGGGTGCACGGCTTCCAGGGTGGTGCCGGGCTCGCCCATCCCGAAGCAATGGCCGCCTGCCACGAACACTTCGCTGCCCATGGCGCGGCCGAGGGTGGGCTGGATTACAACCGCGTGGATGTATCCGAACGCACGCTGCGCGAAGTGTATTTCCCGCGGTTCCAGGCCGCTTTTGCCGCGGGCGCGGTGACGACCATGGCTGCATTCAACGAACTATCGGGCATTCCGGCCACAGCCAATGCATGGCTGCTGGATGGGCTGTTGCGCCAGGAATGGGGCTATCCCGGCTTGGTCGTATCCGACTTCAAGGCCGACCAGGAATTGATTGCGCACGGCGTGGCGGCCGATGAGCGTGATGCGGCAAGGTTGGCGTTCCTGGCCGGGGTGGATATCAGTATGGAAAGTGGCTTGTATTTGCGCCACCTGCCTGCATTGGTTGCCGCAGGTGAGGTGCCGATGGCAGGGCTGGATGCCGCAGTAAGACGCATGCTGGCATTCAAGGCGGCGTTGGGGCTGTTCGACGACCCATTCCGGCGTATCCGGCCGGCACGGGCGCAGTCATCTCAGCGCAGCAGGGAAACGTTGGCACTGGCGCGAGAGGCCGCATGCAAATCGGTGGTGTTGCTAAGGAAGCTCTGAACAACCTGCCAGGATCCTCTGCGCCGGAACCGGGGCCGATCCGGACGCCGCCTGCGATGCCGTGCGCGGGCCGATAAGGCATCGTTTGGCCGGGCAATCAGACGTCAAGCCACGAACGTTCGCTGCTTGCTTCGCACGCTCTCAACGCCAGCCGCACAGGGGTTTGCGCGCGCGCGGTGCCTTGCGCAACCGTCCTGTTGCTCCGGGGTTAGGACTCTTTCGGCTTTGGAAAAGCTAAGATTGAAGCCTGTGCAAAGCCGGAAGCGCTCATGATCGATCGTCGTACCTTTCTTGCCACGGGGGTGGTTGCCGCTACCGCCAGCTTCAGTGCATCGGCGGCTCGGATCGTGCAGACGCCGCGTGCCAACGGGCCGGCGCCGTGGGGTGCGCTGCCCAGCAAGCGACAACTGCGCTGGCATCGGTGGGAGCAATACGCCTTCGTGCATTTTGCGATGAACACCTTCACCGACAAGGAATGGGGCTACGGCGACGAGGATCCGCGCAAATTCGATCCCAGCGATTTTTTACCCGATCAAATCGTTGCTGCTGCCAAGGCTGGCAATCTGAAAGGGCTTATTTTCACGGCCAAGCACCACGATGGGTTCTGTCTTTGGCCGACGCGCTTGACCGAGCATTGCATCCGGAACTCGCCCTACAAGAGCGGCAAGGGTGACATCGTCGGCGAAATGGCAGCGGCGTGTCGACGCGCCGGCCTGGCGTTCGGCATCTACCTCTCGCCCTGGGATCGCAATCACGCCGAATATGGTCGCCCCGGCTATCTCGACTATTTCCGCAAGCAGATCGTCGAGCTCTGCACAGGCTATGGCGACCTGTTCGAGTTCTGGTTTGACGGCGCCAATGGCGGCGACGGCTACTACGGTGGAGCGCGCGAATCGCGCAAGATCGATGCGCCCGCGTACTACAACTGGCCACGGATGATCGAGCTGGTGCATCAACATCAGCCGATGGCCTGTACCTTCGACCCGCTCGGCGCCGATATCCGCTGGGGCGGCAACGAGGATGGTATTGCCGGGGATCCATCCTGGCCGACCATGCCCAATGCGCCGTATACCCAGGAAAACGGTAATTCCGGCGTGCGCGGCGCGGCGCTGTGGTGGCCGGCCGAAACCAACACCTCGATCCGCCCGGGCTGGTTCTACCATGCCGATGAAGACGGCAAGGTGCGTAGCCCGGAGAATCTGGTGCGCTATTTCGACACATCCGTCGCGCGCGGCACGAACATGAACCTCAATCTTCCGCCCGACCGACGCGGCCGCATCCCCGACCACGACGTGGCGGTGCTGAAGAGTTTCGGCGACGCGATCCGCGCCAGCTTCGCCATCGATCTGGCCAGGGGTGCCAAGGCCAGTGCCAGCGCATCGCGTGGCCCTGGGTTCGAGCCGGCGCGCGTCCTCGACCGCCAGCCGGACAGCTACTGGTCCGCTCCGGACGATGTCACCACGCCGACGCTGACGCTGGAGCTGTCGGCGCTGCACAGTTTCGACCTGATCCGGCTGCGCGAATATCTGCCGCTGGGCGTGCGCGTCACCCGCTTTGCGGTCGAAGCCGAGGTCGATGGGCAATGGCGTCGGCTGGCCGAAGCGCAGTGCATCGGTGCCCAGCGCATCGTGCGGCTGGATCGCCCGGTCGCCGCGCGCCGGGTGCGCCTGGTGGTGCTTGAGGCGCCGGTGTGCCCGGCAATCAGCGAATTCGCGCTGTTCCGCGCCGTTGCGCCAGTGCCGGTCGCGCGGCCCACGGAAAACGCGCCAGACGTGCTGTCCAGCGCTGGCTGGCGCATCGTCGCGGCGAGCGCGCCAGGGGCGGACACGTTGCTCGACGACGATGCCGGCACGATCTGGATCACGCCCGCGCCCACGCCGGGCCATCCCGCGCAAGCGACCATCGACCTCGGTGCGCTGCGTCAGGTTGCCGGTTTCAGCCTCACCCCCTCGCGCACGGTGATGAACGGTGTGGCGCCACCGAAGGGCTATCGTGCCGAAACCAGCGAAGATGGGCAGCGCTGGCAGCTGGCCGGCGCCGGTGAGCTGTCCAATATCGCCTATGCGCTCTCGACCCAGCGCCTGAATTTTCCCGAGGTCCGCCAGATTCGCTACCTGCGGCTGTCGTTCGCGGAAACGGCGGTGCCCGCCGACCGGTTGGCGATCGCGGGTATCGGCGCGTTCTCGCGCTTGCGATGAGCGCTTGTGCGCCCGCGCGGCCATGCGCCGTGCGGGGGCGCGCCGTTGCCGTGAGGTCGTTTCGCGGGCTTGAGATGCATCAGGCGAAGCGATGGAGAGAGAAACCGCGTCTTCGCATCACGTGGTGAACTGACTCTTGAACCGTGCCTGCACACCGCCGTTCCGGATGACGCGCTATGGTGTGCGGCGCATGACGCAAACGACGTGGTTGGGTATGGAACAGAAACAGCACGAGTGGATGCAGGCGGTGACCGAGGCGCTCAGCGATCTGCTGGCCGCACGCGTGGCACAGGCCACGTTGCTGGAAGCGATGCTGGTCTCGCATCCGGATCCGGGCATGCTCAGAAAGGCGTGGGATGAGCTGTCGTCCCAGCGCATCGCCTACGTTGCGCAGAAGAAAGCGCTGGCGGACGACCCGCGCCCGATGGATGCCTACACGCTGGAGCAATTCCAGGCATGGGAAGAAAAACTCAACCGCTATTTTCCGCGCGACGTTGATACGCCTTAGGTCGGCACTCCAGGCGTCGCACTATGTCGGGATCCACAAGCGAAGCCGCGCTTGGAGCGGGCAGTGCAGCTTGCGTAACCGTTACCGTGGCTCCGGACATAATCTGAATTAAGCACTCGCCGTGCAGGTGTTATTACGCTCGCTAGCACCGTCAACCGCTAAATGCTCCGGCCTGCGCCCGTCATAAGCACTGCCTGCGTGTTATTGGTCACGGCCTCTCCTGACATTCGTGCCTACTCAACAGAGCAGGCACGAATGCGGTCGTGACTTTGTGTAAACGAGCTGGTTGCTGCTTAATATGCCCCCTCAGATCGGGATATATTCGCAACCGACGTAACGAAATTCAGGAAGATAGCCGTCCCTGTAGTACGGCGCACCAGTGTATTCGCACCGAAAGTTGGCGCCACCCATCCATTTCTTTGTGTAGCCAGCCTCGCAACCACCATTCTGGAACCATGCGGAATTGGCTCCTGTGACATGTTCGCGGCCCCAACGTTCGCCGACCAGGATCGCAGGAGCGTATTTCGAGTTCGCTTTCGGAGGGCAGGAGTTCTCGTCGGCTTTTTCATTGCATTCTGTCCAGCTATAATTGTAATTCCCCGCTAGGGATAATCCGGGAATCTTGATCGGCAAATCCCAGCTCCCGCCTATTTCGAAGCCGTCGGTTCGGCATGCGCCGCGCGTTGTGGACTTCGTGGAGGTGGGGCAATGTGCTTCGTCCCCGTAACATACCGAAAGATCGGCGGCATCTTCGTAGAAGGACTTTTGAGTTTTTCCTAACTATCCTCCGAAGGTGGTGAACATGTGTTTTTCCGGCGATGCCTGGGCGGTTCCCACCATGGTCAACACCAAGAGAGCGGGGTAGAGATACTTATTCAACTTTTTAATCACGATTGTCTCCGTGCGGTTGTTTGATTTTAGAGGTGAATTTTATTTCTGGATGACTCGACCCAGTGGGGGTTAAGTGTTGCCAGGTATCAATAATTTTCAGGTGCGCAACCAGTAGTGGTGCATTTTTATTGTTCGTGTGTGTGGCTTATTTTCAAGCGTTACGTGCATTGCTGCGCTATCAATTGATCAGGTTGGTTCAGATCAATGTGATTTGAAAAAATCAACGGGTGAATTTTGGTATTTGAAATTATTTATCGCATGACTCGCAGCACAGATGGCTAGGTAATGCGGGTGTGTGGTGGCTGGAGTTGGACGCGTGCTCTCAGCTGTGACCCTGTAGCAGAGATTCCAGAACTTCCCGTTCTTGAGGCGCCGCAGAGGGGCGTGCGACTGCGGTCAGCAGGGTCGACCTTAGCGGGGGAGTGAGCTCAACTTCGCCGCTTGCGATCGCATTGAGCGTCTGTCTCACCAGCGGTTCGGTTGCACCGCCTCTCAGGTAGTTGACTGCGGCATCTGCTGCGGCATCGGGGGCGGAGAGTCGGTAAACCTTCTGCGCAGCCAGTGCTTTCACCATGTCGTCGCCGTTTCCGGTCGCAACCGAGTTCAGCTGGGAAAGTGCATTGCTTCTGAGCGACATTGCATCCTTGGATGTGTCTTCTTCGATCGTGCCAATAAAGTTCAAGGCAGCGACCGATGTAGGTACGTCGCTCGCGTGGCTATTGAGAGTGGACATCGCTTCAGATAGTGCCTCCCTGGAAGCTGTACCAGGAAAGTTTGCATACGTTTTATACATTGCGGTTTAGAGGCTGGAGTCCTTGCTTTTCCAGATGCGATTCGCTTCGTCTACCATCATCTTTATGCCGGACTCGCTGCGAACGATCATGTTCTGAACAATTTCCCGGTTCGCAGCGTCTTTCGCGGGTATTCTCGCGTAATAGTCAGCCACGGCCTTTCGCGCCTCCGGGCTGGAATCGATTGTGCTGAGTAAGCGGGACATGAAGATGTCTCGTTCTGCCAGGGACATGGCATGGCCTGAATCCCAACGATCAAAAAAATCCTGTAGGCGTTGCTGGACCTCGCCCGCCTCGAAGGGCTTGCCAGTTTCAGAATTTGTGAGGTCGTTGAATTCAACCCGATTCATCTTCGCATGCTGCGCATGCGTTGCATGGCCAACTTCGACGGGACGGGGCGTTTGGGTGATACGGCTTGCGTCAACAGTTTTGTGGCTGCCTGATTGAACTGCAAGATGCATCAGTGAGTACGCCCCAATGACCGCCACGACTCCTGCGATGATGAATGGCGTGGCGGACTTTCTGGGGTGGGCCAATCTAGTATTTTCAGTCATTGATTTTCCTAGGGCGGATAATTCGCTGGATATTTAATGATTTTTGAAAATTAAAGCGACGAACATTGCCGTTTGCATGCGTGTCAGGCGCATCCATTGAGGGGGCGCAAATGCATCCCCGACGTGGGACTGTGTGGCTAGATCCCCTTTAATTTGTAAGGCATGACTCCGCTAGTGCGGTTCAGAGACTTCGCATAGTTTGGATCGAGTTGGTAATGGCTTATCCAAATCAGGTTCGAACTGTTGTTGCCTGCGATTAACGTACATGTTCAAGCAACGTTATCTGTGTCAGCTCTTGCCACGAATCACCACGCGGTGCGATAAAGTCGGTTACTATCTTTACGTAAACTGTCGCATGCAGAAATCAGTTAACCATTGCGACTAAAAGGCGTTCGTTGATCTCAAAAGATAACCAGATCTTTGCGGGGGAAAGTGACCTCGAATTGCGAAGATGGTTTGATTTAAGCGATGCATTATGTGATGGCCTATGCTGGTTTTTTTTGACGCTCATGACGAATCCAGGTGTGTCTTATGAGGCTGTGGAATAGCGGAGGCTCATCCGGCGTTGACAGAGTGGCGCGTCAAGCGATTTGCAGCAGTCAAGAAAATAAATTTGTATCGTGTCGCTTTCGGCCAAGGGATATCGCCTTTCTGCCCGATATTTGCGCCGCTAAGTTCAGTGCCGCCGCGCACCGGGATGCACACGTATTGACGATCGCAGCGCCCCGCTCTCGGAATGGCCTTGTGAGTTGGCTCGTTTGGCGGCAATACGCACGAGGCTGGAGAACGCCATGTGCGTTGATGTCCAGACCGAGAAACGTGACCTTGTGCAAAATCGGCGCGTGAGGACAAGCGGTCATCTGCTCGATTGGTTGTCGGAGCGAAGACATGTGCAAGAACGGCCCAGTACTGCTTTGCCACTGAGGTTGTCTCTCGGCAAGCGCGTCCGTCAGCGTTATTGCTTCCCGGCTTGCCGTTGGGCAGGAAGTGCTGCCAGCAGTGAGCGATGATCGTTAGTGTCGCTGGAGAAGATCGCAGGCGACTCAAGCCACAACGATTCACGCGGCGCAGTCAGGCGCGGTTTCCGGGATGTCAGGCCGGATACATCAACGTCCGACATCACTTCGACGGAAGTCCATTCGGTTTGCAGTACGGCCGGACACAAACCGTTGAACGCCCTGTGCTGCCGTATCTTGTCGTCTCCGGGGTGCCCGGAGTCGCCACAGCCCGCGCCGATCAGACACGCGGGCTGTGCAGGGGCGAACTGCGCCTGGTGGTCGACGTTCAGTCGACCGACGGCCGCAAGGCCGACGTGGCAGCCTGCAGATGCAGCGCTGCCGAGGTCAGGCCTGGCGCGGTGGCCTGCAGCAGGATCTGGCCGCTGCTGCGCGTGCTTTGCAGCAACGCCATACACAAGCCGTTAAATGCCTTGCGCTGCGGCGCCTTGTCGTCTTCGTGGCTGCTGGGGTCGCCGTTGCCCACGCCGATCAGACGTGCAGGTCCACGCAGGACGAGGTGCACCAGGTGGTCGGCATTCGGTACAAGCCGGCCTTGCGCATCGACGATCTCCACTTTCACCACCGCCACATCTTCGGCATCGGCGCGCAGTGCGCTGCGATCGCAACTCAGGCGGATCGCTGCCGGCTTGCCGACGGTTTCACGGCGTTCGGTGAGCACCAGTTTGCCGCCGCGATAGCCGCGCGCTTCGATCACGCCCGGTGCGTATGCCACGCGCCATTCGACATGGCCGTAGGCAGGCACCTGCTGCAGGCCCTGGCTGACGCCGTTGACCAGTAGTTCCACCGCTTCGAGATTGCTGTGACACCAGACCTCGACGCGGCCTTTGTCATCGGGCTGCAGCAGACCGTCCCAGTTCCAGTGCGGGAACAGATGCAGCACCGGTTCGCTGGTCCACTGCGCGCGGTAGTACCAGTAGTTGTCCTTGGGAAAGCCGCAACTATCCAATACGCCGAATTGCGAGCCGACATTCGGCCAGCGGTTGTAGGGTGTGGGTTCGCCGCGGTAATCGAAACCGGTCCAGATAAAGCCGCCGGCGATGTACGGGCGTTGCGCGACGTAGCTCCACCAGGCTTCGGCAGTGCTGGCCCACCACGGGTGGTCGGTGTCGTAGGCGCGGGTGTAGCCGCGGGTATCGTCGCGCTGGTAGTTGCCGCGCACCGAGACGGTGCTGCCGGTTTCGCTGCCGTAGATCGGAATGTTGGGGTATTGCGCGTGGAAGCCGTCCATCTGGCTGGTGCGGTAGTTGAAGCCGACCACATCGACCACTTGACCGACGCCATCGCCAAAGCCCTTGTCCATGGCGAACGTCGTAGGACGGGTGGGATCGAGCTGGCGCACGCGTTGCTGCATGCAGCTCACGATCCGTACGCCGCGCTCGGTGACCTGCTGCGGCTCTTCGTTGCCGAGCGACCACAGGATCACGCTCGGGTGATTGCGCCCGCGCCGCACCATCGTCTCCAGTTCGCCCATTGCTTCAGGGTCGGTGGACATGCGGCGGGTTTCTTCGATCACGAACATGCCCAGGCGGTCGCACAGCGCGAGCAGTTCGGGGGTGGCCGGATTGTGCGAGCTGCGATATGCGTTGCAGCCCATCGACTTGAGCTGGCGCAGGCGCCATGCGTGCAAGGCATCGGGAATGGCCGTGCCAACGCCGGCATGGTCCTGGTGATTATTGGTGCCGTGCAATTTCAACGGCTCGCCATTCAATAGAAAGCCGCGTTGCGCATCGAAAGCGATGCTGCGCACGCCGAACGGTGTTGCAAGCGCATCGACCGCAACCCCTGCGCTGTGCACGCTGGTGGTGAGGGTGTAGAGCTGCGGGGCATCGATCGACCACAGCGCGGCCTGCCCGAGCGGCACGGTCTGTTCGACGACCTGTACCTGACCGGGCGCAACCGTGACCGCTGCGCTAGCCGCTTGCGCCACGATGCGTCCATCCGGTGCGGTGATGCGGGCCTGCACCGCGCATTGACGTGACGCGGTGCCGTCGTTGCGCACTTCGGTGGAAAGCTGCGCGGTGGCGTTGTCGCCTTGCAGGCTGCTGCGCACAAACACGCCATGCTGCGGCACATGCAGCGGGTCGGTCTTCTGCAGCCACGGATGCCGGTAGATGCCGGCGCCTTCGTAGAACCAGCCTTCGCCGAGCGTGGCATCCACACGCACCGCGATGAGGTTGGGTTTGCCGTAGTCGAGCACTTCGCTGAGGTCGACCTCGAAGCCGCAATAGCCGCTGGCATTGCGCCCGACGATGTGGCCGTTGCAAAACACCACGCAATCGCGGAACACGCCGTCGAACACCAGGCAGATGCGCTTGCCCAGATCGCTGGCCGGAATCTGCAGCGTGCGCCGATACCAACCCACGCTGTTTTCCGGAAAGCTCGTGCCCAGCGCCTTGTAGCCGTGTGCGGCTGCCGGGTCTTCTTCGGTCATCGAGGCGGAGATCGGCTCCGGGCGGAACGGCAGGGTCACGGCCCAGTCGTGCGGCAGGTCCACCTGTTGCCAGCTGCTGTCGTCGAAGGCCAGTTGCGCGGCGGTGGCGGTGTCCTTGCCAGCCTTGGCGAAGGTGCGCTGGAAGGTGCCGAACTCGAAGTCGCGCGATGGGTCGCTGGCATGGCCGGGATGGAACCGCCAACCGAAGTCGAACAGCAGCCGTTCGCGTGGTGCCAGGCTTGCGTCGCCGAGCGGAGCGAGCGGCGTTGCATCTTTCGCCACGGCTGGCGCTGCATCCGCACTGCCGGGCAACAGCGCACCGGCTGCACCGACCGGGAGTGCGGCACGCACGCCACTTGCCAACATACCGCGCAGTAACTCGCGGCGATTGATGCCGGTCATGGCTGCGCCCTCTTGGTGTCGGCAGCGTCGCCTCGCGTGTCGATAGCAGGCTTGCCTGCCTCGGGCTGATGCGATGCAGGCACGCCGGTGTACGGATGGCGCATGAAGTTGATCGCTGGCAGCACTTCGTTGTTGTGCTGGAAATCGAAGAAGCTGGCGTTCTCCCACGACGAGCCGGTGCCCCAGCGCGTCTTGCAGCTGCTGCTGGTCCATGCCGGCTCCCAGTACACCACGCCGGCGCCGCCGGTATCGATCACCAGCTGGGTGAGATCCACCATGTAGCGCGCCTGGCCTTGCGGCGTGGCGGGGTAACCGGCAATCAGCGAGTCTTCGCCGAGCAGGTTGTGCGAGGTGTCGCCTGATGCCAGCGTCCACGGGTAGGCGGTTTCCACCACCACCACGTCGGCATCAAAGCGGCCGCGCAAGCGCTTGATGGTCTTGCCCAGCTCGGCCATCGACTGGGTGGACCACTTGCGGTAGTAGCTGATGCCGATCAAATCGAAGTCAGTGACGCCGGCCTTGGCGGCGGCGGCGAACCACGGCTCTACATTTTCCGGCTGGGCGATATGCAGCATCACCCGCGGTTTGATGGTCGAACGTGCGCTGATGTCGCGCACCGCCTTGATGCCCGCATTGAACAGCTTGGCGTTGCGTTGCCAGTCGATGGGGCGTTTCTTGTCCCAGGGGATGCTGTCCATCAGATCGGAATTGCTTTCGTTGCCCACCTGCACCAGCTCGGGCATCAGCCCGGCGCGATCGAGTGCGCTCAGCGTGTCGTAGGTAAACCCGTAGAGCGTGCGCGCCAGCTCGTCGGTGTCGGTGATGCTGGCCCAGGCCTTGGGAATCAGCTGTTTTTCGCCATCGGCCCAATCATCGGAGTAGTGCAGGTCCAGCAGCACTTGCATGCCCTGCGCGCGCGCGCGGCGGATGGTCTTCTTGACGTCGGACAGGTCGCTGTATTTGGTCCAGCGTGCGTCATTCCACAGCCGCACACGCACCAGGTTGGCGCCATGTGTATGGAAGAGTTCGAACGGGTCTTTCACCACCCCGTTCTCGCGGTACTGCACGCCGCATTCCTCCATCTCGTTGACGTAGGACAGGTCCGCGCCCAGATACAGCGTTTTCGGGGCGGGTGCGGCGTAAGCGGCGGTGGACAGTGCCAGCGCGAGCAGCGCCGGCGCCCAGAGGCGGTGAGTGGAGCGCATGCAATTCCTCGGCAGATCGAAAACATGAAGCGGCCGACAGCATGCCGCAGGTCATCGCGCCTGGGCGCGGCCGGTCACGCGAAGTGGAATGCACGTGCGTACATTCACTGCGGTTGCGGCTGCGTGCCTATGCGACTGCGCAGCCAGGCTGTCGGTGGTGCTCAGAACTTGTAGGTGGCTTCCAGCGCGTAGCGGCGGCCGAACACCTGGTAGCCGCCGTCGTCCTGGTTGGCCAGACGGTTGGGCTTGTTGTCGGTGTAGGCGCGCAGCGGTTCGTTGGTGAGGTTGCCGGCCTGGAAGCGGAAGCCCAGCTGCTTGCTGTACTGCCAGTTCAAGCTTAAGTCCACCGTGCCTTCGCTCTGCAGACGCGCAAGCCGCGCCGCATTCCAGCCGTACACCACCGTGTAGGGGCTGTGGTACTTGTAGCCCACGCGCGCTTCGAAGGTGCCGTTGCTGTACCACAGGTCCAAAGTGCCGGTCTTGCGCGCCAGGCCGCTCAGCGGCAACGGATTGTCTGCCGGCGAGAATTCCTTGAGGTTGGAATCCACCAGCGAGAAGTTGGAGTAGACGCCGAAGTTTTCCATGTGCGGGATGAAGTAGAACGGCGTCTGCAAGGTGAGCTCCACGCCGTTGATATGCCCGCCGCCGCCATTGAACGGCGCGCTGACCAGGTAATCGAGGCCGTTGATCACTTCGCGGTCGGTGCGGTAGCCGATGCTGGAGTCCACTTCCTTGCGATACACGGCCAGCGCGGCCAGCGCTTCCTTGTGGAAGTACCACTCATACGACACATCGACCTGGGTGGCCTTGAACGGGTCCAGCTGCGGGTTGCCGCCGCTGCCGGTGAGCTGGCCGACGGTCACGGTGGGGTCGTCCAGGCGGCGGCCGGTGCGCAATTCGTCCAGCGGCGGGCGCGCGATGACCTTGGCCACCGCAAAGCGCAGGATGCGCTGGTCGTCGATCAGGAAGTTGAGCGTGGCGCTGGGCAGGACGTCGGTGTATTCCTTGCTGTCGCTGCTGGCCTGCACGGTGGTGCCAACCGAATCGAAGCCGTCGCTGGTGGTCTTGGTGTTGACCAGGCGCACGCCGATGTTGCCGGTGACATCGGTGCCGAACAGTTGCGAGCTGAAGACCGCCTTGGCGAAGGCTTCGCGCACGTCTTCCTTGACGTTCCAGTGGTCGAGCAGTTGTTCGTCGAGCGTGGCCGGATCAAACCCGCCGAAGCCGACATCGGCAATGGCATCCATGTTGCCGCCGGTGAGCGTGGGCACGTTCAAGTCCGGCATGGTCACCGGGTAGATCAGGTTCTGGTACGCCGAAATCGGCTGGTCGTAGCCGGATTGGTTGCTGATGAAGCGGCGGTTCTGTTTTTCGCGGCGCGCGGCGCGCACGCCGAATTCCACCGAGGTGAACGCGGCCATGTCGATCTGGCGGCCGGCGTCGAGCGCCAGCGCGGCGATCTTGTCGCGCAATGCCTGCGGCTCGGTCTGGCCGGCGATGCCGTATTCGGGCGTGTCCGAACTGGTGCGGATGGTGGGCGTGACGCTGCGGCGGAAATCGAACGACACCGTGTCTGGGTTGCTGCCGAAGCGCACCGCCTGCCAGGTGTTGTCGCGCTTGGCCTGCGAGAACGACAGGTCGCTGGCCAGTGTCCACACATCGCCGTTCCACTTGGCGTTCAAGCCGCCTGCAGTGAGTGTCTTGACCTCGTTGTAGTGGCTGACCACATGGTCGACCTGCAGGTTCGAGTTGGCCAGCGTGCCGGCCACCACGTCGCCATCGACGATGGTGTAGGACGAGCCGGGTGTGGTGTACGGGTTGGCGCCGGTCGAGAACGTGCTGAAGGCCAGGCCGTTGAACCAGTTCTGCAGCTGGTCCTCGTCGATTTCGATGCGCGAATACAGCCCGTCGAACTTCATCTCGAAGTTGCCCGAGCGCCATTGCACCGTGCCCATCGCGCCGGTGCGGGTCTGTTCGGTCAGCTTGAGCTGGTCGGCGGCGCCGAACGGGGTGGGGTCCACGGTGCCATCGCCATCCACATCGCGCGAGGTGGTGGCGTCGGTATAGCCCCAGCTGCCGATCGACGAGTTGGAGTTCTTCTGCTTCTGGTAGGTGGCGCCAAACGCCACGGCCAGGTTGTCGTTGAACTTGTGCACCAGGCTGGCGCCGAAGCGGTTACCCCATGGGCTGTAGCCGTCCACGTCCTTGGCATGGTCGTAGAACACCGGGCCGGCGGTGCCGACAAAGCCTGCGCCGGTATAGTCCAGCGGGCTGATGGTGGAGATGTCCACGGTGGCTGCCAGACCGCCGGCCACCAGGTCTGCCGAATGCGTCTTGTACACCTTGACCGTGGAGACGATCTCGGTGGGGAACACTTCCCAGCGCACGGCACGATTGGGTTCGGACGAGGCGATTTCGCGCCCGTTGACAGTGCCCATGGTCATGCGCGGGCCCAGGCCACGCACGGTGGCCAGGCTCTCGTTGCCGCGGTCGCGGGTGCCGTTGACGCCGGGCAGGCGCACCAGCGCCTCGGCGACGGTGACATTGGGCATCTGGCCCATGTTGTCGGCGGAGATCACCTCCATCACATGGTCGGACATCTGCTTGGCTTGCACGGCCTGGTTGAGGCTGGCGCGCTGTCCGATCACGGTGATGTTGTCCAGCGTGACCGGCGCCTGGGCGGTGGTCGTGCCAGTGGCCGGCGGCTGCGCGGGCGGCGCGCTGTCCTGGGCCTGGGCACTGAAGGCGGTGGCGAGCACGCAGGCGATGGTGGTGCACAGCACTGCACGGGCAGGCAGCGGGCGCGCGTGCCGGCTGACCGGGCGGGCGGAGTGGTGAACAGGCATCTTTTGATCCCTCCCAGGACAAAACGGCCGAATCGAAATGAGGCCGGCCACGGTGTGGCCGGGTGGCGCGAAACGCGCGGCTAGCGTGTTTCTACGCGGAATGATGGTGTTGCGAATGCGCTAGTGGTGCACCTGCGGTATGCGTGCCGCGTCATCGCATGACCCGATGGCGCGCCCCCTGTACTGCATGTGTCCGCTTCAGGGTAGAAGCGCATGACATTCCATTCCAATGAAGCATTTTGCGGGAGCTATCTCGCGTTGGAATGCTGCAGTGCAGCGCTAGCGCCCGCTTGCGTCACGCTGGCGCAGTGCGCCGCATCGCATCCGTATGAGGTAGTCGCGCCGCACACGTCGGCGGACTAACGCGTGCCCGGCAGCCGTGGCAGCGCCGGGAATGCGCGCTGCACACAGTCGCTGCGTTCGCAGGTCAGGCAGCCCGGGCCGATCCGTACTGCATCGTCCACTGCGCCCAGATCCCAGCCACGTGCGTAGACCAGTTGATCGGCATGGCGCAGGTCGCAGCCCATCGCCAGCGCGAAGGTCTTGCGTGGCCGCCCATAGCCGGGCGGCCCGCTGGTCACCTGCCGGGCCAGCCAGAAATAGCGACGGCCATCGGGCATACGTGCGATCTGGGTGAGGATGCGGTCGGGCTGGTTGAAGGCTTCGTAGACGATCCACAACGGGCAGGCGCCGCCGACGTGCGAAAAATGGAAGTCGGTGGCGGAGTGGCGCTTGGACACATTGCCGGCACGGTCCACGCGCATGAAAAAGATCGGCAGGCCTGCCGCACCGCGCCGCTGCAAGGTGCTCAGGCGATGACAGACCGCCTCGAAGCCGACGCCGAAGCGGTCGGCCAGCCACTCGATGTCGTAGCGCGATGCCTGCGCGCTGTGCAGGAACGGCGTGTACGGCATCACCAGCGCGCCGGCGAAATAGTTCGACAAGCCGATCCGCGACAACGCAATGCGTTCGGCATCCTCAAACCCGGCATCGGCGATGCGCGCATCGAGTAGCGGCCCACATTCCAGCAAGGCCAATTGCGCCGCCATCTGGAACGCTTGCTGGCCAGGGCGCAGATGGGCGGGCAGCCACAGCACGCGCGCCTGCACATCCACGCTGCGTTTGTCGCTGTGCAGGTCAGGTGCTTCCTGCACAAGCAGCCCGTGGCGGTCGGCCAGGCGCTGGCGCAGACGCAGACGCAGGTTTTCCGGGGTCAGCCCAAGTTCGGTGTAGAGCGCCTCGGCGCGTTCGTCGAGCTCGGGCAGGTAGTTGTGCGCGCGGTTGAAGTAGTCGCGCACCTGCTCGCCCGGCGACAGCGACGGCAACGCGGCGTGTTCGGCGCCCACCTGCACTTCCAGCGCGGCAGTGCGCTCTTGCAGATGCGTATGCGCGCGCTGCAGGTCCAGCAGCGCCTGTGCCACCTGCGGCAGGTTGCCGGTGAGCATGCGCAGTTCCGCCGCCGACAGGCCATGCCCGAGCGCACGTAACGCCTCATCCAGCGGCTCGACCAGTGCCGCCGGGTCGTCCGCGCTCAGCAGGCCGTCCAGGTCGCCCAGCGCGGTTTTGAGGCGTTGCTGGATCGCCAGCGTCAGCGGGCGCTGGTTGCGTTCGATCTGGTTGAGATAGCTCGGCGACAGGCCGAGCCGACGTGCCAGTTCGGCCTGGGTCAGCCCGTGCCGCTGGCGCAGGCGCTGCAGACGCAGGCCGAGCTGATGGCGGAGGAGGGCGCTGGACTGGGGCATTCGCAAGCTTCGCAAAAGACTGCCCGCAGCTTAGCGCGATTAAGCAGTTCAAGACTGGGAAGGCGCTGGCTGGATGCGAACAATGCGAAGCAGCTGATCAGCCCCCTTTGTAAGCGAGCCCTGCAATGAGCGAATCCGTCCCACGCGTTTCCCTGTTGATCGATGGCGCCCTGGTCGCCTCCGCCACCACGCACTGGCAGGACGTCGTCAACCCGGCCGACCAGACTGTGCTGGCCCAGGTGCCCTTTGCCACGCCGGCCGAGGTGGACGCGGCCGTGGCCGCCGCGCAGCAGGCCTTCGTGGGCTGGCGCAAGACGCCGATCGCAACCCGCGCGCGCATCTTTCTCAAATATCAGCAGCTGATCCGCGAACACATGCCCGAGCTGGCCGCCATCCTCAGCGCCGAGCAGGGCAAGACCCTGGCCGATGCCGAAGGCGATGTGTTCCGCGGCCTGGAAGTGGTGGAACACGCCGCGGCGATCGGCAACCTGCAGTTGGGCGAGCTGGCCAACAACGTCGCCAATGGCGTGGACACCTACACCTTGCTACAGCCGCTGGGCGTGTGCGCCGGCATCACCCCGTTCAACTTCCCGGCCATGATTCCGCTGTGGATGTTTCCGATGGCCATCGCCACCGGCAATACCTTCGTGCTCAAGCCCTCCGAGCAAGACCCGATGGTGACCATGCGCCTGGTTGAGCTAGCGCTGGAAGCAGGCATCCCCAAGGGCGTGCTCAACGTGGTGCACGGCGGCGAAGAAGTGGTCAACGCGCTGTGCGACCACCCCGACATCAAGGCGCTGTCGTTCGTGGGCTCCACCAAGGTGGGCACGCATGTGTATCGGCGTGCCTCGCTGGCCGGCAAGCGCGTGCAATGCATGATGGGCGCCAAGAATCACGCGGTGGTGCTGCCGGACGCCAATCAGGAGCAGACCCTCAATGCGATGGTCGGTGCGGCCTTCGGTGCGGCCGGCCAGCGCTGCATGGCCGCCTCCACGCTGGTGCTGGTGGGCGAGGCACGGCAGTGGATTCCGGCGCTGGTGGCCAAGGCCAGGGGCTTGAAACTCGGCGCCGGCAGCACGCCGGGCACCGATGTGGGGCCGCTGATTTCCTGCGCGGCGCGTGAGCGCGTCGAGGGCCTGATTGCCTCGGGCGTCGAGCAAGGCGCCACCCTGGAACTGGATGGTCGCACGCCGCAGGTGCCTGGCCTGGAGCACGGCAATTTCGTCGGCCCCACCATTTTTTCCGGCGTCACACCGGGCATGCGCATCTACGACGAAGAAATCTTCGGGCCGGTGCTGGTGATCCTGGAGGCGGCCACGCTGGAGGAGGCCATCGCACTGGTCAATGCCAATCCCAATGGCAACGGCACCGCGCTGTTTACGCAGTCCGGTGCGGCCGCGCGGCGCTTCCAGGAAGACATCGACGTGGGCCAGGTCGGCATCAACGTGCCAATCCCGGTGCCGGTGCCGCTGTTCTCCTTCACCGGCTCGCGTGCTTCCAAGCTCGGCGACCTGGGGCCGTACGGCAAGCAGGTGGTGATGTTCTACACGCAGACCAAGACCATTACCGCGCGCTGGTTCGACGACGAGACGCTGGGGCATGGCGTCAACACCACCATTTCCCTCAAATAAGCCTAGCCCACAGCCATGAACGCAGCGATCCAACTGCCCACCGACCCGGTGGATTTGAACGACGAACAGCAGGCCTTCCGTGCCGCCGCGCGCGACTTCGCCGACAAGGAACTGGCCCCGCACGCCGCGCGCTGGGACGCGGAAAGCCACTTCCCGCGCGAGGCCATCGGCAAGGCGGCCGAGCTCGGCTTTTGCGGCCTTTACACCGACGAAGGCGTTGGCGGCCTGGGCATGCGGCGCCTGGACGCGGCCATCGTGTTCGAGGAGCTGGCCACGGTCGATCCGTCCACTTCGGCCTTCATCACCATCCACAACATGGCCACCTGGTTGATTGCCAGCTACGGCAATGACGGTGTGCGTGCGCAGTGGGGTGAGGCGATGACCAGCGGCGCCAAGCTGGGCTCGTACTGCCTGACCGAGCCGGGGAGTGGCTCGGATGCTGCCTCGTTGAAGACCCGCGCCCAGCGCGACGGCGACGACTACGTGCTCAACGGCAGCAAGGCCTTCATTTCCGGCGCGGGCGCCACCGATGTGCTGGTGGTGATGGCACGCACCGGTGAAGACGGCGCACGCGGTATCAGTGCGTTCGTGGTGGCGGCCGATGCGCCGGGCATCAGCTACGGCCGCAAGGAAGAAAAGATGGGCTGGAACAGCCAGCCCACGCGTGGCATCACCTTCACCGATGTGCGCATTCCCGCCGGCAACCTGCTCGGCAAGGAAGGCGAGGGGTTCAAGATGGCGATGAAGGCGCTGGACGGTGGCCGGATCAATATCGCCGCCTGCTCGCTGGGCGCCGCGCAAGGCGCACTGGATGCGGCGCGCCGCTACATGGGCGAGCGCCGGCAGTTCGGCAAAAAGTTGGCCGATTTCCAGGCGCTGCAATTCAAGCTGGCCGACATGGCCACGCAACTGGTGGCCGCACGCCAGATGGTGCACACCGCCGCGCGCAAGCTCGACGCCGGCAGCCACGACGCAACGGTGTGGTGCGCCATGGCCAAGCGCTTCGCCACCGACGCCGGCTTTGCGATCTGCGACGAGGCGCTGCAGATCCACGGCGGCTATGGCTATATCCGCGAATACCCGATCGAGCGCCTGCTGCGCGACAGCCGCGTGCATCGCATCCTGGAAGGCACCAACGAGGTGATGCGCATGATCATCGCGCGCCACCTGCTCAACAGCGAGGAGCAGTTGCGATGAGCGACTGGGAAGGACGCGCGCATACCGGTTTGCAGCTCGAGCGCGATGGCCACGTCGCCATCGTGACGTTGAGCAACCCGCCAGCCAATACCTGGACCGTGCACAGCCTGGCCGCCTTGCGCGACCTGGTGCTGACGCTGGATGCCGACCGCAGCATCTATGCCTTGGTGATCACCGGCGCCGGCGACAAGTTCTTCAGTGCCGGCGCTGACCTCAAGCAGTTTGCCGAGGGCGACAAGGCGCTGGCACGCGAGGCAGCGCGCCGCTTCGGCGAGGCCTTCGAAGCCCTGAGCGCATTCCGCGGCGTGTCGGTCGCGGCGATCAATGGCTACGCCATGGGCGGCGGCCTGGAATGCGCACTGGCCTGCGACCTGCGCATTGCCGAACAACAGGCGCACCTGGCATTGCCGGAAGCCAGCGTCGGCCTGCTGCCGTGCGCCGGTGGGACGCAAAACCTGGCGCGGCTGGTAGGCGAGGGCTGGGCCAAGCGCATGATCCTGCTGGGCGAACGCATCGATGCCGCCACCGCGCAGCGCATCGGCCTGGTGGAAGAGGTGGTCGGCCCCGGCGAAGCACGCGCGCACGCCATCGCCTGGGCGCAACGCGCCGGCAAGCAAAGCCCGCAGAGCGTGGCGGCGTGCAAGCGCCTGGTGCAAGCCACACGCCATGGCACGCACGCGGCCGCCTTGGTGGCAGAGCGCGAAGCTTTTGTGGACCTGTTCGAACATCCCGACCAGCGCGAAGGTGTGGCCGCGTTCCTGGAAAAACGCGCGCCGCAGTGGAGCGATCACTGATGGTGGAAACACACGCCTCCGATCATTCACCGGTGCTGTTCGAGCAACGTGCCTGCGCCGATGGTCACTCCATCGGCATCGCCACCTTGAACGCGCCCAAGACCCTCAACGGTCTGTCGTTGGAGATGACGCGGTTGCTGGACGCGCAACTACGTGCCTGGGCCGATGATGCGCAGATTGCCTGCGTGGTCTTGCGTGGCGCCGGTGAAAAGGCGTTCTGCGCCGGTGGCGATCTGCATGGGCTGTACCAGAGCATGCGCGCGCATGCGGAGGCGGTGCCCGAGATCGCGCAGCGCGCTGCGCAGCCACAGGCCAACGCGCATGCCGCGGCGTTTTTCGAGGAGGAATACCGTCTCGACCATCGCATCCACAGCTTTCCCAAGCCGGTGTTGTGCTGGGGGCACGGCATTGTGATGGGCGGCGGCATCGGCTTGATGTCGGGTGCCAGCCATCGCGTGGTCACCGAGCGCTCGCGGCTGGCAATGCCGGAGATCAGCGTGGGATTGTTTCCGGACGTGGGCGGCAGCTGGTTGCTGCGCCGCGTGCCCCACGGCAGCGGTCTGTTTCTCGCGCTCAGCGGCGCACCGCTCAACGCCAGCGACGCCATCTACGCCGGACTGGCCGACGTGCGCCTGGAACATGCGCAATATGATGCGGTGCTGGATGCGCTGAGCGCGCATGCCTGGACCGGTGATGCCGCTCACGATCGCGCGCAGCTGGGCGCTTTCCTGCAGGGTCTGGCGCAGCCAGTGGAACCTGGCCCCCTGCAACTGCACGCTGCGCTGATCGCGACCATCGTCTCGGCCGGCACGCTGCAGCAGGTTGCCGACGCGCTACTGGCACTGCAAAGCGAAGACGCCTGGCTGCAGGCCGCGCGCGCCACCTTTGCCGCTGGCGCGCCGGGTTCTGCACGGCTGGCGTGGGAGCTGCAGCGCCATCCCGGCACCACCACGCTGGCGGACGCGTTTCGCACCGAATACATGGTGGCGTTGCACGCGGCTGCGCATGGCGATTTCGCCGAAGGCATCCGTGCGTTGTTGATCGACAAGGATCGCCAGCCCGCATGGCAACCGCCAACGCTGGAACAGGCCGATGCAGCCTGGGCAGCCACCTTCTTCACTGCGCCGTGGCCGGCAGGGCAACACCCGCTGGCCGACCTTGGCGCGCGTTAATCCGGAGAGCAACCGCATGAGCAAGATCGCTTTTATCGGCCTGGGCAACATGGGCGGGCCGATGGCCGCCAACCTGATCAAGGCCGGGCACGAGCTGCGTGTGTTCGACCTGGTGCGCAGTGCATTGGATACCGCACATGCCGCCGGCGCGCAGGTGGCCAGTTCCGCAAGCGACACCCTGCACGGCGCGGAGGTCGTCATCTCCATGTTGCCTGCCAGCAAGCACGTGGAAGGGCTGTATCTGGGCGATGCCGGCATCCTTGCGCACATTCCCGCCGGCGCGTTGGTGATCGATTGCAGCACCATTGCGCCGGCAATGGCACGCACGGTGGCCACTGCTGCGCAGGCGCGCGGTCTGGACATGCTGGATGCGCCGGTATCCGGCGGCACAGCGGGCGCTGCAGCCGGCACACTGACCTTCATCGTGGGCGGCGCTGCACAGGCGCTGGAACGGGCGCGTCCGGTACTGCAGGCGATGGGCAAGAACCTCTTCCACGTCGGCGACAACGGCGCCGGGCAGGTGGCCAAGCTGTGCAACAACATGGCGTTGGGCGTGATCATGGCCGCCACCGGCGAAGCCATCGCGCTGGGCGTGGCGCAGGGGCTCGACCCGGCGGTGTTGTCGCAGATGATGGCGGTCAGCACCGGGCGCAGCTGGGCCACCGAGGTCTGCAACCCGTGGCCCGGTGTGCTGGAGAATGCACCTGCCTCGCGCGGCTACAGCGGCGGTTTCGGCAATGACCTCATGCTCAAGGACCTCGGCCTGGTCGCCGAGGCCGCGGTGCAGGCGGGCGCATCGATTCCGCTGGGCGAACTGGCACGCAACCTGTATGCCATGAACAGCCGGGCTGGCAATGGCGGGCTGGATTTCTCCAGCGTGGTCAAGCTGGTGGCCAAGGTGTGAGGGCAGCTGATGAAGCTGGTACGCCCACCGCTATGTGTCCATCGCTGTCACCGGCATCCGTTTTGTAGGTGATCGAACGGGGCGGCGTAGGCTGCAGAGCGATGATCTGCGGCCTGGCTGCAAGGCCCTTGCCCGCCCACCATCGCGGGACACACCGCAAGTCTCTCCGTGTAGGTTCTTATGCGGCATCCATGCCGCATGAGGTCACGCGACGGTGGGTGCAAGGATCTGTCGAGATGGTCTGTACGCATGCTTGCAAGCGGTGCGGCCGTCTGATGCGGGGCGGTCTGGTCAGACTCTCCATCCGAGCACTGTCACTGTTAATACGGCACCACTCCACCCGCCAATGAAGGCAGTGTGGTCAGCAAGTGCCGCCATTGCGACGGTATTCGAGAGCTTTCGTTAGCCGCCCCAGGTTGCTATCCGGGCTGGGCAATAAGGCGCAGCGCCGCCCTTACGTGATGTGATCTCATCACGCGCCGGTGTAATAGTCTCCGCAACCGCGTGGCCCTAAGGTGCGCGCATTGCACAAGGCCGACACCCCATGGGACACGATCACAGCCACGCACCCAGCGAAATCCGCCACGAAACACCGCTCTGGTGGGCGCTGGCTCTCACCGCCACCTTCCTGGTGGCCGAAGTCATCGGCGCGTTCGTGTCCAACAGCCTGGCGTTGTTGTCGGATGCGGCGCACATGGCCACCGATACCTTGGGTTTGATGATTGCACTGGTCGCGGTCCGGCTCAGCCGGCGCCCGGCAGACGCGCGTCGTACCTACGGTTACGTGCGCCTTGAAGCGCTGGGTGCATTGGTCAATGGCGCGCTGCTGTTCGGCGTGGGCGCCTATATCCTCTGGGAAGCCGCGCAGCGGTTTCGCGCACCGCAGGATATTTCCTCCAACGGCATGCTGCTGATCGCCGGTTTGGGCCTGGTGATCAACCTGATCGCGATGAAGCTGCTGCACGCCGGCAGTGGCGAAAGCCTCAACGTCAAGGGCGCCTATCTGGAAGTGTGGAGCGACATGCTCGGCTCGGTCGCGGTGATCATCGGCGCCTTGCTGATCCGTTGGACCGGCTGGCAGTGGATCGACCCAGTGCTGGCGGTGCTGATCGGCCTATGGGTATTGCCGCGCACCTGGGTGTTGCTGCGCGAAGCGATCAATGTGCTGCTGGAAGGTGTTCCCAAAGGCATCGACCTCGCCCAGGTGCAGCAGGCGCTCACCAGCCATCCCGGCGTCGAAGACGTACATGATCTGCACGTCTGGGCCCTGGCCTCCAGCACCCCGGCCTTGACGGCCCACGTGGTGGTTGGCGAAACGATCGACCGCGACCGCCTGCGTCAAACGCTGGGCGAACTGCTGCATGACCGCTTCGACATCGCCCACGTCACCTTGCAGGTGGAGAGCGGCGATTGCGGAGCCGATCCGTGCGGCACGCCTTCCACGCCGGCTGCTGCGGGCGACGCGCATAGTCATGCGCATGGCCAGGGCGCGCATCATCATTCCCACTAGCATGCCTCCTGCGCACAGCACACGCAGTTAGCCAACAAATAACGACGAATGCCGTGCCGCGCAGGAAATCACGATTGCTCTGCAGCCAGGCAGCTGTGCGCTCGCAATACGCTCACTCAACCGATCCTGCGCGGCGGCTAAAAAAAACGCCACTGCGTAGTGGCGTTTTGGGTTGAGATCTTTTATGCCACCGGCTCCCGCAACACCGGCGACTCCCAACCCGGCCGCGGTACAAACCGCTCGCCATACCGCGTCTGTAAGGCGTGCAGGCGGGCCAGCAGCGCGTCTGCACCGACGCTGCGGATGTGCTGGATCGGGCCGCCGCGGAAGGGTGCAAAGCCGGTGCCGAAGATCACGCCGGCATCGAGCAGGTCGGCATCGGCCACCACGCCTTCGTGCAGGCAGGCCACCGCTTCGTTGAGCAATGGCAGGATCAGGCGGTCTTCAAGGTCCGCCGGCACCTCGTAGCCGCTGGCAACCTCGGGTTTGACCGCGCGGCCGTTTTCCCATTTGTACAAGCCCTGGCCGTCCTTCTTGCCGCGCTTGCCGGCCTCCACCGTGGCCAATGCTGCCGGGATCGGCAGGCCCAGGAACGGGGCGAGCTCCGCACCGACGCCGGCGGCCACGTCCAGGCCCACGGCGTCGATCAGTTCGATCGGCCCCATCGGCATGCCGAACTTCACCGCGGTCTTGTCCAGCACCGGTCCTGGAATGCCCTCGGCATAGGCGGTGGCCGCTTCCAGCAAGTACGGGAACAGCACGCGGTTGACCAGGAATCCTGGCGTGCCGGCGACCGGTACCGGGAATTTGTCCAGCGCCTTGCAGAACGCGGCCAGCCGCGCCACGTTGGCCGGATCCAGCCCGTCGTGCTGCACGATTTCCACCAGCGGCATCATCGCCACCGGGTTGAAGTAGTGCAGGCCGGCAAACTGCGCCGGACGCTGGATGTGCCCGCGCAATTCGGTCAACGGGATCGAGGAGGTGTTGGTGGTGAGTAGCGCATCCGGCTTGAGGTGCGGCTCGATGCTTTGGTACAGGTCGCGCTTGGCTTGCGGGTTTTCGATGATCGCCTCGATCACCAGATCCGCCTGCGCCACGCCGCTGCCAGCCAGATCGCCGCGCAGTCGTGCGGCCACCGCGGGGCGCTTGGTCTCGTCCTTTACGCGCTTGCCAAACAGTTCGCCGCCGCGCGCCAGGGCGGTATCGATGAAGCGCTGTTCGCGGTCCTGCAGCGTGACTTCAAAGCCCTTGTAGGCCGCCCACGCGGCGATATCACCGCCCATCACGCCGGCACCGACGACATGCACGTGGCGGATGGCCGGCAAGCCGGTGTCCTTGCCGCCAAGGGCCTTGAGCCGCTCGGTCAGGAAGAAGATGCGGATCAGATTGCGCGCTGCCGGCGTACTGGCCAGCTTGACCACTGCCTTGCGCTCGGCCGCCAGGCGGGCCTGGATCCCGCCGCCACCGGCGCGCTCCCACGTGGCGATCAACGCATACGGCGCGGGATAGTGTTCCTTGCGTGCCTTGCGCGCGACCTGCTTGCGCATCTGCGGTGCCAGCAGCTTGCGTGCAAGCAGGGTGTTGGTCGCCCAGGCGGTGGCGCGTTGCTTGAACGGGCGCGTGGTGCCGGCCAATGCCAGCGCCGCAGCCACATCCACCAGCACCGCCGGTGCAGCAACCTTGTCGACCAGGCCCATCGCCCGCGCAGCCTTGGCCGACACCGTGCGCCCGGTGAGCATCAGGTCCATTGCCGCCGGTGCCCCGAGCAGGCGCGGCAAGCGGGCGCTGCCGCCCCAGCCGGGAAAGATGCCGAGCTTGGTTTCCGGCAGCCCGATGCGCGTGCTGCCATCGTCTGAGGCCACCCGGTAGCGGCAGGCCAGTGCAATCTCGGTGCCGCCGCCCATGCAGAAGCCGTGGATGGCGGCCACCGTGGGGCAGGGCAGTTCGGCCAGTTTCTGGAACACCTGCTGGCCGCGGCGAATTGCGTCGTTGACGGTGCCGCGGCGGTCGAACTCCTGGAATTCCTTCAGATCGGCGCCGGCGATGAAGCCATTGGCCTTGGCCGAGCGCAGCACCACGCCCTTGGGCGGATCCAGTGCCAGGCGTTCGATGACATCGCCCAGTTCGAGCAGCACGTCCTGCGAGAAGGCGTTGACCGCCGCGCCCTGGCGGTCGAGGCTGAGCACGAGCACGCCGTCCTCGCGCAGGTCTGCCTGCCAATGGCTGAATCGGAGCCCGTCGAAACCTGGAAGCATGCGGTTGGCCATCCGGCGATATAAGGAAAGGCCGTTATCATCCAGAGGTTGTTTCCTTCACGTCAAATACCCATACCTGTCGTATGGACGGTGCCGGCCCAGTGCAAGGCGTCGCCAGCGACACGTCGGCGCCGCCGTTTGCGGCAGCGCTGCGATCGTTTGGATCGGTAGGAACTTTTCTTTTCAATGGCGGTCTCATTGCCCGACTTCGGTGGGCAGACAGGAGTGCGGCCCGACATGGCCGAAGTCGATACACCTCAGGAGCTGGATCTGGAACTGGTCCGGCGTGTGCAGCGCGGCGAAAGTGCGGCGTTCGATGTGTTGGTGCGCAAGTACCAGCACCGGATCGTCGCCCTGATCGGGCGCTACATCGCCGACTGGAGCGAATGCCAGGACGTGGCCCAGGATACGTTTGTGCGCGCTTACCGCGCGATCAACAGTTTTCGTGGCGACGCCCAGTTCTATACGTGGCTGCACCGCATTGCCGTGAACACTGCCAAGAACCACCTGGTTGCGCACAATCGCCGCCCGCCCACCGATGACATCGACGTCAGCGACGCCGAACAATTCGATGGTGCGACCCGCTTGCGCGACACCGACACCCCGGAGCGCGAATTGATGCGACAGGAGCTGGAACAAACGGTGATGCGTGCGGTCCAAGCCTTGCCGGAAGAACTCCGGTCGGCCATCACCCTGCGCGAGGTGGAAGGGCTGAGTTACGAGGAGATCGCGCGAAAGATGGATTGCCCGATCGGAACGGTGCGCTCGCGCATCTTCCGGGCGCGCGAGGCCATCGACATCGAGCTACGGCCTCTGCTGGAGACCGAAAGCGCTACCCGTGAGCGACACCGTGTATGACCAATAACCCTGACATGTCCACCACCGACAAGTTCGAACGTCATTATCGCCAGCAGCTGTCTGCGCTGGTGGATGGCGAGCTGAGTGCCGAGGAGTCGCGCTTTTTGCTGCGGCGCCTGGCCCATGACGAAGAGTTGGCCGGCTGCCAGGAGCGCTGGCAGCTCTGCGGCGATGTGCTGCGCGGCGCGGCAAGTGCCCCGGCGCCGCTGGATTTCACCGCCAAGGTGCGCGCTGCCGTGGCCGAAGAACCGGCACCTGCCGCAGCGCCGGCGGCCCGCCCTGCTGCGCGCTGGCGTTGGGGGGGCGGTGCTGCGTTGGCGGCATCGGTCGCCGCGATCGCCTTGTTCGTGTCCCGCGAACGGCTGCCTGAGGTGGCCGCGCCCGCGCCCGCCGAGCAGGTGTTCGCCACCACCGCACGGCTGCCCGCATCCACTCCCGCCCCACAGGCGCCGAAGGCCCCGGATGCGCCGGACGACGTGGTTGCCCTGGCGGCGGCCGTGCCCGCGGCGGCGCTGGCCTCGGCCCGGCGTGGCGCGGCGACCCGCAATCAGCAGGTCGCTCGCAGCGTGGCGGCGCGCAACCAGCAGGCACCGGCCCGGATGGTGGCCTCGGCTGCGGCCCCGGCTGCAACGCCAGCAGTCGCCTCGCCGGCGGCGGCAAACCCGTTCACGCATCCTGAAACCACGCTGCAGGTCCGCCCGTGGCCGCGCGCCGCACTGGCGGGGTCGGGCGAAAGCCCGCTCAACGCCAGCTTCAGTCAAAGCCGGCAGGCGCCAGCGTTCTATCCGTTCGAGCCCGCCCCGCAGGCGGCCGCTGCGGCAGGCCGAGCACAGCCGGCTCCGCCACCGCAGGACTGATGTTCTCGCCGTTCCCCACCCGTTCGGCATCCATGCTCCCGTTACCGTGTCCGGCCCGTGCAACTGCTCGGGTCTGGGCGCTTGTCGCCCTGCCATCGGAGGCAACCTGATGAATCCCCGCATCCGCACCCAGATGTTCGGCCTGTTGGCCATGACCCTACCGTTGGCTGCCTGCGCGCAGCAACCCGAAGCGCCAGCCAAGACCAGCGCGCCGATCGCGGCCAACCGCAGCACCACGCCGGCGCCGCAGCTGGTGGCGGGCTTGCCGGATTTCACCAATCTGGTCGAGCAGGTCGGTCCGGGCGTGGTCAATATCGAAACCACGATCACCCGCAAGGACGCCATGGCGCGCTCGCAGCGCGGCGGTCCGGGCGGGCGTGGCGGCGGCGCGATGCCCGACGACGAGCAGATGCCGGAGTTCTTCAAGCGCTTCTTCGGCCCGGATTTCCAGATGCCGGGCGGCCCGCGTCAGGGGCCGGGACAGGGCGATGACGATGGCGGCATCGCAGGCAAGTCGATGGGTTCGGGCTTCATCATTTCCGCAGACGGCTATGTGCTGACCAATCATCACGTGGTGGATGGCGCCAGCGAGGTGACCGTCAAGCTCACCGACCGTCGCGAGTTCAAGGCCAAGGTGGTCGGCAGCGACGAGCAGTTCGACGTGGCCCTGCTCAAGATCGAGGCCAAGGGCCTGCCGACCGTGCGCATCGGCGATTCCAACACGCTCAAGCCGGGCCAGTGGGTGGTGGCGATCGGTTCGCCGTTCGGGCTGGATCATTCGGTCACTGCCGGCATCGTCAGCGCCACCGGTCGCAGCAATCCATACGCCGACCAGCGCTACGTGCCATTCATCCAGACCGACGTGGCGATCAACCAGGGCAACTCCGGTGGCCCGCTACTCAATACGCGTGGTGAAGTTGTCGGCATCAATTCGCAGATCTTCTCCGCCTCGGGCGGCTACATGGGGATTAGTTTCGCGATCCCGATCGACCTGGCTTTCAGTGCGGCCGAGCAGATCAAGGCCAGCGGGCATGTCAGCCGCGGCATGCTGGGCGTGGCCGTCGGTCCGATCGATACGCTGAAGGCGCAAGGCCTGGGCCTGCCGGATACGCGCGGCGCGCTGGTCAACGACATCCCGGCCGGCAGCCCAGCTGGCAAGGCCGGTATCGAGGTGGGTGATGTGATCCGCTCGGTCAACGGCAAGGAAATCGCGGTGGCCAGCGACCTGCCGCCAATGATCGGCCTGATGCCGCCGGGAACCAAGGTCACGCTGGACGTCTTGCGCGATGGCAAGCCGCGCAAGGTCACCGTCACCCTGGGCGCGCTGGAAAACGAATCTGGCAGCAGCGCCCCGCGCACTGCGGCAGATGACAGCAAGCCGTCCGCGCCGGCCAGCGTGGAGCTGCTGGGCCTGCAGGTTGCGGACCTGACCGCCACCGAGCGCAGTCGCATGGGTCTGGAAGCGGGTGAGGGCGTGCGCATTGCCTCGGTCACCGGCTCGGCTGCACGCAGTACCCAGCCGCCATTGGCCCCAGGCCTGGTGATCGCCCGGGTCGGCCGCACCAAGGTCGGCAGCGTTGCCGAGCTGAACCGTGCGTTGGCCAGCTACAAGAAGGGCGACGTGGTGATGCTGCTGGTCACCGATGGCAAGGCCACCAGCTATGTGGCGTTGAAGGCGGGCGGCTGAGACGCAGGGAATCGGGAGTTGGGAGTGGGGAATCGGAAACAGCGGCAGGTCATGCCGTCTGCTTTTACGATTCTCCATTCCCGATTCCCCAATCCCGGCCTGGCAGGCCAAGCCGTGCGATAATGTGGCGTTACCCTGACGACGGCACCGCCGGCGCCCACCTCAATGTCCTCTGATTCAATGCGGAACATCCGCAACTTCTCCATCATTGCCCACGTCGACCACGGGAAATCCACCCTGGCCGACCGGATCATCCAGCTGTGCGGCGGTTTGCAGGCGCGCGAGATGGAAGCCCAGGTGCTCGACTCCAACCCGATTGAGCGCGAACGTGGCATCACGATCAAGGCGCAGTCGGTGTCCTTGCCGTACACGGCAAAGGACGGGCAGACCTATTTCCTGAACTTCATCGACACCCCCGGGCACGTGGACTTCTCCTATGAAGTCAGCCGCTCGCTGGCGGCCTGCGAAGGTGCGTTGCTGGTGGTGGATGCGGCGCAGGGCGTGGAAGCGCAGTCGGTCGCCAACTGCTACACCGCCGTGGAGCAGGGCCTGGAAGTGGTGCCGGTGCTCAACAAGATCGACCTGCCCACCGCTGATATCGAGCGGGCCAAGGCTGAAATCGAAGCGGTGATCGGCATCGACGCCGAGGATGCGGTGGCGGTCAGTGCCAAGACCGGGCTCAATATCGATCTGGTGCTCGAAGCGATCGTGCACCGGATTCCGCCGCCCAAGCCGCGCGATACCGACAAGCTGCAGGCGTTGATCATCGACTCGTGGTTCGACAACTACTTAGGTGTGGTGTCGCTGGTGCGCGTGATGCAGGGCGAGATCAAGCCGGGCAGCAAGATCCAGGTGATGTCCACCGGCCGTACACATCTGGTCGACAAGGTCGGCGTGTTCACACCCAAGCGCAAGGAACTGGCATCACTGGGCGCCGGCGAAGTGGGCTGGATCAATGCCTCGATCAAGGACGTGCACGGCGCGCCGGTCGGCGACACCCTCACCCTGGCGGCCGACCCGGCGCCGCACGCATTGCCCGGTTTCCAGGAAATGCAGCCGCGCGTGTTCGCCGGCCTGTTTCCGGTCGATGCCGAGGACTACCCGGACCTGCGCGAAGCGCTGGACAAGCTGCGTCTGAACGATGCCGCGTTGCGCTTCGAGCCGGAAAGCTCCGAGGCGATGGGCTTTGGCTTCCGCTGCGGCTTCCTGGGCATGCTGCACATGGAAATCGTGCAGGAACGGCTGGAGCGCGAGTACAACCTCAATCTGATTTCGACCGCGCCGACGGTGGTCTATGAGGTGCTCAAGACCGACGGCACCATCATCCCGATGGATAACCCGTCCAAGCTGCCGCCGCTCAACCACGTGGAAGAGATCCGCGAGCCGATCATCCGCGCCAATATCCTCACCCCGCCCGATTACGTCGGCAACATCATCACGCTGTGCGAAGAAAAGCGCGGCAGCCAGATCGGCATCAACTACCTGGGCAGCCAGGTGCAGATCAGCTACGAGCTGCCGATGGCCGAAGTGGTGCTGGACTTCTTCGACAAGCTCAAGTCGGTCTCGCGTGGTTACGCCTCTCTGGATTATCACTTCCTGCGTTTCGATGCCGGCCCGTTCGTGCGCGTGGACACGCTGATCAACGGCGACAAGGTCGATGCGCTGAGCATCATCGTGCACCGCAGCTACGCCGATCGGCGCGGCCGCGAGCTGTGCGAAAAGATGAAGGAGCTGATCCCGCGGCAGATGTTCGACGTGGCAATTCAAGCCGCCGTCGGCTCGCAGATCATCTCGCGTTCGACGGTCAAGGCGATGCGCAAGAACGTGTTGGCCAAATGCTATGGTGGCGACGTTTCGCGCAAGAAAAAGCTGCTGGAAAAGCAGAAAGAAGGCAAGAAGCGCATGAAGCAGGTCGGCCGCGTGGAGATTCCGCAGGAGGCCTTCCTGGCCGTTCTGCAGATGGATAAGTAGCAGGGAATGGTCAATCGGGAATCGGGAATGGTCAGGGCGTGCGCGCTCCTGCTGTTCCGATTCTCGATTCCCGATTCCCGATTCCCTTTCCGAAGGAACATCAATGAAATGGTTTGAAATCGCCCTGGTTGTGTTGACGCTGGGCACCGGCTTCATCTGGCTACTGGACAAGCTGTTCCTGGCCAAGCGCCGCGCGGCGCGCGCCGGTCTGCTGGACGGCGAGCCGGCGATCATCGACTACTCGCGTGCGTTCTTTCCGGTGCTGGCGGTGGTGCTGATCCTGCGCAGCTTCGTGGCCGAGCCGTACAAGATTCCGTCCAGCTCGATGATGCCCAATCTGCTCATCGGCGATTTCATCCTGGTCAACAAGTTCGCTTACGGCTTCCGTTTGCCGATCACCAACACCAAGTTCATCCCGACCGGTGAACCCAAGCGCGGCGACGTGGTGGTGTTCAAGCCGCCGCATGCGCCGGACCAGAACTGGATCAAGCGCGTGGTCGGCCTGCCGGGCGACAAGATCGGCTTCCACGGCGACACGCTGTACATCAACGACAAGCCGATGCGCTACACCGTCAAGGGCGAGTACATCGGCAAGGGCAAGGGCGCCGAGATGACCGGTACCACGCTGCTGGTGGAGGACCTGCCCGGGCGGACCCACACCGTGCTGGAGTGGGTGGATCGCAACATGCCGGCCGGCCAGGGCGACTGGACGGTGCCGGCAGACAGCTATTTCGTGATGGGGGACAATCGCGACAATAGCGAGGACAGCCGATTCTGGACGCAGACGCACTTCCTGCCGGAGACAAATCTCCGCGGCAAGGCGTTCCTGATCTGGCTCAATTGTGAAGGGTGGTTCTGCAAGGGGAGTTTCGATCCATCGCGGATCGGGACTGGAATCCAGTAAATGCACGCGGTGCGTGCCGGGGGACACACAATGAAGCGCAAGCAAAGCGGTATGACGTTGACGTCGTTCGTGGTGGTGCTGGCGGTGGTGGGGTTTGCGTTATATCTGGGGATGAAGTTGTTCCCGATGTATCAGGAATATTACGCAGTCCGTACGTCGATGAAGGGTCTTGCGAATGAAACGGGCAGTGCCGACATGGACCCGTCCAAATTGCAGGACATGTTCTTCAAGCGGCTGTACATCAACTACTCGGACAACGTCAAGAAAGAGGACGTCAAGTTCGAGCGCATCGAAGGCGGCTGGCGGATGAAGGTCAACTACGAAGTGCGGCGTGAGCTGGTCGGCAATCTCGATGTTGTCGGCAAGTTCGACACCGAGCAGGATCTGACGAGGCGTGGTGTCGAATAGAACTTTCCAGCGCGGTGATCCGATCGGACATGCGTTTGCCGATCCGGGTCTGCTCGCCCAGGCGCTGCGTCATCGCAGCGCCGGGACGCCGCATAACGAGCGTCTGGAATTCCTGGGCGATGGCATCGTCAATCTGCTGATCGCCGAGGCGTTGTATCAGCGCTGGCCCAAGGCCGACGAAGGCGCCTTGACTCGTGCGCGCGCCGAGCTGGTGCGCGAGGGCGCGCTGGCCGTCATTGGGCGCACCCTCAACCTGGGCGAGCGCTTGACGCTGGGCCCGGGCGAATTGAAATCCGGCGGGCATCGCCGCGATTCGATCCTGGCCGACGCGGTCGAAGCGATCGTCGCGGCGATCTATCTGGACTGCGGGTTCGAGCGTTGCCGCGCGGTGGTGCTGCCCTGGTTCGAACCGTCGCTGGCGGCGTTGCCGGTCGGCAAGGCCGAGAAAGATCCCAAGACCCGGCTGCAGGAATGGCTGCAGGCCCGGCAATTGCCATTGCCGCAGTACGCCCTGATCAGCGAAAGCGGCGACGAACACGCCAAACAGTTCCATGTCGCCTGCATCCTTGAGCAGCCAGCCGCCCGCGCCGAGGGGCAGGGCACGTCTCGTCGGCTTGCCGAGCAACAGGCCGCAGCCACCGTCATCGCACAACTGGATTCGAACACGTGAGCGAAACCTCTCCCCACCGCAGCGGCAGCGTTGCCGTGATCGGCCGTCCCAATGTCGGCAAGTCCACCCTGACCAATGCGCTGGTTGGCGCCAAGGTCAGCATCGTCTCCAATCGGCCGCAGACCACGCGCCACCGTCTGTTGGGCATTGCCACCTTCCCGGAAGGCCAGCTGATGCTGGTCGATACACCCGGGCTGCACCGCGAGCAGAAGCGCGCGATGAACCGGGTGATGAATCGCGCCGCGCGCGGCTCGCTGGAAGGCGTGGATGCCGCGGTGCTGGTGATCGAGGCAGGCCGCTGGGACGAAGAAGACACCCTGGCATTCCGCGTGCTCAGCGACGCTGACGTGCCGGTGGTGCTGGTGGTCAATAAAGTGGACCGGCTCAAGGACAAGACCGCGCTGTTCCCGTTCCTGGCGCAGGTCAGCGAAGGGCGCACGTTCGCCGCTGTGCATCCGGTCTCGGCGCTCAAGCGCAAGGGCCTGGAGGCATTGGTGAGCGACCTGCTCAAGCTGGTGCCCGAAGCCGAGGCGATGTACGGCGAAGACGAAATCACCGATCGCAGCCAGCGTTTTCTGGCCGGCGAACTGGTGCGCGAGCAGTTGATGCGCCAACTGGGCGAAGAACTGCCGTATGCCACCACCGTGGAGATCGAACGCTTTGCCGAGGACGGTGCGCTGCTGCGCATCGGCGCGGTGATCTGGGTCGAGCGCGAGGGACAGAAGGCCATCGTGATCGGCAAGGGCGGCACTCGCCTGAAGGACATCGGCGGCAAGGCGCGCCTGCAGATGGAGCGCTTGTTCGGTGCAAAAGTGTTCCTGGAAACCTGGGTGCGCGTGCGCGAAGGCTGGTCGGATGACGAGGCTGCGCTGAAGGCCTTCGGTTACGACTGAGCAGAGGCAGGGTAGTCGAGCGCGCAAGCGCCAGGCGCGCGTGTGCACGGGGCTGATTCTGTTTGAGGCCAATGCTTCCAGTGTCCACGGTTAACAGGTGCGCGCCCATACCGGTGCTTGTGTGAGAGGTTCCGACCTGTGCTGATGTGTCAGTTCACGCGACAGGCGTCTGCAATTTCGCTGTCCCGGCGTGCGGCGGTCAGCGGCCGCCACGCCGGTCACAGGCGGAGCACACTGTCATGCTGATCGAACACGAGCGCGGCTTTGTCCTGCACGTACGCGCCTGGCGCGAGACCAGCTTGCTGGTGGAAGTGCTGACCGAGCAGCACGGGCGCGTGGGATTGCTGGCGCGGGGCGTGCACGGGCCACGCAAGCAGGCGTTGCGCGCTGCGCTGCAGCCGCTGCAATTGATCCAGTTCACTGCGGTGCAGCGTGGCGAGTTGGCACAGCTGCGCCAGGCCGAGGCCATCGATACCGCGCCGCGGTTGCTTGGCGAAGCGATGCTGGCGGGTTTCTATATCAGCGAACTGTTGCTGCGGCTTGCACCGCGCCATGCGCCGGTGCCGGAGCTGTTCGACTGCTATGCGCAGGCGCGTGCGCACCTGGCTTCCGGTGCCGCGCTGGCATGGGGATTGCGGCAGTTCGAGCGCGACGTGCTCGACGGGCTGGGGTTCGGCTTCGATCTGCAACACGACAGTGACGGCCAGCCGATCGATCCGGCCGCCCGTTACCGGCTCGATCCGCAGGATGGCGCGCGGCGGGTATTGAGCGAGCGGCTGGCGCAGGATCGCCGCGAGACCGTGACTGGTGCGGCGCTGCTGGCGCTGGGCGAGGACCGGCTACCGGCCGCCGAGGACATGCCGGGGCTGCGCCGCAGCATGCGCGGAGTCTTGCTGCACCACCTGAGCGGGCGCGGACTCAAGTCCTGGGAGATGCTGGAAGAATTGGCGCGACGCGGCGCGTAGATGGCGTTGCGCCCGGTCGATGCCCGGGGGGTGCCCCGGAGATGCCGGCCAGCGGGTCAGTGCAGCAGCGCGGCCACTGCGGCATGGAACTGGTTCTGTGCAATGCGCGACTGCGGATCGCCACGCAGCAACCGCACTGCGCCAGCAAGCCGGGCGGCACCAACGAATCCACAGCTGGCCTGCAGACGGTGCAAGTGATTGCGCAGCGCCAGCTCGTCGCTGACCAGCAGCGCCGAATCTACGGCGTCGCGGGTGCCAGGCAGCTCTGCCAGGAACAATTCGCGCAAGGCATTGAGGTGATGCTGCTGGCCGTTGAGCGCACTCAGTGCGGCGGCCTCGTCCCAGTCGCTGGCGGCGATATCCACCACGCCCACCGGGGCCACGCTGTAGCGCCCACGTGCCAGGCCACGGCGTACCGCCTGCAGCAGCCGTTCGGAGGTCAGCGGCTTGACCAGCATTTCCAGAAAGCCGTCCGATTGCAGCCCGCGTTGCATGGCCGCGTTGCCGTCAGCGGTATGCGCCAGCGCGGGGACATCCGGGTGCAGCAGGCGCAGGGCGCGCAACAGGTCGCTGCCGGTGCCGTCTGGGAGGTTGACGTCGATCAGCCACAGGTCATGGCGGCGCGCGCGCGCGCGGTCCAGTGCCGAAGACAAGGAGTCGGCCCAGTCGACCTGGGCGGGCAGGCTTTCGAGCACGGCGTGCAGAAAGCCACGGCTGATCGGGTCGTCCTCGACCAACAGAACGCGCGGCTGGGGTTCCTGACGTGTTGCCATGTTCATGCTGCCTCCTTGTCAGCGTGCCGCGTACTGCGCGTAGCGCGAGCTTCCGAAGTGTGCACTGGTTTGCGGGGCGCGACAATTGCTCGCACCCGTATGGCGACCGGCGGCAATCGCATCTGCGACAATACGCACCCTTTTTGCCCGCAGCTTTCGCCACGTGGCCAGATCCAGAAACCGTTTCGACCGTACCCCGTTCCAGACCGCGATCACCGACCTGAGCCATGACGGCCGCGGTGTGGCGCGCCGCGATGGCGAGGGCGGCAAGGTCACCTTCATCAGTGGCGCGCTGCCAGGTGAGGTGGTTGCCGCCGAGCCCACCGCACGCAGCCGCCATTTCGATGAGGCCAGAACGGTGGAAGTGCTGCAGGCATCGCCGCAGCGGGTGACGCCGCGCTGCCCGCATTTTGGTGTGTGCGCCGGCTGCGTGCTGCAGCATCTGGAAGAATCGCAGCAGATCGTGGCCAAGCAGCGCGTGCTGATGGACAACCTGGAGCGCATCGGCCACGTCACGCCGCAGACGGTGCTGCCGGCGCTGGTGGGCGATACCTGGGGCTATCGCCGCAAGGGCCGCTTTTCGGTGCGCCGGGTCGAGAAGAAGGACAAGACCCTGGTCGGCTTCCGCGAACTGGACCCGCGCTTCGTGGCCGACCTGTCGGTCTGCTACACGGTGATTCCGCAGATTGGCGAGAAGATTCCGCAGCTGGCGGCGCTGGTCGAAGGCATGGACGGCAAGCGCGACATTCCGCAGATTGAATTCATCGCCGGCGACGATGCCGTGGCGCTGACCATCCGCCATCTGCAGCCGCTCAGCGCACGTGACGAGCAGGCCTTGGTGGAGTTCGCCCAGGCGCACGATTTTGCGATCTTCCTGCAGCCTGGCGGCGTGGACAGCGTGCATCCGTTGTGGCCGCAAGAGGTGCCCTTGTCCTTCCGATTGCCGCAGTGGGATGTGGAGCTGGCGTTTCGTCCGTTGGACTTCATCCAGGTCAATGCCTCGCTCAATCAGAAGATGATTGCCCACGCCTTGGAATTGCTCGATGCCAAGCCCGATGACCGGGTGTTGGACCTGTTCTGTGGTCTGGGCAATTTCACCCTGCCGCTGGCGCGTACCGTGCGCGAAGTCGTGGGCGTGGAGGGCGACGCCGGTTTGGTGGCGCGTGCACGCGAGAATGCACAGCGTAACGGGCTGGACAATGCGCAGTTCTACGCAGCGGACCTCACACAAGATCAGCGGCAGACTGCGTGGATGCGCCAGGGCTTCGACAAGCTGTTGCTCGATCCACCACGCTCCGGCGCCATCGACGTGTTGCAGCAGCTGCCGCTGAAGCAGTTCAAGCGCATCGTCTATGTGAGCTGCCACCCAGGGTCATTGGCACGCGATGCCGGCTACCTGGTGAACGAGCAGGGCTTCAGCCTGCTTAGTGCCGGTGCGATGGACATGTTCCCGCACACCGCCCATGTGGAAAGCATCGCGGTGTTTGAGAAGCGCTAGCGCGAGGCTTGCGCGTTTGCGTCACGCGTCACGTGTGCTGATCCGAAGCGTACCTGCAATGGCAGCTGATGCAGCACACATCCCGGTCGGGATGTGTGTGGGCTGCTTTCAACCGCGCACCCAGTGGTGGTGAGCGCGTCGGAACTACTGCAGCGAGGCGCATACGCCGCGTCAGTCAGTATGCGGGGGTGGCGTTCTGCCACTGCCCATCGACCAGGGCGAACTGCATCTGCAATTCGCCGCGCTCGTTGGCAGCACTGGCCTGGACAGTGCAGGCAACCACCGGTGCGTGCTCGGAGACGGCGCAGCGCTCCACCGCAAGGACCTGCGCCGTGCTGACCGCCTGTTCGAGACTCTTGCGCACAGCTGCATTGCGTTCGGCCACCAGCTTCTTGGAAAAATCTTCCCGTAGCAGCACCTGCACGCGCGCGTTGTCGGGCACCGGTGCGGCGACTTCCATCTCGGTGTCGCTGTGCTGCAACTGCCAGCCGTTGGCGGTTGGCAGGAATCGCAGTGCCATGTGCTTTTCGCTGGGTCCGGCCTGTCCGGTGACGAGGCAATCGACTGCGCCTGGGGTCGTCTGCTCCACGGCTGGCAGGCAGCCAATTAGAGCCGTCAAACGTGGGCGAAACAGCTCGCCCATCAGGTCGTCACCCTGGTCGGGGTTGCCTGCCGCGTCCTTCTGCATCGCTGTGTCCAGCGCGGCTTGGGCCTGTGCGAGCGAGGGCGCTGCGGCCGCGGCGCTGGCACCGCTGGCGGCGAGCAGCAGTGCTGTGGCAAGAACGATCTGCGGTGTGTAACGGCGACGGCCTGTCATGGCGTGCATCCTTTCAGTGGGGGCGCGGAGTGTAGGTGGGTGGCTCCCACAATAGCCAGGCATTTTTCCGCGCGGCCGGCCATACTTGCCTTCATGGGTATCGAAATCGAACGCAAATTTCTGGTGACCGGCGACGGCTGGCGTACCGCCACGCATGCGGTCATCCCGATGGCGCAGGGCTATATCAACGATCAGGCGTCGCTGCGCAGTGGTGCGCAGAATGCCTCGGTGCGTGTGCGCATCCAGGGCGATGCGGCATTCCTCAACCTCAAGTCGCGCGAGCTCGGGCATACCCGTCAGGAGTTCGAATATCCGATTCCGCTCGACGATGCGCGTGCGTTGTTGGCGTTGTGTGTGGGTGGGCTGATCGACAAGCGCCGGCATCTGGTTGAGTACGCCGGGCATGTGTGGGAAGTGGACGAATTCCTGGGTGACAACGCCGGGCTGGTGGTGGCGGAGGTCGAGCTGGAGCACGCTGACGAAGCGCTGCAACTGCCAGACTGGATCGGCGCAGAAGTCACCGACGAGGCGCGCTACTACAATCTGGCGTTGGCATCGCAGCCATTTTCGCAGTGGTCGGTACGCTGAGTTCCACCGGCCGCAAGGCGCGGGGGATCTGTTCGCGCGGCGCAGCGTCTATGCTGCAACCTAACTCAACCATGCGATACACACACCCGTCATGAGAATCGATATCTGGTCCGATGTGGTGTGCCCGTGGTGCTGGATCGGCAAACGCCGCTTCGAGCAGGCCGTGGCCACGCTTGGTGAGCGCTTGCCGGCGCTGGAAATCCACTACCACGCCTTCCAGCTGGATCCAGACAGTGGCCTGCAGCCGGTGCCCTTGCGCGAGGCCTTGCTGCCGAAGTTCGGCAGCGCCGAACGTACCGAACAATTGCTGGCGCAGACCCAGCAAACCGCGCGCGCCGAAGGCCTGCCGTTTGATTTTTCGCGTGGGCAGGTACAGGTCACCACCTTGCCCGCGCACCGGCTGATCTGGTTGGCGGCGCGCGAGGGTGATGTCGAGCCGGTGATCGAAGCGCTGTTCCATGCGCACTTTGCCGAAGGCAGGAATCTTGCGGCGGCCGACACCTTGATCGCTGCTGGTGCGGCTGGCGGGTTGGCGCCGGCACGCGTGCAGGCGCTGCTGGCGTCCGACGAGGGCAGTGCGCAGGTGCAGGCGCAGCTGCAGCAGGCCGCGCAGATCGGTATCCGCGCGGTGCCCAGTTTCGTCATCGACGGACGCAGCCTGCTCCAGGGTGCGCAACCGGCCGATGTCATGGCACAGGCGTTGCTGCAGTTGGCCGCCGAATCCGCGCCGGCCGCCGCAACCGGGGATGCCTGCGGCCCGGACGGTTGCGCGATCTGATGCGCGCGGCCGCGGTCGCCACACCCTGATGCGCGGGCCCCGCACGCGGCGCAGGGTGGCGGTGATCGGCGCCGGGCTGGCCGGCCTGCGCTGCGCCAGCGTGTTGCAGGCGGCCGGCTACGCCGTGACGGTCTTCGAGCAGGCACCGGCGCCAGGTGGACGCATGCGCGCACTTGCAGGCCAGCAGTGGCACTGCGATCACGGCGCTCAGTACTTCACTGCGCGTGATCCGGACTTCATGTTGGCGGTAAGGGCGTGGATAGCAAATGACTGTGCTGCGCCCTGGCCTGCGCGTCTGGCCAGTTGGGATGGCACCACCCTGCAGCCCTCGCGTGGCACGCTGCAACGCTTTGTCGGAGTGCCGGATATGGCGGCGCCGGCGCGTGCGCTGGCGGTTGGGTTGGACCTGCGTACAAAAACGCGCATCGATGCGCTGCAACGCACCGAACACGGCTGGGCACTGAGAGGTGCTGGTCTGCCAGAAGCCGTGCATACCGAACTGCTGGTGCTGGCACTGCCCGCGCCGCAGGCCGCTGCGTTGCTGGAGACGGCTGCGAGCGACCTGGCACGCGTTGCTGCCCGCGGGCGCATGCAACCGGCCTGGGCCGTGGTTGCACGTTTTACGGCGCCGGTGGAGGCGGGTTACGACGGGTTGTTCGTCAATGCCGGCCCACTGCGTTGGATCGCCCGCAATTCCAGCAAGCCTGGCCGTGTCGGTGCGGAGACTTGGCTGCTGCACGCCACCGCGGTGTGGAGCCACGCCCATCGGGATGCCACGCCAGCCCAGGTGATCGACCAGCTGCTGCCGGAATTACCGGCGCTCGGCTTACCCGCGCCGCTGGCATGTGAGGCCTTCTTCTGGGAAGCGGCCAGTACCGAATCCCCGGCCGTGGCCGATGCGTGCGTGTGGGATGCAGCATCGGCGGCAGGGCTGTGCGGCGATTGGTTGGCAGGCGGCAAGGTCGAGGGCGCCTGGTGTAGCGGAGCCGCGCTGGCGCAACGCATCTGCGCGTATGACGCAGGCGGTCGCGACTGAATCCATCGGCTGCCACTCCGCGTATTGCAGGGGAGAGGTTTAGGAGCACAGCCGTATGGCGGATCAGGTTGAGCGGGCATATCGCGATGACAGCAGGCGGCGCCGGGCGCACTGCGTGATGAAGCAAGCAGCATGCGCATCCCGCGTCGGATACGAGTCGCGTGCCGCCGATGCGTGAACACGATGCAGGCGGTGCAGACACGGGCGCCGAACCGCAGCGCTGGGTGCCGGCGCATACGCTGCGCCTGGTGCTGGGCGACCAGCTCAATCCGCTGCACAGCTGGTTCGAGACGCCCAACGCCAGTGTGGTCTACGTGCTAATGGAGGTGCGTGCGGAAACCGACTACGTGTTGCATCACGCGCAAAAAATCCTGGCGATTTTCGCGGCGATGCGCGCGTTCGCCGCGCGCTTGCGGCAGGCCGGGCACCGCGTGCGTTACGTCAGCATCGACACGCCCAGCAATCGGCAGTCGATCACCGCCAATCTGGAAGCGTTGATGGTGCACTACCGCGCCAAATGGCTGGAATACCAGGCGCCGGACGAGTGGCGCCTGGATGAACTGCTGGAGCAGTGGTGCGCAGCCCAGCCGTTTGCCAGCCGCATGGTGGGCAGCGAACATTTCCTGACCGAGCGCGAGGACGTGGCCGGATACTTCGATGCGCGTGCGGCCTGGCGCATGGAAGTTTTCTATCGCCACATGCGGCGACGGCATCGCATCCTGCTGGACCACGCGGGCGCACCGGAAGGCGGGCGTTGGAACTTCGACCATGACAATCGCGCGCCGTGGCCGGGCGAGCCGCCGGCACCGGCGGACTGGCGCATGACCCACGACCATGCCGCGCTCTGGCAGACCATCGAGGCAGCTGGCGTGCGCAGTTTCGGTGTGCCGCAGGCCGATGCCTTGCCTTGGCCGCTGCACCGCGACGAAGCGCTGCAGCAGCTGGACGACTTCATCACGCACGCGCTGCCGCAATTCGGCCGCTACGAAGATGCGATGAGCACGCGCAGCCCGCGGTTGTTTCATTCGCTGCTGTCATTCGCACTGAACGTCAAGATGCTGCACCCGGCCGAAGTGATTGCACGTGCCGAGGCGGCGTGGCGCGACGGGCACGCGCCGCTGGCGTCGGTGGAAGGCTTCATCCGCCAGATCCTGGGCTGGCGCGAATATGTGCGCGGTGTGTACTGGTCGCAGATGCCCGGTTACGCGCAGTCCAATCAGCTAGGCCAGCACGCGCCGCTGCCACACTGGTTCTGGGATGGGCAGATCGGCATGCGTTGCCTGGCCGATGCGATCGGCAATTCGTTGAACAACGCGCATGCGCACCACATCCAGCGGCTGATGGTGATTGGCAACTTTGCGCTGTTGGCGGGGCTGGATCCACAGGCCTTGCATTGCTGGTATCTGGGCGTCTACATCGACGCGTTCGAGTGGGTGGAGTTGCCCAATACGGTTGGCATGAGTCAGTTCGCCGACGGCGGCTTTCTCGGCAGCAAGCCCTATATCAGCGGCGCGGCGTATATCGATCGCATGAGCGACTACTGCACTGGCTGCGCCTATCAGCGCAAGCAGCGGGTGGGCCCGCGCGCATGCCCGTACAACGCGCTGTACTGGGATTTTCTGGCCCGCCAACGCGCGCTGTTGGGAGGCAATGAGCGGCTGGTGTTGCCATACCGGCAACTGGACGACATGGCGCCGGAGGCGCTGGCGCAGCTGCAGGCGCAGGCGGAGCATTGGCGCGCGCATTTGGAGGTGCTGTAGGCGCCTGGGTAGCACGGCAATGGGCGCCGTCGGGGCGAGTTCGGTGCCGTTGGTGGCTGGATCCCTTTTTCAGCCTGAGGGGGAATTCTTGGCTGCGCCTGCACATGCAACCTGGCTGGTCACGCGGAAGCGTTACCGCGTGCCACACCGGCACAAGCAATCACACCGGCACTGGTCTGCAGAGCGCAGCAGCCAGTCAGCCGACGGCGCCTGCAAGCAACGCGACTCAAAAGAATCGCTGAAAAGGACTCCTCCGGCACCCAACACGGGCGCCGCGCCCATATCCAGCACCCGTGCAACCGCCAGCCGCGGCCGCCCTTGCCTGAATGCGCGGTCTGACGATGCTGCGCGCATCTGCGACAATGCCGCGCTGCGCCATCGTGGCGCCTGGCCCGGGAGTCCCCAACATGCTTCTGATCGGCGTTGCCGGTACCGAACTCAGCGCACAGGAACGCGACTGGCTGCAGCACGACGCCGTCGCCGGCGTGGTGCTGTTCAAGCGCAACTTCGCCTCGCGCACGCAGGTGGCCGAGTTATCGGCCGCCATCCGCGCCGCGGCGCCGCGCCCGCAATTGATCTGCGTGGACCAGGAAGGCGGCCGGGTGCAGCGCTTTCGCGAGGGTTACAGCGCCTTGGCGCCGCTACAGAGCTTTGGCGCGCTGTATGCCACCGACCCGGAAGGCGCGCTTGCCCAGGCCCGCGCGCATGCGCAGCTGATGGCCAGCGAAGTGCGCGCCAGTGGTGTTGATCTCAGTTTTGCCCCGGTGGTGGACCTGGCACGCGGCAACCGCGCCATCGGCGACCGCGCCTTCAGCGACGACCCGCAGGTGGTGGCCAGCTTCACCCGTGCCTACGTGCAGGCGCTGCACGCCGCCGGCATGGGCGCCACGCTCAAGCATTTCCCCGGCCACGGCACCGTGCTGGAAGATACCCATGTCGACCACGCCAGCGACCCACGGCCGCTGGACGTCCTGCTGGCCGAGGACCTGGTGCCGTTCGTGGCCGGGATCGATGCCGGTGCCGACGCGGTGATGATGGCCCACGTGGTCTACCCGCAGGTGGCGCCGGAGCCGGCCGGCTACGCGTCGCGCTGGATCGAGCAGATCCTGCGCGGGCAACTGGGCTTCCGCGGCGTGGTCTTCTCCGACGACATCGGCATGGCCGCCTCGTTCAGTGCCGGCGGCGTCGCCGGACGGGTGCACGCGCACCTGGATGCCGGCTGCGACGTGGTGCTGGTCTGTCACCCCGAACTGGTCGCCGAGTCCCTGCAGGCGGTGGCCGGCCGTACGCTCAACACTGCCGCACTGATCGGCCTGATCGGCCGTGGCGCGCTGGGCTGGGATGGCCTGCTCGCCGATGCTCCCACCACCTCCCTTTCCGCCTCTTTCGGAACACTTGCCTGATGTCCACGCTCACCATTTCCCAGGCCCTGGCCCAAGCCGATCTGCTGGTCGACCGCCCGGCCATCGATGCCGCCGTCGCCACCATCGCCGATGCGATCGCGCGCGACTACGCCGGCGAAGTGCCTGTGTATCTCACCATCATGCACGGCGCGCTGCCGTTCTCCGGCCAGTTGGCGCTGGAGCTGGGCGCGCGCGGCCAGGATCTGCAGTTCGACTATCTGCACGCCACCCGCTACCGCGGCGAAACCACCGGCGGCGAGCTGGTCTGGAAGCACCGCCCGGCCACTGCGCTGTTCGGCCGCCGGGTGATCCTGGTCGACGACATCCTGGATGAGGGCTACACCCTGCAGGGCGTGCGCCAGTGGTGCCTGGAGCAGGGCGCCACCGATGTGCGCGTGGCGGTGTTGACCGTCAAGCGCCACGACCGCTGCGTGCCGGGCGTCACCGCCGACTACGTGGGCGTGGAAGTGGCCGACCGCTACGTGTTCGGCTTCGGCATGGACGTCAACGAGCAGCTGCGCGGCATTCCTGCCATCTATGCGATGAAGCAGTAAGTCAGCGCACCTACCCACGCCGGTGGGTACAGCACTGCGCCATTGCCGGTGCAGCGTTCTTCTTTCGTCTTTCGATGCAGAGGTCTGTGTGTCTTCCAATTCCATCGCATTGGCCGTCATCGGCGGCACCGGCGTGTACAAGCTGGCCCAGCTCGACCAGGTGCAGACGCACGCGGTCGACACCCCATACGGCGCGCCGTCCGGCCCGATCCGCGTGGGCATGCTGCTCGGCCATCGCGTGGCATTCCTGGCCCGGCATGGCGAAGGTCATTCGCTGCCGCCGCACAAGGTCAACTACCGCGCAAACATCGCTGCGCTGCAGCAAATTGGTGCCACCCGCGTGCTGGCGCTCAACACTGTCGGCGGTATCACCGAGGCGTTTGGCCCGCGCGTGCTGGCCTGCCCGGACCAGTTGATCGACTACACCTGGGGCCGCATTTCCACCTTTTGCGAAGAGGCCGGCAGCGAGGTGCAGCATGTGGACTTTGGCCACCCGTATTCGCCGATGTTCCGCAGCAAGGTGATCGCCGCGGCCAAGGTGACCGGCGTCACGCTGGTAGCGGGTGGATGCTATGGCGCCACCCAGGGACCGCGATTGGAAACGATTGCAGAGATCGCGCGGATGCGTCGCGACGGCTGCGATCTGGTCGGCATGACCGGCATGCCCGAAGCGGCGCTGGCACGCGAAAAAGGCCTGGAATATGCGTGTTTGGCGATCGTGGCCAACTGGGCGGCGGGCTGTGGCGACGCGCAGGAAATCACCATGGCCGAGGTGCTGTCGAACGTGGATGCGGCCTCGTCCGGACTGCCGGAGCTGATTGGCGAACTTGCACGCGGGTGATTGTCATCGGGGCATAAGCTTTGCATACTCGGCGCGTACGCTCCGCCGTACACCACCCATTAATTTTGCAAAGGTCTTGCATCACCATGCCGAACGGTACCGTCAAGTGGTTCAACGACGCCAAGGGATTTGGCTTCATCTCACCGGAGGACGGCAGCGCCGATGTCTTCGCGCACTTCTCCGCGATCAACTCCAAGGGCTTCCGCAGCCTGCAGGAAGGCCAGCGCGTCAGTTATGACGTGACCCAGGGCCCCAAGGGTGCCCAGGCTTCGAACATCACGCCGGTTGAGTGATTCACTCGATTGTGCGATTGAAGAACCCCGCTTCGGCGGGGTTTTTTTTGCGCCGGTCCATGTCGGGCTGGTGAGGACGCAGACAGAGCACGGACGATGCAGCAGACATTGCGAATTGCGGTAGTGGGATACGGCACGGCGGGGCAGGCACTGGCCGTGCTGCTCGGTGCCGATGGGCATCGCCTGGACGTGTTCGAACGCGCGCCCGCGCCCGGGCCGGTTGGTGCAGGATTTCTGTTGCAGCCGAGCGGGCTGCAGGTGCTGTGGAAGATGGGGCTGCTGGAGCAGGCCTTGCAGCACGGTGCACCGGTGCGGCGGTTGTATGGCGAGACGCCCTGCGGGCGCGCGGTGATGGACATGCGCTACCGCGACCTGGATGCGCGCCTGATGGGCCTGGGCATGCAGCGCGGCGCGTTGTTCGCGTTGCTGCGCGATGCCTGGCCCGAGTACGCCAACCTGCACATCGGCACGCAGATCACCGCGATCGATCATGACGGCGTGCGTGTGCAGGACCAGCGCGGGCAATGGCATGGCCCCTACGATCTGATCATCGCCGCCGATGGCTCGGCATCGACCTTGCGCGCACAGGCCCAGGGCACCCAGCTGGATCGGGTGTATCCATGGGGCGCGCTGTGGTGTTTGTTGCCGCGCGAAGACTGGCCGTACGTGGACGAGTTGCGGCAGCGCTACATCGGCGCACGCAAGATGATCGGGCTGCTGCCGGTGGGCACGCGGCCGGGCGATGACACGCCGCGGCTGAGCTTTTTCTGGAGCCTGCCCTGCAGCGATTTCGCTGCATGGGAAACCCGCGGCATGGACGCCTGGCGCGAAGAAGTGGCGCAGATGTGGCCGGACGCGCTTGCGCGCCTGCAGACCGTGCAGGTGCATGGCGCCTTGGCGCGTGCCAGCTACCGCGACGCGGTGGTGTCGCGCTGGCACCGCGGCCGCTTTGCGCTGGCCGGCGATGCCGCGCACGCGATGAGCCCGCAGCTGGGGCAGGGCGTGAACATGGCGCTGCTGGATGCACTGGCGATGCGCGATGCCTTGCGCGCCGGCGCGGACCTGGATGCCGCATTGCAGCGCTACCAGCGCGAACGCCAGGCGCATGTGGCGATCTATCACCGCTGGAGTCGCTGGCTCACGCCGCTGTTCCAGTCCGAGCGCGATGTGTGGGCGCGCGGGCGCGATCTGCTGCTGCAGCCGATGGGCCGCGTGCCGGGTGGGCGCGGCCACATGCTGCGCGTGCTCAGCGGCACCCAGCACGGCTGGTTCGGCAAGCTCGCGCTGGACCCGGCGTTCGTCGATGCATTGGCGCAACCGGTGCCGGTGCCAAGTTCGAGTAATGCAGGAGATGGCATGGCTGCGTAGTGGCGCGCAGCGGCAGTCGCTGTGCGGTTGGCTTCACTGATGAAGTGAAGTTGGTGCGCCGCACGCGCACCGTTGCATCAACGCGGTGCGCGCGTTGTCACCGCACCGGCAGCGCCATCGCATCGCCTTCGACGCAGGCAACCAGGCGCTCGCCTTCGACCAGGGTCGGCACGATGCCGGCAGTGAAGTGCGAGAACGCAGGCAGGATGGTCACGCCGTCGCGCAACCAGAATGCCGGCCAGCGGCGCGACAGGCCCGGCAGCGCGGCCAGCGGGTGCAGGTGGCCGCACAGCACGTGGCGGCTGGGGTGCGGGAGCGGGTCATGGCGCAGCAGGAACGGGCCATCTTCCACCTGTTCGCCGGCCGCTTCGATGTGCAGATCGGCGCCTGCCAAGGCGCGGTCGTGATTGCCGCGGATTGCAATCACCTGCAGGGCGCAATGGCGCTCGCGCCAGGCGCTCCAGCGGCGGTGCCAGGCCGCGCGCGGTGCCGGCCCATGCAGCAGGTCGCCGAGAATCCAGAGCGCGTCCACCGGGCGCGATGCCAGCAACGCGTCCAGCCGCTCCAGATCGTGCTCGGTGCCGCCCGCAGGCAAGCCGATGCCGGCACGCCGGAACACATCGGCCTTGCCCAGATGCAGATCGGCGATCAGCAATGCGCGCCGCGCGGGCCGATACAGCGCACGCTCGCCGAGCAGTTCCACCGGCTCGCCTGCCAGGGTGAGATGCACGCTATCGGCCATGCTTGCGTTCCAGTTGCGCGGCTGCACGCAGCACGCGCGCTTTCCAGTCTTCGGTGCTGAGTTGCCCGCGCACGCGCTCGGCCCATAGCGGGAACGACAGCGGCGTCAGGCTGCGCGGCGTGCACAGGCGCAAGACGCGCGCTGCGCAGTCTTCCAGCGCGTGGGCCAGGCGCGCGAATTCCAGCTGGCCTTCGAAGACTTCGCGCTCGGCCTGGGCCAGCAGCAGGTGGTCCGGGTCGAAGCGCTGCAGCACGTCGTACAACAGGCCACTGGAGGCCTGCAGCTGGCGCAGGCTGCGCGGCGCACGCCCAGGCAGCGATGGCGAGAGCAGCCCGGCGACGCGCGCAATCTCACGAAACTGCCGGCGTGCCAGCTCGCCCAGATTGAGGCTGTCGCGCAGATCCTCGAACAGCCGTGCCGGCGACAGCAATTCCTGCAGCAGTGCGGCATCCACCGGCACATCCTGCGCCGGCGACAGCACAAACCCGTAATCGTTGGCTGCAAAGCTGAAGGTGTTGCGCTGCCGCCGGCCCCAGCGCGCAGCCAGCAATGCGGCCAGACCTTCGTTGACCTGGCGGCCTGCGAACGGGTACACGAACAGGTGGCGGCCATCGCGCGCCTTGATGGTTTCCACCAGCAGATGGCCGGGGCCGGGCAGTGCGGACAGGCTGGACTGCAAGTGCAGCAACGGTGCCAGCGTCTGCATTTCCGGCGCGTCGCCGGGATCGGCGAACACCGCCTCCACCTCGCGCCCCAACGCCGAGGACAACGGCATCCTCCCGCCCATCCACTTGGGCACTACGCCGCTGCCGCCCTTGGCGATGCGCACGTAGGCGGTCATGTCTTCCAGCCGCACCAGTTCCAGCAAGCGCCCGGCGAACTGGAAGCGGTCGCCGCGCTTGAGGCGACCGACGAACTGTTCTTCCACCGCGCCCAGCCGGCCGCCGCGCAGGAACTGCACGCGCACGCTGCCATCGCTGGTGATGGTGCCGATCGACAGGCGATGCCGCAGCGCCACGCGCCGGTCGGTGACGCGGTAGATGCCGGCGTCGTCGCGCACCACCTTGTGGAAATCGGGGTAATGCGCGAGCGCGCTGCCGCCTTGCACGATGAAGTCGAGCACGGCCTGCCAGGTGGCCTCATCGAGTGCGGCGAAGGCATCGGTGCCGCGGACTTCGCGCAGCAACGCATCGGCCTGGAAACCGCCGCCCAGTGCCAGGGTCACGCAATGCTGGGCCAGCACGTCCAATGAGAGCCGCGGTGGCGGGCGTGCCTCGATCTGCCCCTGTGCAATCGCGCGCCGCGCAGCCGCATATTCCAGCAATTCCAGCGCATGCGAGGGCACGCACACCACATGGCCAGATTCGCCCGGGCGGTGCCGTGCACGGCCGGCGCGTTGCAGCAGGCGTGCGATGCCCTTGGGGCTGCCGACTTGCAGCACCTGGTCCACCGCCGGAAAGTCCACGCCCAGGTCCAGGCTGGAGGTGGCCACCACGCAGCGCAGGCTGCCGTCGCGCAAGCCGTGTTCGGCCGCGGTGCGCAGCGCCGGATCCAGCGAGCCATGGTGCAGCGCCAGTGTGGCCGCATCCTCCGGCCAGACTGCGCTCAGCGCCTGGTGCCAGAGTTCGGCCTGCGCGCGCGTGTTGGTGAACACCAGGCTGGTGCGTTGTTCCATCAGTTTGTGCAGCACGCGCGCCAGTTGCGCCAGACCGAGATGGCCGGCCCAGGGAAAGCGCTCGCCGGTCTCGGGCAGCAGCGTTTCCAGGGTCATGGCGCGTGGCTTGACCCCCGACACCAAGGCCGCGTCCGGTTGATGCGGCAGCAGCACATCGCGTGCCTGCGCCAGGTTGCCCAGCGTGGCCGACAACCCCCAGATGCGCAGCGCCGGTGACCAACCGCGCAGGCGCGCCAGGCACAGTTGCAACAGCACGCCGCGCTTGTTGCCAAGCAGCTCGTGCCACTCGTCGACGATCACGCAGCGTAGCGCTGCCAACTGCGGCGCGGTATCCGGATACGACAGCAGCAAGGCCAGCGATTCGGGCGTGGTGACCAGGACATCGAGCTTGCCGCTGCGGGCCAGGCGTTTGTCGCGCGCACTGGCGTCGCCGGTGCGCAGGCCTACCTGCCAATCCAGGCCCAAGGCCTCCACCGGTTCGCGCAGGGCACGCGCGGTATCGGCGGCGAGCGCGCGCAGCGGGGTAATCCACAGCACCTGCAGGCTGCGCTGCGGCTGCCGCCGGCCACGTGCAACCGCCGTGGCCGGCGGCGTGCGTCCGCGTGCGGCCAGCGCTTCCAGCAGCGGGCCGCCAAATGCCGCCAGGGTCTTGCCGCTGCCGGTTGGGGTGTGCAGCAGGCCGGATTCGCCATCCAGATAGCGCTTCCAGACATCGCGTTGAAACGGCAACGGCGCCCAGCCGCGCTGCGCAAACCAGGCCCGCCATTGCTGCAACGGCGTGCCGCGCTGTGGCTGTGCCGGGCTCACCGCGCCAGTGCCTGAAGGCTGCTCAGGTGGTCGGCCTCGGCGAAGGGTTTGTCGTGGCGCCAGCGCAGGATGCGCGGGAAGCGCACCGCAATGCCGGACTTGTGCCGCGTGCTGCGATTCACGCCTTCAAAGCCCAGTTCGAACACATGGTGCGGCGTGACCGCGCGCACCGGCCCGAAGCGCTCGGTGGTGTTGGCGCGGATCCAGCGGTCCAGTTGCAGGATCTCGGTATCGTCCAGCCCCGAATATGCTTTGGCGATGGGCACCAGCGTGCCGCCGTGCCAGAGCCCGAAGGTGTAGTCGGTGTAGAGCGTGCTGCGCCGGCCATGGCCGGCCTGTGCGTACAGCAGCACCGCATCGATGGTCAGTGGGTCGATCTTCCACTTCCACCAGTCGCCACGGCGGCGGCCGGATTGGTAGGGCGAACGCGCGCGCTTGAGCATCAGCCCTTCAACGCCGCGCGCACGTGCATCCAGCCGCACCTGCGCGGCGGCCTGCCAATCGGTGGGTTGCACCAGCGGCGAGGCGATAATGCGTGGGTCGGCGAGGGTGGCGAGCACGCGCTCCAGTAGTGCGCGGCGTGCGTGCAGCGGGCGCTCGCGCAGGTCTTCGCCGTCCAGTTCGAGCAAGTCGTAAGCGACCACGCGCGCTGGCGCCGCCGCCAGCGTCTTGGGCCCGGGCTTGAGCCGCTGGATACGCGTCTGCAGCGCGGTGAACGGCATCGGCAACGGTTGCTCGGGTTGCCAGGCCAGCAGCTCGCCGTCGATCACGGTGCCGTCTGGCAAGCCCATGGCGGCCTGTTCGATCTCTGGAAAGCGGCCATCCAGGCGTTCTTCGCCACGCGACCACAGCGCCGCTTCACCAGCACGACGCAACAGCTGCAGTCGGATGCCATCCCACTTCCATTCCAGCAGCCAGTCGTCGATTGCGCCAAGGCTTTCGACATCGGCCTCCAGCGGCGACGCCAGAAAAAACGGATAGGGCTGCTGGCGGTCGCCGGGCAGCTCCTCATGCGTGAGCAGGTCGGCCACATACGTGGCATGCGGGCGCCAGCTGCCGAGCATGCGCTGGGCAATGCGTGCGATATCCACGCCCGACAGTTCGGCCAGGGCCTGCTGCACCAACCGTTGCGACACACCCACACGCAATGCGCCGGTCAGCAACTTGTTGAAGACCAGGCGTTCGTCGAAGGCCAGCGTGCGCCACGCCTGCACGATGCAGTGCTTGCGCACCGCCACGTCTTGATTGGCGATCGGCAGCAGGCGCTGTTCGATCCACTCGGCCAGTGACACATCCACCGCCTCGCTGGCTGGATCATCCAGCAGCAATGCCAGTGTTTCGGCCAGATCGCCTACATGATCGTAGCTGTCGGCTACCAGCCAGTCGGCGATCCCGGCGGCCTCGGCGATCCACTCGCGCAACTCGCCGCTGGCGGCGATGCGCATGCGCGCACTGGCCACCTTGCCACCCGCGAGCAGATACAGCGCCCAGGCCGCATCCAGCGGCGGCGCTGCGCGGAAATACGCCACCAAGGCGGCGCGCTTGTCGAGCGTGCCGGTGCTGCGGTCCAGAGTGCGGTACAACGCCGCAAACCGTTTCACGGCGCTGCATCCGCGCTGGCCAGCAGCGGTGTCGCGCGCAGACGCAAGGCAGCGCGGGTGAATGCACTCAACGTGCGTGGGCGCCGTTGCGGGCGGGGTGGCCCCAGCGTGGCGGCGGGGGTGGCGCGATGCACACAAAAGGCCAGCGCATGCCGGCGAAACGCCAGTGCGCCACTCAGCCGGATCCGCGGCCGCGCGCGAACATAGCGGCTTGCAGGCAACGGATTCATTCCTCGGCTCCAAAGTCGGTGCGGAAGGCTTCGGCGGCTACGCCGTGCTCGCGCAGGTGCTGGATCAACGCATCGGTGTTGCCATGTGTGGCGATGACCCGGCGCGCGCCGGTGTCGGCGATGGTGCGCAGCAGGTCGGGCCAGTCGGCATGATCGGACACCACAAAGCCACGGTCGTAATTACGACGGCGCCGGTTGCCGCGGATGCGCATCCAGCCCGAGGCAAAGCCCTGCTGTGCATGCCGGAAGCGGCGAATCCACGGGCTGCCGGCCGCCGATGGCGGGGCCAGCACCAATTGCCCGGCGTAGTCGGCGCCGCGTGCGTGTTCGCTCACCGGTTGCGTCTCCAGCATGGCGATGCCGGCGTGCCGGTACACATCCACGCCGGCGGCGATTGCGCCATGCAACAGCGCTGGCTGCGTGTCCCAGGCGCGTAACTCAGCAAGCACGCGCTGCGCCTTGCCCAGCGCATAGCAATACAGGATCGCCGCCTCGCCGCGCGCGGCGCACTCATGGCGCCAGGCCACGATATCGGCCGCCACCTGCGCGGTGTCCGGCCAGCGGTACACGGGCAGCCCGAAGGTTGCCTCGGTGATGAAGGTGTCGCACGGCACCACTTCGAACGGCGCGCAGGTGGGGTCGTGTTGGCGCTTGTAGTCGCCGGAGGCCACCCACACCTGGCCATCGACTTCGATGCGCACCTGCGCCGAGCCCAGCACATGACCGGCCGGATGCAAGGACACTCGCGCGCGTCCCAGGGTGAAGGCCTCGCCATTGGCATGCGGGTGATAGACCTGCTCGCCCAGCCGCCATTGCAGGATCGGCAGGCTTTCGCGCGTGCAGTGGTACTCGCCCATGCCGCCGCGTGCGTGGTCGCCATGACCATGCGTGATCACCGCGCGCGGCACCGGCCGCCATGGATCGATATGGAAATCGCCTTGTGGGCAGTACAGCCCTTCGGGCCCAAGCACCACCAGATCGCCGCGTGTGTCATTGCCGTTGTGCATGCGGCAACTCTGGCCAAGCCGATGTGCAGATCCTGAGAATGGCGGCGGTGCGTGCGAGATGCTGCCTGTGTTGCGCAGATGCGGCCTGCGCGGCGGTGTCAGGCGTCTGGGTGTGGAGGGCAGCGATGGGGAGCACAGAACCCCGCGCGGTGGAGGGATTGCTGGTCGCCAGTGGGCGACGATGCAGCCGCGTCACGAAGCTGCGCGTGGCGACTGCACCGCGAGCACGCACGCATTCGGCAGGTGTTGCAACAAGGCGCCGGTACCGCCAGCGCGATCCAGGTGCACGAGGGACAGGATCAACCATTTCTTGCGCGATGGGCTAGCAAAGGAGCTGCGCCGTCTCGGTAGCAGCCGACCTGGTCCTGCGCGTGTTCGACCCTGACCATGGTCGTTGTGTCCGGACTGATCGCCGGAAACCGCAACAGGCTGATGCAACTGCCGACCCAGGAGGCGCACGGCACCGACTGCGGGCCACGCCGCACCGCCATTACGCAGCGCAGCTAATGCCGCGTACGACGCCCCTGAGTACGCACCGCCGTGGCCTCCACCGCCAGGGTGAAGCCGCGTTCCTCACCGCCCTGCATGGCGCCCACGTCCACCACCTGGCGGCGGATTTCCTCGCCCTTGCCGTTGCGCACCACCACCACCACCGTGTATTCCCAGGCATCGCCATCGGCGGGGTGGCGAATCGTGCCGTCGACCTTGAGCGGCACGATCGGCGCCGGCTGGGTGTGCTGCGCCGCCGCCGAATCGAAGCGCAGATGGTGCCGGCAGGCAGGGCAGACGACCGCGCTTTCCAGGATCGTCGCCTTGCAATGCGGGCAGCTGCGCGTGGCGCCGGGCGTGCCCGGGCGGGGTGCACTCATGTGGCGTCGCTGTCTCCGGCCGCAACCACCGGTTTGGCCGGCGGCTTGCTGCCGGTGTCCTCGCCCCAGCCAAAGTCGGCCTGGCCACGCATGCGCGCCCCGGAGGCGACAGTGAGGCTACCGGCCTTGACGTCGCCGACCAGCACGCCGGAGGCCTGCAACTCCACCTGCGCAGCCGATTCGATATTGCCTTCCAGTTCCCCGGCAATGATCACCTTGTTGGCGCGCACGCCGCCGTTGAGCTTGGCGCCACGTTCGATGGTGAGATCGCCCTTGACGTTGACGTCGCCCTTGAACCGGCCGGCCAGGCGCACGTGTCCGGCACCTTCGATCTTGCCTTCGATGCTGATGTCGGCGGCGATCAGGGATTCCTTGGCCTCACTCTGCCGGGTTGGCGCCGGCGTCGCCGCCACCGGCGGAGTTGGCGTCACCGCCGCTGCAGCGGCCGGGGCGGGGGTGGGTTCGGCATTGAACAAGCGGCCGTCGGCCGGCGGAACCTCGGGCGCTGCGGGAACGCCGTCTTTCTTGTTGGGACCTTGATCGCGCCACATCGACATCGGGACTGCCTCGCTTGGATGGGTCACGCCGACTATCGCTGCGCTAGAGCATCTTTTGTGTGACGAATCTCAAACAATCGCGCCGTTTGTGCCACCCGGTTCGGCATTCACCGCCACCACGCCGTGCCGTTCCACCCGGTTGCGGCCCTGGCGCTTGGCCACGTACAACGCCGCATCGGCCTTCTGGATCAAGGCCGATCCCAGCTCGCCATCGGCCGGGAAGCTGGCCACGCCGATCGACGCGGTGACCCGTGGCAGCGCGCGCTGGCCGTCGCTGACCGCCAGCGCAGCGATGTGACCGCGGATCTGTTCGGCCACGCGCATCGCTTCCTCGCCGTCGGTTTCCGGCAGGATCACGGTGAATTCCTCGCCCCCGTAGCGGCAGGCCACGTCCTCGGCGCGCAGGCGGGTGAGCAGCAATTCACCCACTGCGGCCAGCAACAGATCGCCGCCGGCATGGCCCTGGCCGTCGTTGAACTGCTTGAAGTGGTCCACATCCAGCATCAGTACCGACAGCGGCAGATCGCGGCGTGCGCAGCGCGCCAGTTCGTGGCTGAGCGCTTCTTCCAGATAACGGCGGTTGTACAACCCCGTCAGCGCATCGCGGATGGACTGCCGGCGCAGCGATTCGCGCAGACGCAGATTGCTCAAGGCCAGCGACAACTGCTCGGCAGCCGCTTCGGCGATCTCCAGGCGGGGCATCGGCGCCGGGCCGGGCGCGGACAGGAACAGAAAACCCAGCTGCGTGCCCTGTGCCGACATCGGCAGGCAGGCGGTGGTGATTGCCACGCTCGCATCGGGCAGGTCGATGTGCGCGCACGGCGCATCGCGCGCCAGGTCTTCGATCAGGTGCGGCTGGCCGCGGCGCAGTGCCCAGCACTCTTCGGGCAGCAGGTGCGAGGCGCTGTGCACCAACGGCGTGCCCCAATGGCTGATCACCTCGGCGCGGTCCTGCGAGGCGCGCAGCAGATACACGCTGCCGGCAATGCCGGGCAGCAAATGCGCGAGCGTGCGGCTGGTGACATCCAGTGCTTCTTCGGCACTGACGCAACTCTGCAGCAGGCCGGTGTAGCGGCTGAGCAAATTGAGATCGGCCGCGCTGCGCTGCAGGGCGCCGATGCTCTCGCCCAGTTCCTGGTTGGCACGTGCGGCATGCCGCTCGGCCTGCGCGCGATGCCGCAGTTCGCGCATCAGCAGGCCGTACACCGTGCCGACCACGGCCAGCCCTAACGGGATGCCGGCCAGCGCCAGGATCAGCAACAACAACGCACTTTGGCGGCTGCTTTCCGCACGCAATGCCAGCAGCTCCTGCTCGCGCTGCACCATGGTCAGTGCCTGTTCGCGGATGGCGCTGGTGGTGCGAAACGCGGTCTGGCGAATGCTGGTACGCGCCGGCTCCAGGCCGCTGTCGGCGTAGACGTCGAGCACGTGCTGAATCTGTTTGAGCCGCGTGTCGACCAGATGATGCAGTTGATCCAGATGCGCCACCTGCGAAGGGTTGTCGGCGATCTTGCGGCGCAAGTTGCCGATCAGGATCGGCAGCCGCTCCACGCTGGTCTGATAGTCCAGCAGGTACGCGTCATTGCCGGTGAGCAGGTAACCGCGCTCGGCCGATTCGGCATCGAGCACGCGCGCCTGGATCTCATCGACGCGGCCAATGACTTCATGCGTATGCGAGACGAGCGCGGCATCGGCGAGGGAGCGGCGCGCACCCACGAAGATGCCGATCCCGATCGCGATAAAGATGAGCGCAGAGAAGGCCAGCGCCAGCTGATTGCGGCGCCGCGAGGTAAAGGAAGAAGGCATCCGCAGATCCTAGCGTGCCAGGCTCGACAACACGAGCCGGCTGCTTGTCCGGGGCTGCATGCACCGGGCAGATATTACCGGTGCATGCAGGAGTTGCGAAGCGCGTCGCTACTTGCGTGCGCGCTCAGGCGTTGCGGTTGCACTCAATGCTGCGCGTCGTGCTCGGCATTCTTTTCGGCCGCATTCTGTTCGGCCTTGTTGGCCATCTCGCGGGTCTTGTCCGCAGTGGCATCGGCGGCGTTGGCGGTAGCGCGGCTGGCGTCGGCGGCCAGGTCGCGTGCGGCGACGCGTGCATCGGCAGTGGCTTCCTTGGCCTGCACGGCAGCGCGGTCGGCGGCTTGCTCGGTCGCGGCGGCGGCGTGCTTTGCGGCAGAAGCGGCATCGCGGCGTGCCTGTTCGGCATCCGGGCCCTGGCAGGCGGCGAGGGTGACCACAGCAACAGCAACGGCGCTCAGCGACAGCATGCGGATCTTGTTCATGGGTGGGTCCTGTTCCGGTTCCGATTGGAAAGCGGAGCTTATGCAGACCCGGATGCAGCCGGTGTCAATGCCGCGTGGCCGCATTCAGCTGCGCGAACAGAAGCGGTAGAGCCGCAGTGCGGTTATGCGCGCATAGATACGCGTTGGGCAGTACGCGCGGACGTGAGGTAGGCAACACTCAACACCCAGGCAAAGAAAAAGCCGCTGGAAACCAGCGGCTTTCTCCGAACGCGCTTGGAGCTAAGAAGTGATTACTTCTTGGCTTCTTCAGCGGTGTCCTTAGCAGCTTCGGCGGTGTCTTCAGCCGTCTTGGCAGCGTCAGCAGCCTGGTCAGCAGCAGCGTCGGTGGCGGCGCCGGAAGCAGCCTGGGCAGCGTCAGCAGCGGTGTCAGCCGAAGCAGCGGCGGTGTTGGCAGCAGCCTGAGCGGCGTCAGCCGACTGCGAGCCCGAGGCAGCAGCCTGGTCAGCAGCAGTCTGAGCGTCGGTTGCAGCTTCGTTAGCCGAAGCAGCAGCGTCCTGAGCCTGTTCCGGCTTCGAGCAAGCGGTCAGGGCCAGGCCCAGAGCCATTGCGATCAGCAGCTTGTTGATGGTCATTGTTTCAATCCTCGTCGATTAGATTAGGCAACGCGCTATTGCGCGCCCCCGACATGATGACGGCCCGAAGACTAGTGTCAAGCGCGCGCGCATTCAGCTTTGCAAATTCGCTGTTAATGCCAATCAAATCAATTCGATAGCAATGGCAGTTGCTTCACCGCCGCCGATGCACAGCGTCGCGATTCCGCGCTTGCCGCCGCGGCTGCGCAACGCATTCACCAATGTCACCACCAAGCGCGCACCGGATGCGCCAATCGGGTGGCCGAGCGCGCAGGCACCGCCGTGCACGTTGACCTTCTCGTGTGCAATTCCCAATTCCTTGATCGGTGTCATCGCCACCACGGCGAACGCTTCATTGATTTCAAACAGGTCCACGTCGTCCAGCGTCCAGCCGATCTTGCCGACCAGCGACTGTATCGCGGCCACCGGCGCGGTGGTGAACCATTCCGGTGCCTGCGAATGGGTGACATGGCCCACGATGCGCGCCAGCGGCGTGATACCGCGGCGCTGCGCCTCATCGGCCGCCATCAGCACGGTGATTGCGGCGCCATCGGAAATGCTCGACGAGCTGGCGGCGGTGACGGTGCCATCCTTTTTGAAAGCGGCCTTCAAGGTGGGGATCTTGGCCACGTCGGATTTGCCGGGCTGCTCGTCGCTGTCCACGACGATCTCGCCTTTGCGGGTGGCGACTTTCACCGGCACGATTTCATCGGCAAATGCGCCGTTGCGTTGCGCAGCCTGCGCACGTTCCACCGAGGCGATGGCATAGGCATCCTGATCGGCGCGCGAGAAGCCGAACTTCTCTGCAGTGGCTTCGCCGAACACGCCCATCGCCTGGCCATCGTAGGGATTGGTCAGGCCGTCCCACGCCATGTGGTCCACCGCCTGAAAATTGCCGTAGCGGTTGCCGGTACGCGAGTTCGGCAGCAGGTGCGGTGCGTTGCTCATCGACTCCATGCCGCCGGCCACCACGATGCTGGCCGAGCCGGCCTTGATCAGGTCGTGGCCGAACATGATTGCCTTCATGCCCGAACCGCACACCTTGTTGATGGTGGTGGCGCCAGTCGAGGTCGGGATGCCGGCCGCAATGGCGGCCTGGCGCGCCGGCGCCTGGCCCAGGTTGGCGGGCAATACGCAGCCGACGATCACTTCGGAGACATCGGCCGCGGCAACGCCCGACTGCGCCAGCGCGCCTTCAATGGCGGCGGCAGCAAGCGTGGGGGCGGGGACGCCATTGAACTGGCCAAGGAACGATCCGATGGCAGTGCGTTTTGCAGCAACGATGACGATGTCGGACATGAGTGGATACCGTTTAAAGTGAAACGATTATCTGCCTCGTGGCCGATTCGCGCCAGCGCGCACCGCGCTGGAGTGGTGGCTTCACGTGACGTATAAAAGCGATATTCGGGCCCGGGGTTGGGCCCGATCCATGGATTGGTTTGGGGAAAACTCAAGATGAAGAAGACAGACGTCGCCAGGACTGTCCTGGCCTCGGCGCTGGCCGTGGCATTGACCGCGTGTGGCGGTGGTGGGGGTGGGGGCGGTATTCGTCCGAGCACGCCGACTGCACCGCCACCGACCTCGCCACCACCTCCGCCACCGCCCACCTCACCGCCGCCGCCCCCTACAACCGCCCCTACGCCGCCGCCCCCCACGACCGTACCGACCCCGCAGCCCGCGTTCGATGCGCACCTGGCGCTGACCAATACGCCTGCCGCGCAGGCGCTCGGCTTCACCGGCGCCGGTTACCGCATCGGCGTGGTCGACAGCGGCATCAACGGCAATCATCCCGCGTTGCAGGGGCGGTTATCCGACAGCTTCATCTATGTCGATCCGCGCGAAAACAATATCGCGGTGGGTGACGTGCTAGGACACGGCACGGTAGTAGCTGAGTTGGCGGCTGGAGGCGCGGTGGGGCAATGGCCGGGCGGAATTGCGCCCGGTGCGACGCTGGTCTCGGCGCGCATCATTGCCGACAAGGCGCCTACGGATGACGGCAGCGGGCAGGGCAATGAGATCGACGGGCCGCTTGGATTGGAGGCCGTGCATGCGGACCTGATCCGCGCAGGCACGCGCATCATGAATAACTCATGGGGCGGGCTGTACTGGACCGACCCCAACGTGACCAACCCGGTCGCACAGGAATACCGTGCGTTCGTGATCGGCAACGATGGTTTGGTGGTATTCGCCTCCGGCAATGAATCGCGCACCGAGCCATCCGATACTGCTGCATTGCCCAGCCAGCCCGGCCCCAATGGCACGCGGCCGGCTGCCGATCTAGAGCGCGGCTGGCTAGTCGTTGGTGCAGTGGATACCGCCAATCCGACCCAGCTGGCGTCGTATTCGAATGCCTGCGGTGTAACGATGCGGTATTGCCTGGTGGCACCGGGCACGTCGGTGTATGTCGGCCCCGACAGTACCGCCGGTAACCTGAGCTACTTCTATGGCAGCGGCACTTCGTTTGCCGTGCCATTGGTGTCCGGCGCCGCCGCGCTGGTGTGGCAGGCGTACCCGTATTTCAACAACGACCTGGTGCGCCAGACCTTGTTGGGCACGGCGACCGACCTCGGCGCCGCAGGCGTCGATCCAACGTTCGGATATGGCCTGCTCAACGTGGGCAAGGCGGTGCTGGGGCCGGCGCGTTTCGACTGGGGCACGGTGGATGTCGAGGTCATGACCTTACGTTCGACCTGGGCCAACGACATCAGTGGCAACGGTGGGTTGACCAAGCGCGGTAGCGGCACGTTGGTGTTGAGCAGCACCGCCAATACCTTTATTGGCGACACCCAGGTGCTGGGCGGTACCTTGCAGACCGCCAGTCTGCAAAGTGCGCGCGTCGGCGTGGCCAGCGGCGCCAGCTTGATTGGCAGTGGCCGGATCGCCGGAACCCTCAACAATGCAGGCACCGTGCAGGTCAACGGCGCAACGCTGGCGGTCGCGGGTAATTACATCCAGGACAGCACCGGCCGTTTGGCCTTGAACGTGGGCGACCGCTTGAACGTCACCGGCACGGCGAGCATCGCGGGCGAGCTGCAATTGCTGGGGCGCCGCGATTACGTGGTCGACAACGCCACTTACACCTTGTTGCAGGCAGCCGGTGGCTTGCAGGGCACGTTCGGGACGGTTACGCGCGGCCCGGCGGTGACCTTTCTCGATGCAAGCCTGACCTACGACAGCAACAATGCGTACCTGGCGCTGCGCGGTCTGACAGCCACTGCCGTTGCCAGCACGCTCGGCTTGTCCGGCACGACGGCAATGGACTCTGCCGTGCGCGTTGAACAGGCATTTCAGCAAGTGGACGTGCAGCTGTTGCAGGGCAGCGGCGCGATCAGTAGCGGGTTTGTCCAGGCTGCGGCCGCGCTGCAGCAGTCGCCAACCGGTGAGACGGCTGCGGATTCGCTGCGCAGCCTGTCCGGCCGCGCGCATGCCGAATCGGCGGCGATGACCTTCGACACGATTGATCTGAGTCGACGCGCGCTGGCCACGCATTTTGATGGCGTCTCGCAACAACCGCGCCTGCTTGGTGTCTGGCAGCGTGCACTGGGCGGGCCGGGCGAGGGTGGTGCGACCAGCAATGGCTTCGCCACCTCGGGCTGGATGATGGGCAACGATCTGCGCATGGCATCCGGTGCGGTGGCCGGGTTTGCCTTCGGCGAAACGCGCTCCAACAGCCTGGGCGATCTGGATGGCGCGCGTGGGCGCGACCGCCAGGTGCATGCCCAACTGTATTGGGGCACCACGCGCGTGCCGGGGTATGCGCTGGGCCAGATGGGCTTTGGCAATGTGCGTCGGCAGATCGAGCGCAGCCTGCAGTTTGGCCTGGACCGCAGTGCCGCCTTTAGCGATTACAGCGGCAGCTATCTCAGCGGCAACCTGGAAACCGGCTATCGCTTCGGTGAAGTCGCTGCTTCACTGACGCCGTACCTGGGCGTGGACTACGTGCGCCTGGCCAGCGAAGGCTTCCGCGAACAGGGGGGGGGAGGGTTCGGTCTGCGTGCCGCTGCCAGCACCTCTGCGCGGACGCAGCTGTTGGCTGGTTTGCGTTCGGCGTACCGCTGGCGCGGCCTGCAGCTGGGCGGTTATGCCGAGTGGCAGCAAGCGCTCAGCAGCGAGGGCCTGAGCCTGGATGCCAGCTTCATCGGCGTGGATGCGTGGGCGCCGTTGCGCGGCATGCAGCCGGCGCGGTCTGGCGGGCTGCTCGGGGTTGCGGCGTCCGCGCCGCTCGGTGAGCGCGGCGCGCTGCGTTTCGGCTACGACCAGCGGGTGGGCGAGCGTGGCGACGACCGCGCGTTGAGCCTGAAGTACAGCGCCGATTTCTGATCGGTGTGCATGACGCCCGGGTGCAATGCCCGGGCGTCACGTGTGCGGTGGGGATTGCGTCATCGCACCAGTCGTCAACCGCGGCCCGCCCGTTTGCGCGCTTACTCGCCGCGCAACTTGTGCAGGAAGCGCGGTGCGGTGCGGCCCAGCGGCAGCTTGAGCTTGCTGATCGCTTCGATCCGCGTTTCGGCAATCTGGTCGGCCGCCTGCTGCGGCGGGATGCCGAGCTGGGTGGACAGGTCGAACACCTTTTCCAGGTTGTGGTAGATGCTGCGGATCAGGCGCATCGCACGTTCGCGGTTGTAGCCGTCGATCTCCAGCGACACATTCATGACGCCGCCGGCATTTACCACATAGTCGGGCGCATACAGAATGCCGCGCTTGTGCAGCTCTTCGCCGATCGCTGCGCTGGACAACTGATTGTTGGCCGTGCCGCAGATGATCTTGGCCTTGAGCCGCGGCAGCGTGTCTTCGTTGATGGCACCTTCGAGTGCGCAGGGCGCAAACACATCGGCGGGCACTTCATGAATCTCTTCGGGGCGCACGGCCTCGGCGCCGTATTCGGACACTGCGCGATCCACCAGCGCCGGATTGAGATCGGCCACATAGAGCTTGGCGCCGCGTTCCTTGAGCAACTTCACCAGTTCCATGCCGATATGGCCCAGGCCCTGGATCGCGATGCTGGCCTTGCCCACTTCTTCATGGCCGAGCTTGCGATTGAGCGAGGCCATCAGCGCCTGCAGCGCGCCGTAGGCGGTGAACGGAGCGGGATCGCCGGAGCCGCGATGCACCTGATGCACGCCGGTGACGTACTCGCTCTCCAGGTAGATCTGCTCCATGTCGTTGACATCGGTACCCACATCCTCGGAGGTGATGTAGCGGCCTCCCAGGGTGTCGACAAAGCGGCCAAAGGCGCGGAATAGCGCCTCGCTCTTGTCGGTCTTCGGGTCGCCGATGATCACGGCCTTGCCACCACCAACGTTGAGGCCGGCCAGCGCATTCTTGTAGGTCATGGTGCGGCTGAGCCGCAGTGCGTCGTTGAGCGCGGCTTCGCTGTTGGCATACGGCCGCATGCGCACCCCACCCAGTGCCGGCCCCAGACGGGTGCTGTGCAACGCGATGATGGCCTTGAGGCCGGCGTCGCGGTTGTGACAGAAAATCACCTGCTCATGGCCGGTGGTATCGAGGGTTTCGAAAAGCATCGAAGGCTCCGCGGGGCTGCGTGATGTGCCTTCCCTGACGCCCGGCCTGCAGCCGGCGCAATGGGAAACAAAAAACGCGACGTCTCCAGACCCTGTCCGATCACGTCGCGCCGCAACATTTTAAACCACGCTGGCCGGTGTATGTGTATGAACGTGTTCACCAATCCCGGTAGCGGCGCTCCCGAAACCACAGCGTACCCAGCCATTTGCTGCCCGCATCCACCGGCAGACCCGCGTGCAACGAATCCGGATCAGGCGTGCCGTCGGCCAGCAGATTGTCGAAGCACACCACCGCACCTGCGCGTGGTATCGCAAATCCGCACCACCGGCCTGAAGGTACTGAACTAGACGCGGATCGTGCTGAGCCGGTGCCACGTTGGGAAGCAGGCGGGAGCGGCAGCGGGACGATCAGGGTTCCGGCCAAGCTTGCAATCAGTCGCGCGGGCTCAGCGCGAGCTGGGTCAGATACAGGCGCAGGTCGAATTCGAGCTGGTGGTAATCCGGGGCCATGTGGTGGCACAGCTGGTAGAAGGCCTTGTCGTGCTCGGGCTCTTTGAGGTGCGCCAGTTCGTGCGCCACGATCATCTGCAGGAAGGGCGCGGGTGCGTCGCGGAAGATCGCGGCGATGCGGATCTCGCGGCTGGCTTTCAGGCGGCTGCCATGCACGCGCGAGATGGCGGTGTGCGTGCCAAGCGCATGCTTCACTACCTGCAAATGATTGTCGTAGATGGCTTTGTGCAGCGTGGGCGAGGAGCGCATGTAGCGCTCCTTCATTTCTTTGACGTAGTCGTACAACTGCCGGTCGGTGCGCACGGTGTGGCGCTCGGGATAGCGCTGCGCCAGGACGGCGCCGAGCTTGTCCTGCGCAATCAATGCGCGCACCTGCTCCAGCACTGCAGGTGGGTAACCGGTGAGATAGCGAAGCGTGTCCATGTGATCCAAACGTTGCCCAGGCCGCATGATCGCCGATGCGCGTTGTGTCTGCGAGCGATGTGAAGAGGCGTTCGCGCAGCTAAACGGCCGGGCAACTGTGTCGTCGTGTGTCACGCGTATTCACGAGTGCGGCACAGGGTGGTGGGTAGCGTGCACGGCATGTTTTCCGGCACTGCGCCGCTGAAAGCACTCGACTGACGCAACGGCTTTGCCGATAGGAGACATCATGATCAAGTGGGCCATTATTTTCGCCATCATCGGCCTGATTGCCGGTGCATTGGGCTTCGGTGGCATGGCAGGTGCGGCGATGGGAATCGCCAAGTTCCTGTTCTGGGCCGGCATCATCATCGCCATCGTGCTGTTCGTGCTGGGCATGACGATCGCCAAAAAGGTGACCTGATTGCCATCGCCTGCAATAGCGCTTTCGAGCGCTGCTAGCAGGCGCTAGAGATACAAAAGGAGCGGCAATGCCGCTCCTTTTGTTTGTGCGTGCTGCTTTGTGCGCCTTGCAAGCCATCGCCAGGCAAGTGCACAAACGAGCTCTAGCTTTAGTGGAGCCGTACTTCAGCCTGCCGATACGCCGGTGTCTTCTGCTTCGGTATGCAGGGCGATATTAAGCTGGTCGATGGTGACGATCCAGTCGGCATCGTCGATGCGCTCTTCGCGCAGCAGCTGCGCCTGGGCCGGTGTCCAGAACGGCGCTTCTTCCAGTCGTACATCGCCCGGGAGTGGCGAATGTTCGGCGATGAAACGGCGAATGCTGGCTTCGTCGGAGGGCAGGCCGAGCTGTGCAAACAGTTCGGAGAACGGGTGGACGGGTTGTTCCATGGCGGGGTTCCTGTGGGCGGCGAATCGGTGAATGCTAGAGCACCCGGTTTGAGGGCACTGTGCAGAGCCGGCTTGGATTTTGCGCCGTGCGTGCCCATTTCAGAAACAGACCAACAAGGTGATGCAGACATGGCGACCGGATGGGCGGGTGATGGGGCGGTGCAGGACCAGATCGATGCCACGGTGGACGAGGCGATCCAGCGGGCGCGCAGCCAGCTGCATCAGGGCCCGAGCCTGACGCACTGCGAAGACTGTGATGCGCGTATTCCCGAGGCGCGGCGCAACGCTGTGCCGGGTGTGCATCTGTGCGTTACCTGCCAGGAGGCGCAGGACCATGCGCAAGCCGCGCAAGGCGGCTACAACCGGCGCGGCAGCAAGGACAGCCAGCTGCGCTGACGGGTGCCGCTATTTAAGGCGAATGAAACCCGCTGGTCTCGCGCCAGCGCCGCGTGGTGCGCTGAAAGAACAGGCTGTTGGGCACCTGCAGCACGCTGCCAGCGTGGTCGCCGGTTTCTTCCAGCGTGGTGTAGATCACATTGATGTCGATGACGCGGCCCTTGAGGCCCGGCTTGTCACCGCCTTCGAGCAGTTCAATGTGGTCGTGCAGCCGGAACGGCCGCGTGGTGATGATGAGGAACGTGCAGAAGATGTTGGACAGCACGCTCCACGCAGCGAAGAACGCAACCGCACCCACCGCTGCGAATCCGGTGAACGCCGTCCACAACGTGCCGGCGGAGACGCCAATCACGTGCAGCACCATCAACAGCGCGCTCACCGAAATGATGAAGCCGCCCGCCCGCCGAATACCGATCATCATTTCGGCCGGCACGCTGTAGCGCGTGCACAGGCGTTTGAGCAGTTGGCGCAATAGCAGCCGGATCAGGCCTGCGACGGCGAGGATCACGACGATCTTGACGGCGGGCACTGCGACATCCAGCCACTGCGGGTTCCAGTGCGGCAACAGACTACGGATCATCGCGGGAAGGGGGTCTGGTGCAGCCATCAGCTCAAGCGGATACGTGGGGGCGCCTAGTGTAACGGGCTACTCCCTGCGCAATGGGTGCGTGGGCTAAGAGCAGCTATCAAAACTACTGCGCAGCCGCCAGGCGGGCGCGGCCGGTGCTCGGAATCCTCATGTACCCACGTACATTCCGGTTCCTCCGCGCCGTCCGCACCCACCTGACGACTGCTCGCTACGTTTTGTCAGCCGCTCTAAATGCGCGCTCATCTGCGTGTGCTGCGTGGTGCAGTGATCCATGGTCAAACGCGTGAAGCGCTGCGGTCGTGGGCCTGGGATGGCCTCTGCAACCGCTGTCATGCGGCAGGAGTGCCCTTCGTTATGTGTGTCGGGTCTTGGCAGTGCATTACCGTCGCTGTAGATGCATCGCCTGATATTCCCGGAGATCGAACACGGCCTGCCAACTGTCGCGCAGGGTGCGCACGGCGCCCCAGTGACTGGGCGACGGCACGTGCACACAGCGTGGTGTCGCAGCGCTGCTTGCGGGCAGCACGCAGGCTTCCACGCGCTGTGGGCTGAGCGATAGGCGTAAGGCGGTCGTGGGCAGCGGGCCAGGGCAGTGGGTCAGGCACAGGCTCAGCAGCAAGCCAACGATGAGGGTCATGCGGATCTCCGATAACGCCAGGGCGGGGCTGCCCAGACAGCGGCGCGGCGCTGTGCAATCGAAGCCTTCGATGCGCCCTGCGCCAGAAAGGTTTAGAACTCCGGTAGAAAAATGGCTGCGCCGGGCGTAGAGCGGCGAACCAACGTAGTGAGCAATCGCCAGGCGGGTGGGGGCGGTGCGGAGGAACTGGCGTGTACGGGGAGAGATGCCGATTTCGGGCGTCTGCCGCGCTTGTCTGGCGATTGCGCAGTCGCGTTGATGCCTGCGCTTAAACCTTTTTGCTGCCCGCTGCATCGAACTGGCTATGCTCGATACCACCGTGCCCCCCGATGCCCCCGCTTGCGACAGCTCCGCCGACCGCGACGATGCGGCATTGGCGCGTGCAGCCGCGGCAGGCAGCCGTTCGGCGTACGAGACGATCTACCGCCGCCATGCGCCACGCCTGTATGCGGTGGTGTGGCGGCTGTGCGGCGGCAACGCCGCACGCGCCGACGATGCCTTGCAGGAGACCTTCATCGCCGCCTGGAAGGCCTTGCCGCAGTTTCGCTTTCAGAGTGCCCTGGGCACCTGGCTGCATCGGCTGGCGGTCAATACCGCCTTGATGGAGTTGCGTCGCCGCGCACATTCGCGCGATCACGAGCTCGACGATGCCGACGGCGAACTGCTCGCGGCAATTCCCGGTGCTTCGTCCTGCCAGGCCACCCAAATGGATCTGGAGCGCGCGCTGGAGACGCTGCCGCCACGCGCGCGCGCGGTGCTGGTGCTGCACGACATCGAGGGCTGGAAACATCATGAAATCGCCGAAGAACTGCAGATGGCGGTCGGCAGTTCCAAGGCGCAACTGCATCGCGCACGCGGCCTGTTGCGTGCGCGGCTGGGAGAACCCGTATGACCCAATCCCTTCCTCCATCCGGCACCGACGATGCGGCCTTGGTCGCGCGCCTGCAGGCCCTGCCCACGCAGCGCCAGCCGGCGCCGCAGCTGTGGGAAAACATTGCCGCCGCACTGCCGCCGGGCGACACGGTCGCGGCGCTGGCACCACGCCGGCAGCGCCGCGCATGGCAGTGGCCAGCGGCCGGCCTTGCGCTCGCGGCTGCGCTGGGAGTGATCGCCATCGCGCCTGGGCTTAAGCCTCTGCCGACCGCGCCAGCCCATGCAGCTGCGCCGCCAGCGCTGGTGATGCAGGCGCAGGCCCTGGCCGGGCAATACCAGCAGGCCATCGCGGCGGTTCCCGTGGAGCAGGCGCCGGCTGCATTGTTGCCGGCACTGAACGAGCTGGACCGCAGCGCGCAGTCGATCCACACCGCCATCGTGCAGAGCCCGCGCTCTGCGTTTTTGTTGTCGCAGTTGCAGCGCACCTATGCGAAGCGCCTGCAATTGACCCGTCTCGCCGCACAGGGCGAGGCCTACGTCCCCAGCTGAGGAAGCCACCCATGCGCTACGCCACCTTATCCCTGTTGTTGTTGAGCGCCGTCTGCGCACTGCCCGCCGCGGCCCAGACTGCGGTGAAGCAGACCCATCCACTGGCGCGCGGTGGGCGCGTGGAGATTGAAAACATCGCCGGGCAGGTACGCGTGCGTGGCTGGGACCGCGACGAGGTGTCGTTGACCGGCACGCTTGGGCCGGGCCAGCGGCTGGATGTCAATGAAAGTGCCGACCGGCTGCAGTTCGAGGTGATCTATCCGCGCAGCAGCCGTAACGGCAACGGGGCGCAGCTCGAACTGCGGGTGCCGCGCGGCGCGGTGTTGCAGGCAGAGGTGGTCAGCGCCGGTCTGGATGTGGATCAGATCGATCTGGCGCGGCTGCAGCTCAAGTCGGTCAGCGGCGAGGTGGTGGCCGCCGGGCGCGCCAAGGAAGCGCGTCTGGAGTCGGTCAGCGGCGATGTGCGCAGCACCGTGGCCACCACGCGTTTGAACCTGAGCACTGTCAGCGGCGAGATCGCGGCGCCAAGCGGTGCCAGTGGCCAGGTGAGTGCCGAGTCGGTGTCCGGCGATATCAACCTCAGCACCGGGCAGGTGGCGCAGCTGCGTGCGCAGAGCGTATCCGGCACAACCGGGCTCAAGGTGGCAGGCCTGGCGCCGGGCGGCAGTATCGCGGCGGAAAGTGTGAGCGGAGAGATCGCGCTGGGCGTGCCGCGCACGGTATCGGCGGCGTTGAACATAGAGGTCTTCAGCGGCGACATCCGCGCGGTGGCCGGGCGGGTCGAGCGGCCGGAGTACGGCCCAGGCAAGAGCCTGAAAACGACACTGGGCGCGGGCAATGGCGACATCAAACTGGAGTCGCATTCCGGCTCGGTGCGGGTCGATTACGGCAACTGAGGTGTTGCAGATCCGCTGAGGGCAGCTGCCTGTGGCACCGGCAACCTCGCATGACAGTGCAGCACGACGTGCCGCCCCGCAGGGCAGCACGTCGGTCGAACTCAGGCGCTCTTGTCGCCGTCGTTACGGGCGGGGCCGAAGTTGGTGGTGAGCACTTCGATCCGGCCGCCGGTCTTGCGAAACGCGGCGATGTCGGCAGCGATACGCTCACGGCTGAGCGGCTGCGACTTACCTTCGCTGCGAGCGATGCTGGGCTGGGATTTCTGCTTGGTCGCGGGACGTGCCATGTGGCCTCCTGTAGCGGGGAAGTGCAAGGACACCGCGTGCGGCTAGGGTGCGCGCGCGGAAGCGGTGTCGAAGAGTGCGATCACGTTCGGTGCGTGGTCACGGCGGCACGGCGGAGCGTGCCTTGCAGGCAAGACGGCGGTGCGTCCGGCAGCAACCGCGCAGTCTAGTCGGGGTGATGTAGAGTTCCGTTAAACGACTGTGGGCTGGGCCTCGCCGGCACTCGCGGTGGCCCAGGCCAAGCCTTGCACCACGCCGAACGAAGGGTCGCCATGGACCAGGCGCGAGGCCGGGAACGCTGCTGCCACGGTGTCGCGGATATAGCCGGCGCGCGACATGCCGCCGGTCAGGAACACCGTTTCCGGCGCGGCGCTCAGGTCTGCGTTGACCTGGGCCAACAGGCCTTCCAGTTCACGCAGGTAACTGGAAGCGGCCCCGACCAGGGCGGCCGCGTCGACGTCCACCGTCAGGTCGCGCTCGATGAACTCCAGCGCTGCGCTGTGCCGGTCGTGCTCGCTCAACGCAATCTTGCAGGCTTCCACGCCGCGGTACAGACGCGCGGTATTGCCAGTGTCCTGCAGGGCCTTCAGGCGACGGTCGAACGGTGCAGGCACGTCCTGATACTTGTGCAGCCGGAATTCGCGCTGGCGCGTCATGTCCTGCACCATTGCCGCCTCGACGTAGTGATGCGCCGGGACACGCGTGATGCCGCGCCCGAACAACGGCATGTAGGCGGCCAGGCTCAAGGCCAGGTCGATGTCGGTACCGCCGCGCGCGATGCCCCACGCGCGGTGCACCTGCGGTGGCGCGCTGCCGCCCACGCTGGCATGCGCGACATCCGTGGTGCCGCCGCCGATATCCACCACCACCGTGTCGTGCCGGGTGGCATGGCTGACGTGGTAATGCATTGCTGCGGCCGCAGGTTCTTCGAGGAAATCCACCTGGTCGAAGCCGGCGGCGATCGCTGCGGTCTGCAGGATCTCCAGCGCCTGCGCGTTGCCGGCCTCGCCGATGGAGCTGCGAAATTGCACCGGGCGGCCCAGCGTGGCGCTGCGGATGTTGTGATCGAATTGCTGCGAGGCGGTCAGCCGGATGTGTTCCAGCACATGCGTGGCAATGCCGGTAATGGTCTGGCGCGCGCGCGGATGCAGGTTGTAGCCCAGCATCGACTTGGGGCTCTGCACCAGGTTGCCTTCGCCTTCCAGGAAATACGCATCCAGCGCTTCGTCGCCATAGACCGCGTTCTGCAGCAATGCCGCGGAACTGCGCGGCGCACGTACTTGTTCTTCCATCCATTGCCGGCGCACCACCCGCAGGGCGTCGCGGCGCAGGCTGTCCTGGCTGGGACTGCGCCCGGCGGCGGCCGCGTCGCGGCGTCCGGCATCGATCAGGCGTTCGAGTTCGTATTCCAGCGCCGGCGTCAGGCTGAAATCGTCCGGGTCACGCATGATCTCGGGGAAATACACGGTGGTGCGGAACTGCAATGCCTCGCCAAAGCGCACCGGGACCACCTTGCCGTCGACGATGGCCGCCGCGGCGGAGTTGCTGGTACCGAAGTCGATGCCGAGTTTCATGCGGGCGCGCCTGTGAGCGGGCCGCGCACTTTACTACGGCTGCCTGCCTGCCGTTGCGGCAGGCCTCACGGCCGGTCTGCGGCCTACGCTGGCGGGAGCGCCGCGCACCACTGGCGCGCGGCGCAGCGCCTCAGGCGGCGATGTCGGTGACGTGGCCCTGGTCGAGTTCTTCGGTGGTGGCCTCGCGCACCGCGGTCACTTCCACGGCGAAATGCAGGGTTTGCCCGGCCAGCGGGTGATTGCCGTCCACGGTGACCTGCTCCGGGCCGACCTCGGTGACGGTGACCATCACCGGCCCCTGCTGGGTGCGCGCTTCGAACTGCGCGCCCGGAACCACGTCCACGTCACTCGGGAAGGCTTCGCGCGGCACGTGCTGGATCAGTTGCGCATGGCGCGGGCCGTAGCCCTGTTCCGGCGCGACATCGGCGGTGAGCGTGTCGCCGGTGCGCTTGCCGTCCAGTGCCTGTTCCAGGCCCGGCACGATGTTGCCGGCGCCGTGCAGATAGCTCAGCGGGGTGTCGGGCGTGGAGCGATCGAGCACCTGGCCACTGTCATCGGAGAGGGTGTAGTGAATGGTCGCAACGCGACCCTGGGTGATTTCCATGGGAAACCTCCATTGATTGAGTACGAGGGGAGTGCATCGGTCAGATCACGATGCGAGACGATGGCGCACCACAACGGTAGGCAATCGATACAGCCGATGCAACCGCGACCGCGCGTGCGGGTTACGGCAGGATCAGCTTGGTGCACAAGCGTCTGCGCTACTCGGCCTGCGCGCCGCGCTCGATCTGCGCACGCCGTGCACACCAGGTTTCCGGCGTCTGCGGCTTGACGAACAGGGCGGTGACTTCGGGATGTTTCTGTTTGGCCGCCGCTTCGATGCGGCCGATGCAGGCTTCGATCTGCGGCGTGGTGCGGCTGTCTTCGAATTCGGCGCTGAGCGCTGCAACCACCTGGTTGGGGCCCATCTGCATGGTGAGAACGCCATTGGCCGCGCGCACGTCTGGATCGGCTGCGGCGATGGCCAGCAATGAGTCGGTCACGTGCGCATGTGCGGGTTCGCCAATCAATAGGCCCTTGGTCTCACGTGCGAGCAGAAACGCCGTGAACGCCAGCACGAAGGCAATGCCGATGGAGGCGATGCCATCGAGCTGGGGCATGTTGAACAGCTGCGCGCCGGCAACGCCCAGCAACGCCATGAACAGGCCGACCAGCGCGGCGCTGTCTTCCAGCAGCACGGTAAAAGTGCTGGGGTCCTTGCTCTGCCGAAACGCCTGGAAATAACCCATGCGCCCCTTCTTGGCGCGGAACTCGCGAAACGCCACCACCCACGAGATGCCCTCGAACACGATCGACACACCCAGCACGCTATACGCCAGCCAATGGCTGCTGGCCGGTTCGGGATTGCGCAGATGCACGATGCCTTCGTACAGCGAAACGCCGGCACCCATCGCGAACACCAGCAGCGCCACGATGAAACTCCAGAAATACAGCTCACGCCCGTAGCCGAACGGATGCGTGGGCGTGGGCGCACGTGCCGCGCGGCGCAGGCCGTACAGCAACAGCACTTCATTGATGGTGTCCACCAGCGAGTGCACGCCTTCGCTGAGCATGGCCGAGCTGCCGGAGATGCCGGCGGCGATGAATTTGGCCACGGCGATGGCCAGATTGCCTGCCAACGCCACGTAGACGACCAGATGCGAACCACTGGGCTTGCTGGACACGGGCAACCTGCGACAACCGGGGGAGGCGACGCACTATCGCGCCGCTGCCGTGGCCGATGCGTGATCGCGGCAGGCTGCGGCTACAATCCACGCCCTCTTTGTGTTCGTAAGGAAGCCCATGTCCACCGCGCCCGCCTGTCCGCAATGCAGTCTGGACAACACCTATGCCGATGGCGCGCTGTGGATCTGCGCCGATTGCGGTTTCGAGTGGAGCGCCGCCGAGGCGCCCGCTAACGCGGTGGTCGTGCGCGACAGCAACGGCACTGTGCTCGACGCCGGCGACACCGTCACCGTGATCAAGGATCTCAAGGTCAAGGGCTCGTCGATTCCGCTCAAGCAGGGCACGGTGATCCGCAATATCCGCCTGGTCGAGGACGATGCCGAGCACATCGAAGGCAACTCCGACAAGATCAAGGGTCTGGTGCTGAAGACCTGCTTCCTGCGCAAGGCCTGAGCCGCGATCTAGAGCGCTTGTTGGATCTGGAACGCGTTGTAGGAGCGCGCTTGCGCGCGATGGGGTGTTACCGGTGACGCTCCATCGCGCGCAAGCGCGCTCCTACGTCGGCGGGTGTATATCGCGACGTTGGACGACTCAATCGCGCGGATACACCGCTGCGATGGTGCAGCTCTGGCGCAGGCGGGCGAGCATCCCGCCGCGGCTGGTGGCGAACTCGCCTTGCTGGCCGGAGCCGGCCGCCGCGCCGGCCAGGCTGAGCTCGTCGAGCACGGTCACCTTGTCGCCTGGATTGCCGCAGATGGTATTGATGCCCATGCCGGAAACAAACTGGATGGGCGGCGCGCCGCTGAGCTCACGGCAACTGTCCAGGAGCTCCACACGGTAGTACCGGTGTGTGCAGGGATGGCGCGCGGAGACTTCGACCAGCAGGCCATCGGGGTCCTCCGACCACGAGCGCAGCATGCTGGGATTGAAACAATAGCTGGAAGAACCGGCGAAGTTGCGGCGGCGGCTCTGCCGGACGGTCACCGGATCCAGCGTGGCGGTGCCATCGGTTGCGCGGTAACGCGCGATGCTGGCGTATGTCCGTGCATCGATCGGTTCCACCTGGGTAATGGCGCAGCGCTGCGTGCCGGTGCCCACAAACGCGGCCGCGCCGTTGCAGACCCAGCCATGCGCAGCCAGTAACGACGCGCCGGTCTGGTTGGCAATGTCGGGGCAGTCCTCGGCCAGGCGCAGGCGGAACAGGCGGCCTTGCTGGCCGGTCACCGCCAACGTGCGGGCATCGGCCTGCTGCAGTTCGGCCACCTGGCGTGCATCCAGGCAAGTGGCGTCGGGCGCAGCCGGGCGCATCTCATCGGCGCGCGATGGCGACGCGGCCGCGTACAACGCGGCACACAACAGGGCGAGCCATCGTTGGCGCATCACGCACATCCTTGGCAATGAAGTGACTGCATCATTACCGCGCTGCGCCGGTGTGGCAATCGCGACTGCAGCGTTGGTTGGGGAGGAGAACGGTGGCGTATTTAGCGGTCTGGAGGCACGGCGAAGCGTGCGTGCGCCGCTGCGCATCCGCTGCCTGACTACCACGTGGGAGCGTGCTGCTTGGCGCATGCTGTGGCGCGATGTGCAGAGTCACGCTGGATCGTTCGCGGCGGCCAAGCCGGCGTTGAGCGCGGCGACCGTGGCAGTGATCGCGGCCTTGAGCTGCAGGGTGGCACGCGCAACGACTTAGAGCAGCTATCAAAACGACTGCGCAGCCGCCAGGCGGGCGCGGCCAGTGCTCGGAATCGGCATGTACCCCCGTACATTCCGGTTCCTCCGCGCGGTCCGCACCCACCTGACGACTGCTCGCTACGTTTTGTTAGCCGCTCTTACTGAAGTTCCAACCATTCGGTTGGTCGGACGCCACGCCGCTTGCGCGTTATCGGGGCAGTCGATAAGCCGCTGACTGCCGTAGGCGAGTTCGCCACCACGCCGCTCGGTGTGCTCTGCTGCAACTTCGTCGAAGGCGACTACGTGCGCACCCCGACCGATGTCGCTTCGGTCATGCCGTGCGTCATTCCGGTACGCCGTAGGTCGAGGTATCCCGGCGATTCTCACCGGCCATTGCCCGCGCTAGGGTGCTTCCGGCGGATCCGAATCCAGCACCTGCAGTTTGCCGCCAGTGGTCTCCGGCAGGATGTGTTGATCGGTGGCCACCAGCACCACGCCCGGCGTCAGCAGCGGCAGCAGGTTGGCGAGAAAGGCCGGCGGCACCTGCAGCCGCGCGATGGTGTTCGCATCCAGCGCCTGCCCAGCGGCCGCTGCGCTGCCGGGAATGCCGATGCGCATCCAGTTGGGCATGCGCACGCCGGGCAGCCCTGGCACCTCGCCGGGCAAGAAGCCCTGGCCAACGATGAAGGCCTGCGTGCCCAGTGGCGCGGCATCGGCAGGTGCGTGCAGCACCGCGCGGGCGCGGCCGATTTCCACCCCGTTGCGATACACCGCCAGTTGCTGGTCGCTGCTGCTGACCAGCATCGAGATCGGCCCGGTGGGCGCAAGCTCGGGCTGCCAGGCATAGGTCTGCCCGCTGGGCAGCGGCAACAGCGGGCGCTGTGCACCGGTGGAGGGGTCGATCGGGCTGAGCGCGCGCGGGTGCACCACCGCATCGGCATCCACCCCGGCCTGCGCCACAACCACCACCATGCCCATGTTGGAGTTGTCGAACAGCAGGCGGGCGAACTCGGACGGCAGATGCACGCAGCCATGCGATTCCGGATAGCCGGGCAGGCCGCCGGCATGCAGCGCCACGCCATCCCAGGTGAGCCGCTGCTGGTAGGGCATGGGCGCGGCGTTGTAAATGCTGGAACGGTGGTCCTTGTCCTTTTGCAGGATGGTGAACACGCCGGTAGGCGTCTCGTGCCCAGGCTTGCCGGAGCTGATGGTGGACACGCCGATCAGGATGCCGTTGCGATACGCATAGGCGCGTTGCTCGGTGAGGCTGACGATCACCGCCATCGGCCCCCAGCCCTTGCTCACGCCACCCCAGATCCATTCACCGGGCTTGAGCTGGCCCGGCGGGGTTTCGGCAGGGCTGGATTGGCGCGCGCCCCAGAACGGCACCGCAGCTGCCTGGTCGCAGAACAACAGTGCACACAACAGCAGGGCAGGGAGTAGGCGGCGCATGGGCATTCCCGAAAATCATGTCGCACGATCCTAGCCGGGCTGCGCGTGTGCGTCATGTGCGCGCAGGTTGTGGTGGCGCTTTAGGCGATGCGCTGTTGGTTGCTGATGTCGGTGCGAAGACGACGGTTGAAGGGCGCGGGAGCCAGGTGCGGTCTGCCATGCGCTGTCGGTGTCCACCGTGCGCGTTGCGACGCAGCGTGTGCAGGTTGGGCGTGGCACCGGCGTTGCCGCCCGGTGTTGTCGTGCATGCGTAACGGCACCGGCGCGCGATCAGCGCTATCGCAGTCATCTGTGTCGATGAGCCACGCGCGCGTGTGCTTGTGACTTGCTGCGTTTGTTTGCAGCGGCAACACTCGGCTGCGGCTGCTCAAAGAAAAAACGCCGCTACCCGATCACCACTCGTGGCGACCGGGCAGCGGTGCGGTTACGCCGGCAGTGCCGGGTAGTCGGTGTAGCCTTCGGCGCCGCCGCCGTACAGCGTGGCCTGGTTCGGTTCCGCCAGCGGCGCGTCCTCGCGCAGGCGGCGTACCAGGTCCGGGTTGGCAATGTAGGCACGGCCGAAGGAGACCGCATCGGTGTCGCCACGGCTGATCGCCTGTTCGGCCATCGCCTTGTCATAGCCGTTATTGCTGATCCATGCGCCATCGAACTTGGCCCGCAGTGCGGTGTAGTCGAAGGCGATGTTGTCGCGCGGGCCGCCGGTGGCGCCTTCGATCACGTGCACGAAAGCCAGCCCGCCGATCAGGTTCAGCCGCTCCACCGCGCGCTCGAACAAGGCCTGCGGGTCGGAGTCGTGCATGTCATACACCGGCGTCACCGGCGAGAGCCGCACACCGGTGCGCTCGGCGCCGATCTCGTCGGCAATGGCCTGCACCACTTCGGTGAGCAGGCGCGTGCGGTTTTCGATATCGCCGCCGTAGGCATCGGTGCGCTGGTTGGAACCGTCGCGCAGGAACTGGTCGATCAGGTAGCCGTTGGCCGCGTGCACTTCCACGCCGTCGAAGCCGGCGTCGATGGCGTTACGCGCGGCTGCGCGGTAGTCCTCGATCAGCGCGGGAATTTCCTCCAGCGCCAGTGCACGCGGCTCGGAGACATCAGAAAAGCCCTGCGCGGTGAAGGTCTTGCCGGTGGAGCGGATGGCGCTAGGGGCCACCGGCACTTCGCCCGGCGGCAACAGGCTGGTGTGCGAGACGCGGCCCACGTGCCACAGCTGCAGCGCGATCTTGCCGCCCTGCCGGTGCACAGCATCGGTGACCGCGCGCCAGCCTTCGACCTGCGCGGGCGTGTGGATGCCGGGGGTATCCAGGTAGCCTTGACCGAGCGGGCTGATCTGGGTGCCTTCGGCGATGATCAGGCCGGCAGTGGCGCGCTGGGCGTAGTACTCCACCGCCAGCGGCGACGGCACTGCGCCAGCAACGGCGCGGTTGCGCGTCAGCGGCGCCATGATCACGCGGTTGGATAGATCCAGCGCGCCCAGGCGCACCGGCGAAAACAACGGGGAAGGAGTGGAAGTGGACATCGGTCGCCAGGTTGAAGGAGAAAATGCGTACGTCGCGATCTTGCCAATGACGTAGGCCTCCCAGCGATGGTGGCGGACTGATCTGTATTCGAGGCTGCACCGATGGGACAGTGCGTCTTTTGTAACGTGTTTCAGCGCATTCTGTGATGTGTCACGAGGCATGTGCTGAACCAAGGCGATGGCGCGCCTTTCGCTAGATGCTGCATTGCACAATAATGGGCGGCTCGCCATTGTGGACCCGGGCATGTCTTCCAACGATGCTTCAACGCCGCGCGTGCCTCGCCGTGACTACGTGCTGATCCTGCTGGCACTGGCGATGGGCGGGTTTGCCATCGGCATCAGCGAGTTCTCCACGATGGGCCTGATGACGCAGATTGCGCACGGGCTGCACATCAGCGAGCCGCAGGTGGGGCATGTGATCAGCGCGTACGCACTGGGTGTGGTGGTGGGTGCGCCGCTGCTGGCGATCCTGGGTGCGCGCTGGCCGCGACGCACCTTGTTGCTGCTGCTGATGGTGTTCTATGCGCTGGGCAACCTGGCCAGCGCATTGGCGCCGAGCTACCACACCATGTTGCTGTGCCGTTTCATTGCCGGCCTGCCGCATGGGGCGTATTTCGGTGTGGCCTCGTTGGTGGCGGCGTCGATCAGCCCGCCCAACCAGCGCGCCACTGCGGTGGGGCGCGTGTTGCTGGGCCTGAGTGTGGCGCTGCTGGTCGGCAACCCATTGGCCACCTGGCTTGGCCAGAGCCTGAGCTGGCGTTGGGCGTATGCGGCGGTGTCGGTGATTGCGCTGGGCACGGTCGCTGCAGTTGCGGTGCTGCTGCCGCCGGCACCGGACGAACCGCGCCAACAACCCCTGCGCGAGATGCGCGCGTTCAATCAGCCGCAGGTGTGGTTTGCGCTGGCAATTGGCGCGGTAGGTTTTTCGGGCATGTTCTGCGTCTTCAGTTATCTGGCGCCCACGCTTACCGCCGTGACCGGTGTGGCGCCTGCGCGCATTCCGCTGGCCATGGCGGCCTTCGGCGTAGGCGGCGTGCTCGGCAGCATCCTTGGCGGGTGGTTGTTCGACCGCATGCAGTTCCGCGCGGTGCCGGTGTTGCTGGTGTGGTCGATCGTGGTGATGTTGACCTTCCCGTTGGCGGCGTTGTCGAGCAGTTGGGTGTTCGTGTCGATCGTGGCGGTCGGCACCATGGGCGCACTGGCGCCGGCCCTGCAGACCCGGTTGATGGACGTGGCCGCAGAAGCGCAAACCCTGGCCGCCGCGTCCAATCATGCCGCGTTCAACACCGCCAACGCCTTGGGGCCGTGGCTGGGGGGCATGGCGATCACGGCGGGGTGGGGCTGGACCTCCACCGGCTATGTCGGTGCGGCCACCGCACTGGGCGGTTTGTTGGTCTACAGCTGCGCGGTGTGGCAGGAACGTCGCCAGCGCGCGCTGGCAGGCAGCTACTAAGAGCGTCTAACAAAACCTGGCGGCTGCGCAGTAGTTTTGATAGCTGCTCTAAGTCGCAGCGGCGCTGCATGCGATATGGCGCCGCGCAGTTGCAAACGCGCACATGCAGCGCTGCACGGCTAGCTCACGGCGCGCTGCCGAGACTGCTGGTTTCCAACACAGTGAGCGTGCCGCGGTGACCACTCCGACTCCACCACCCTGGACGCGTGCAGCGCCCAAGCGCCGTACCGGCAGCACGCCGTTGAGCGATGCACAGAAGGCTGCAGCCAAGGCGCGCGCCGATGCGGCGGGGCGGCGCTATCCCAATCTGGTCGACAACATGTGGGCCAGCAAATTGCCCAAGGACGGCTGATGCATATCACTTCAGTCCAGGCCGCTTGCATTGAATGAATCGATGTTCATGGCAGGCACGGCCGCGTGAGGACAGCGGGGCAATCACTCACACACGGCTTATGGCGGCAAGACCAGGATGAGGCCGTACACAGCGACACCGCAGTGACACGGAAAGATTGAAACCCCTTTCTTCCGCCGCAGCGCATCACAGTAACGAGCGTGCGCAGCGCTGGACCACCTGCAACACAGGAGTGACATATGAGCATCCAGAGCAAGACCGAGCATAGCCTCAACGACCTGATCGCCATTTCCCGCGATGGCAAGGACTTCTACGAAGAAGCCGCAAGCAAGGTGGGAGATGCCGAACTGGCAACGCTGTTCCGCCGCATTGCAGGCGTGAAGTCCGACATCGTCAGCAACCTGAGCAGCGTGGTTGCGTCGGTCGGCGGCAAGCCGGAAACCCACGGCACCATGGTCGGCAGCATGCAGCAGTTCTACGGCAAGGTGCGCGCCACGCTGGGCGACACCAAGTACGGCTACGTGGCCGAGCTGGAAGAGTCCGAAGACCGCCTGCTGAAGGCGTTCGACGAAACCATCGCCGACCAGGACACCCCGGCTGCCGCACGCGATGCCGCGCTGCGCCTGCTGCCGGAAGTGCGCGCTTGCCATGACGTCATGCGCAACCGCAAGCACGCAATGAAGAGCGCTGCGTAATACGACGGCGTGACCGGATGCGCCGCATGGTGCAGCTTCGGGAAGTCAACGATAGAGGCGGAAACGGGTAGCGCGAGCTGCCCGTTTCTTTTTGTGTGGGTGCTGGCGAGTTGTCCTGAGTTGTTGCGTGGTACGAGCAGTGCTACGGGCATGTGTCGCGTATGGCCGGCAGCACTTTGTCGATGCGCAGCGCGCACGTCGCTCGCCTTGGGTGACGCAGGCGATGTGGCACGTCGCGTCATCTACGTTGCGCGTGTCGATGCGTTGACGACCCCAGTCACCCAGCATCAGCGCTGTCATCAGCAAGCACCAACACGCCCTGTGTTCTGCAGCGTGAGCGGTTCTGCTAGTATCCGCCGCCCTTGTTCAGGCAGGCCGGCGCCCGCGGTCGTGGATTGATCCCATGCAGCAGCAATTCCTGTACCTGTCCTCCGCCGAAGCGCAGCTGTCGCTGGGCCTGGGCGAAGAAAAGACCACCGAGCGCCTGTTTTTTGCGGTGATGGCCGATGCCGCCACTGCCACGCATGCCGCACAGATCGGCAGTGCGCTGTTGCAGGCCGGGCTGGTCGAAGGCAAGCCGCTGGCGCCGGAGCGCTTGCATGTCACCTTGCATCATCTGGGCGATTACGCCGGCGGCCTGCCCCCATCGCTGGTGGCGCGTGCCAGCCAGGCGGCCGAACGCGTGGCGCAGCAACCATTCGAGGTGGAGTTCGACCGCGTGGGCACATTCGGCGGGCGCCGCTCGCAACTGCCGTGCGTGTTGCGTGGCGAAGAGCAGGTGCGCGGGCTGTACGACCTGCAAGGCGCGCTGGGCCGGCAACTGGCGCACGTGGGCATTGCCGGCGATGCGCAATACACCCCGCACATGACCTTGCTCTACTGCAATCAGTCGCTGCCGCAACGCCGCTGCGACCCGTTGCGCTGGACCGTCACCGACTTCGCCTTGGTGCGCAGCTTTCTTGGCCAGTCGCGTTACCAGATCGAAGGGCGCTGGTCACTGCGCTGATGTGCACGCCGGCATCAACGCGTTAGCCTGCGCGCATGGACTCCACACCGCTTCCGTTATTGCCTGACCATCTGGCCGCGCTGGAACAGGCCTATGCCACGCCGCCACGCGCCTACCACCACTTCGGCCACGTGCGGGCCGTGCTGCAGCATTACGCCGAGGTTGCGGCAGGGCCAGGATGGCAGCAGCCGGTGGAAGTGTGGCTGGCGGTGCTGTTCCACGATGCGGTGTACGTGCCCGGCCGCAGCGACAACGAAGCCCGCTCGGCCGACTGGGCGCTGGCCTGTATTCCGCAATGGTGGCCGCAGGCGCCGGTGGACCTGGCCCGGGTCCAGGCGCTGATCCTGCTCACCGCCCGGCACGGCCAGCTGCAGCCGCAGGACGTGGATGCCGACGCGGCGCTGTTCCTGGATTGCGATATGGCCATTCTTGCTGCGCCGGCCGAGGTCTTCGACGCCTACGACCGCGGAATTGCCGAGGAATACCGTGGGGTGGTGCCCAGCCTGCTGTTCCGGCTCAACCGCGGCCGTTTCCTGGCCGGGCTGCTCAAGCGCCCGCGCATCTTCCTCAGCGATGACTTTCACGCGCGCTGCGATGCCGCCGCGCGTGCCAACCTGCGCCGACGGCTGGGCCGCTAGGCTAAACGCAGCGATCAACACGATTGCGCAGCCTCCGGGCGGGCGCGGGCTGCGTTCGAAATCCTCACTTCCCCGCACGCTTGGCTTCCGCCGCGCTGTGCGCACCCGCCTGATGATTGCTCGCTCCGTTGCGTGAGCGTTCCAAGGCCCAGTCAGCGTGCGCGGTACACTTGCCACATGCACGACGGCGCTTCTTCTCACCACGATCCACGCCCGCAGCCGCCGCAACCGCCGGGCCCCAACGAGTGCTGCGAGAGCGGTTGCCCCCTGTGCGTGCATGACCTGTACGCCGAGGAGCTGGCGCGTTACCGCGCTGCGCTGGCTGCCTGGCAAGCACGCCAGCCTGCGGCTGCGCCGTGAGCGAAGCAACGCGCTTCGCGGCAGCACGTGGAACGATTATCTTTGGCCCACTCTTCCCGATGGTGCGACATGCGACGACTTGAGATGTGGAGCGCGCTTTGCGGCGCGGCGGCAGTGGCGCTCTCCGGCATGGCCGCCGCACAGGCACCGCAGGCGGTCAGCCACGGGCGTTTCGAGCAGATTCCGGTGCTGATGCCCAAGGGCGAGCCACAACGCGTGGTGATCTGGCTGGCCGGCGACGGCAATACGGCCACCCGTAAGGCCCAGGCCGAAGCGTTGCGTGCCGACGGTGCAATGGTGGCGCTGGTGGATACCGCGCATCTGTATGGCGTGGTGCGCAAGGATGGCGGCACCTGCGCGTTCTCGGTGGGCGATGTGGAGAACTTCTCGCGCTACCTGCAGGCCTTCTATCACATCCCTACCTATCGGCTGCCGCTGCTGGTGGGCGATGGCGAAGGCGCCGCGCTGGCCTACGCGATCGCTGCGCAGGCCAAGCCGCACACGCTCGCCGGCGTGCTGACCGACGGCCTGTGCCCGGCGGCGGTGTCCGATCAGGCGATCTGCCAGCCGGGCGTGCGCCCGGGCAGCAACAGCCTGGTGCCGGCGCCGTTGCAGATTCCGTGGGTGCTTGCCAGCAGCCAGGGCACGCGCTGCCCGTCCACTGCCGAAGACGCCTTCCTCAAGCAGATTCCGCAGGCCCGGACATTCCGGCGCTCCAAGCAGGGCGATATTTTGCCGGGGCTACGCGCAGCGGCGCGCTCGCTGGGCGAGCAGAAAGGCGTGGCCTTGCCGCCACCGCCGGGTGGCCTGGAAGACCTGCCCGTGGTCGAACTGCCGGCCCGGGGCGATGGCGACAACGACGACGACACCTTCGCCATCTTCGTCTCCGGTGACGGCGGCTGGGCGGGGCTGGACGAGGAGGTTGCCGATGCGCTGGTGGCGCAGGGCATTCCGGTGGTCGGCCTGGATTCGCTGCGCTACTTCTGGAGCGAACGCACGCCGCAAGGATTCGCCACCGACCTGGACCGCATCGCGCGGTTCTATGCGCAGCGTTGGCAGCGCCGGCGGGTGGTGCTGATCGGCTTCTCGCAAGGTGCCGACGTGCTGCCGGCGGCCATCAACAAGCTGCCCGCACCCACCAAGCAAAACCTGCGCATGACCGCGCTGTTGTCGGTTGGCAAGCTGGCCGACTACGAGTTCCATGTCAGCAACTGGCTGGGGTCGGACGACGACGGCTTGCCGATCGCCCCGGAAGTGCAGCGCCTGCCGCCTGGCATCACCGTGTGCATTTACGGCCAGGACGATGAAGACGCGCTGTGCCCAAGCCTGCCGGCGGAGACGGCCAAGCGCGTCGTGCTGCCGGGCGATCATCACTTCAAGGGCGATTACGCGACTTTGGCGAAGGTGATCATGGAACAGCTGCACGCGCTGTCGAAACCGTAACGAGCAGGGCAGCGCACCGCGTGATCGCACGCGGTGCGCGGGTCAGTTATCGCGTCAGTCCTGCCGGCCCGGGTCTACCGAGATCAGCCGAGTGACATCCAGCAGCGCGGCGGGCAGATGCATGCCGCCGGGCGCGACCAGATAGCGTGGGCGCCAGGTCGGTGCGAACTTGGATTTGAAGCGGCGCAGCCCGCTGAATCCGTAGAAACGCTCGCCATGCCGCGCCACCAGGCTGGCGAAGCGATTCCAGCGGCCGGCCAGCCGATGCTCGGCCAGGCCCGACAGCGGTGCCATGCCCAGCGAGAAGCGCGTGTAGCCGTTGGCATGGCCCCACAGGAACAGCTCGATAAACAGGAAATCCATGGTGCCCTTGGGTGCCTGCGCGCTGTGCCGCATCAGGTCCACCGACAACTCCCCGCCGGCCGGCGCGCACCACACATTGGCGAACGCCACGATCTTGCCCTCCGCCTCGGCAACCGCCACCGGAAACCGGCGCAGGTAGTCCGGGTCGAAACTGCCCAGCGAGAAGCCTTTCTCTTCTCCGGCCTTTTCGTCCAGCCATTGCTCGGAGACCTCGCCCAGCTCTGCCATCACCGCATCCACCCGTTCGGGCTGCAGCATGCGGAAGCTCAGGCCGCCGCGCTTGCCGCGGTTCCAGGCCTGGCGCAGGTCGGCGCGGTCGCGGCCTTCCAGGGTGAAGCCCTCCAGCGGCACGATCGCTTCTTCGCCCAGCTTGACCAGGGTCAGGCCCATGTCCAGATAGGTCTGCCAGTATTTTTCGCCCACCTGGTAGAACACCGGGCGCAGGCCCATGTGGTCGGCCTCTTCGCGGAAGCGCCAGATCAGTGCACGCGCAACCTCCGGCGGCCCGACCGGGTCGCCCATCGAGATCAGCGAGCCGCCGTAGCGCTGCATCATCACAAAGCCCAGGCCCTTCTCATCGCGCAGGAACGCCTTGTCGCCGGTGAGCGCCAGGCAGGCCTGGGTGTCAGTGCTGCTGGCCAGTACCGGTGCCAGGGCCTGCAGGGCCTGCGCATCGGCTGGCGGCATTGGCCGGCGACCGCCGCGCAACAGGCGTGCGGTGCCGAACAGGACCACGCCCACGCACAGGATCAGCAGCGCACGCAGCGCACGCGGCGCATTGGCCGAGGTGGCGAACTGCCACCACAGGTCGTTGCTGTATTCGACATGGCTGTAGACGAAGAACAGCAGCCAGAACGTGGCCACCAGCACCAGCCCCAGATTGCTCAGCCAGCGCCACGACCAGGCTTCGTCCAGCAGCGCGCCCTGGCGATAGAACTCCCGGCGTGCCGCCCACAATGCCACTGCGGCCAGTGCGGCCGACAGCGACACGGAGATATGGCTGCCGCGCAGCAGCGACAGCGGCGGCAGCAACACGCACACGCCCAGTGCCAGCACCCAGGCCGAATGGCTGCGGCGTTGCAGGCCCTGGCCGATCAGCAACAGCAGCATGCCGCCCAGGCTGACCAGCAGGTGCGAGGTCTCGATCAGCGGCAGCGGCGCCACCTCCTGACGTGCGCGTGGCGTGGGCAGGGTGCCGTCGATCACCAGCGCCGCACCTACCGCAAACACCGCCAAGGCCAGGATCTGCGGCAGCCACGGCCGCAAGGTCTTCCACACCGTGCGTGCGGTGCTGGCGCTGGCGCGCACCGGTGCACGCAGGCCGGTGGCCGCGGCCATGGCCACCGAGATCAGCAACGGCACGATGTAATACGTGACCCGGTACGCCAGCGCGGCCGCCAACACCGCCGCCGGGGTGACATGCGGCAGCAGCTTGAGCAGGCTCCACTCGAACACGCCCAGGCCGGCCGGCACGGTGGAGATCAGCCCGGCCACCACCGCCACCAGCCAGATGCCGATGAAGCCGAAATAGCCGGTGCCCGGATCGGGCGGCAGCAGCACGTAGAACGCCGCCGCGGCCAGGCCCAGTTCGACCACGCTGAGCGCTGTCACGCCCAGCACGGTGGTGCGGTCGGGCAGCCAGAAGCGATGGCTGCGGATGCCGAATTCGCGTCCGTGCCGGCCCACCAGCACCAGCATCGCCAGGTAACCGGCCAGCAGCGCGATGCCGGCGATGCGAATGCCTTCGGCGGCGATCGGCAGCGCACGCGCCGCCGCTTCGGGTTCCAGCATCAGCGCAATGCCGAGCAGCACCCAGGCGCCGAAGATGAAGCCCAGCGTGCTCATCAGCACCACCTGGCCGATCTCGGCCAGGGTCAGCCCCACGCTGCCGTAGCCGCGCAGGCGCACCGCGCCGCCGGTGAGTGCCGCAAAGCCCAGTGTCTGGCCCACCGCGTGCGCCATGAAGGCGGTGATGCCCACCCGCGCCGGATGCAGGCGCTTGCCGGTGCGCTTGAGGCCCACCCAGTCAAAGCCCACCAGGCACGCATAGCTGCTCAGGCCAAGCAGCAAGGTGAGCGCGATCTGGCCGGCGCCGAGTGCGCGGAACGCCTGCCGGATCTGGCGGTAGCCGTGATCGGTGAATTGCGAGGACAGCGCGTGCAGCGCCATGGCCAGGATCGCCAGGCTGATGATCACGGGCAGCGCACGGCGCCAGCCGCTGGCGGTCGCTTCGGAAGGCACGGGGGTATCCGTCATGGGGGCAACGGGATCTGCTGAAAGGAGGGGAGTGCGCACGCGCCGCGGAGGCAGCAAGTGCGAAGGATCTGCATGGGCCGGACAACGTTGGAATGCATGTAGCGTGGTCGCGTGGGCGCCGGTGGAGGGTGAACACAGGGTTCGATCTGGCCGACACATTGTCGGCCCTGGACGGCCGCGCGCATCATAGGCCAAACGGGCGCATGCGTGCGGTTGGAACGAAACGATGCAAAGCGATGCAGTGAAGGTGCAGACAGGATGTTGAAACGTGAGGTGGCGCAAGGCAGGGGAGCTGATGCACAGGCCGTGCCAGGCGCGCCGCCGCGCTGGAGCGCGCATGCCGGCAGTACCGCCGCCGTGGTTGGCGTGGCATTCGTCGCGCTGGTGCTGACCCTGCAACTGATGCGCGCCGACCTGGACTGGGTGGGCGCGCAACTGAGCCTGTATCTGCACGGGCCCTACGGGTTGGTACTGCGCACCGCTTATTGCGTGCTGGCCGCGAGCATGGCGTGGTTGGCGTTGGGCCTGCACGCCGCGCTGATGCCAAACGCGCGCAGCCGCACCGTGCTGGGCTTGTTCTGGGCCGCAGCACTAGGCCTGAGCGCAGTCGCGATCGGCGACAGCTGGATGCCAACGCTGGCGCCGAACGCGGCGCTGATGGTGCATCTGTTGTCCGCGCAGGCCGCGTTTCTATGCGTGATTGCCGGGCTGCTGCTGCAGTCGTGGTATTTCCGCAACGACCCACGCTGGCGCAGCCGCTTCGTGCCGGCCTTCGGCCTGGGCCTGGTTGCGTTTGCGGTCTTGCTGTTCAACGTGAGCGTGCACACCGCGCCACGCGGCATCAGCCAGAAGACCGCCATCGTGCTGATCGTGATCTGGTTGACGCTGGTGGGCAGTTGGCTGGCACGCGCTGCACGTTCATCGCATTCGCGTGACAATGCCCGGGTCAACCAACCGTAGGAAGCCTGAAGATGCTGCAGCGATTCGATACCGGCCCGCGTATGTCCGAAATGACCGTCCATGGCGGCGTGTGCTACCTCGCCGGGCAGATTGCCGACGACACCAGCGAAGACATCACCGGGCAGACCCGTCAGGTGCTGGCCGAGATCGACAAGCTGCTGGCGATGGCCGCCAGCGACAAGACCAAGATTCTGCGTGCGGAAATCTTTCTTGCCGACATCGCCGATTTCGACGGCATGAACAAGGCCTGGGACGAGTGGGTGCCGCATGGCTTCACCCCGGCACGCGCCACCGTGGAAGCCAAGCTGGCGCGCCCGGAGTGGAAGGTGGAGATCGTGATCACCGCAGCAACGAGCTGATTGGCTGATCAATCACTGCGCGCGGTGCTGCGGCATCGCGCTGCGGGCCGGTCGGCAGCATGGCTGCCGACTGACCGAGCTGGTCAATCGGCGCAGGTCAGCGCTTGGCGAAGCGGTAATGCGCCACGCCCCATTCGCGGCCTTCGTCATAGCCGAACAGCTCCGCGCAGGCCAGCCAGAACATGCGCCAGCGCTGCCACCAGCGCTGTGCATCCTCGCCGTAGGTCTGCCGCAACAGCGGCATGATCTGTTCGCGGTGCCGGTCCTGATTTTCCAGCCAGGCATTGGCGGTCTTTTCGTAATGCTCGCCGGACAACACCCAGCGTTGTTCGATCACCACATCCTGCTGAAACTGCAGCAGCGTATCGGCCGCCGGCATCAGCCCGCCGGTGAAGAAGTGCCGCCCCATCCAGTTGTCTTCGCCGGCCACTTCGAACGGGTAGGCCAGGTCGCGGTGGCAGAAGATATGCACGAACAGCTTGCCGCCCGGCGCCAGCCAGCTGCCGATCCGCGATAGCAGTTCGCGGTAGTTGCGCATGTGCTCGAACATTTCCACCGAGACCACGCGATCGAAGCTGTCGGTGGGCAGTGCCAGCGCATTGACGTCGGCGGTGATGACCTGCACGTTGCTCAGCCCGCGCACGCGGCACTGTTCCAGGATATGCGCGCGCTGCGGCCGCGAATTGGACACCGCTGTGATGCTGGCATTCGGATAGCGCTCGGCCATCCACAAGGTGAGCGAGCCCCAGCCGCAGCCCAGCTCCAGGATGCGCTGGCCATCGGCCAGCTCGGCGCGCTCGCCGTACAACGCCAGCATGCGCAGTTCGGCCGCGTCCAGGTCCGGCGTGGTCGCGTCCCAGTAGCAGCTGCTGTATTTCAGGCGCCGCCCCAGGCACAGGGTGAAGAACTGCGGCGGCAGCTCGTAATGCTGGCGATTGGCAGCATCGGTTTCAATCGCGATGGCGCTGCCGCGCAGGCTGTCGATGAAGGCGCGTTGGCGCTCGCCGCTGGCATCGGCGCCATCGCGGCGTTCGTCCAGCAGGCGCTGCGCGCATAGACGGCGGATGCCGTAACGCAACGCGGCATCGGGCAGCACGCCGGATTCGGCCAGGCGGGTGGCAAAGCCTTCTTCGGGATGCGCGGAGGGCGGGATGGTGACAGTGGACATGCGACTCTCCAGGCGAATCAGGATGAAGGGGGAAGCGGGAAAAATGCGCTGGTGCTGCGTTGGTACTGGGCGTAGTCCTCGCCACGCGAGCGCAGTGCCTGCTGCTCGGTATAGGGAATGCCGGTGAAGCGATACAGGAACACGAACATCACCACCGGGCCGAGCGCACACAGCGCCACCGGCCACGGCCCCGCACCGACCGCCAGGGCCAGATACGCAAACCAATGCACGAATTCGAAGAAGTAATTGGGATGCCGCGAATAGCGCCAGAGCCCGGTGCGACACGTCTTGCCGCGATTGGCCGGGTTGGCCTTGTGCGCAGACAACTGCCGGTCGGCCAGCGCCTCGCCGCCGACGGCGATCAACCACACCACAATCGCCAGGCTGCTCCACACGCTCCATGCCGGGTTCGGGTTGCTGGCTGCGGCCAGGAACGGCACCGAGAACAGCACCACCACCACCGCCTGGGCCAGGAAAAAGCCCAGGAACTTGCGTTGATCGCCGTTCCAGTGCTCACGCAGGGCGCGGTAGCGGCCATCCTCGTGGGGGTCGCCGAACACACGCACGCCCAGGTGCCAGGCAAGCCGTGCGCCCCACACGCCGCCGAGCACCGCCACCAGCACGCGTGGCAGCAGCGCACCATCGGACATCCACGCGCAGTAGGGCGCAGCAACCGCCAGGCAGCCCGCCCACAACACGTCCACCGGGCCGGCGTTGCCACTGCGGCGTTGCCACAGCCAACCCAACACCATCACCACGGCGGCGAACACGCCGACATGCAGCAGCGGCCAGACAGTCATTGCGGGTCTCCAGCGATGGGTTCAAAGGCGGGGCGTGCCAGGCGGCGGGCATACAGCGAGAGCAGGCCGCAGGCCGCGCCCCAGCCAATCGCCAGCGCCAGCACCGCATTGCGCTGCGGTGCCAGCAATTCGATGGCCTGCCAGCTGCGCTCGGCCAGCCAGTACGACAGCGGCCCGAAGACCGCGCCCAGCACAACCGCCAGCCACGGGCGCTGCATGACCGTTGCCAGTGAATGATTGAGCGTGAGCGCAAATCCCAGCCAGAGCGCCAGGATCCACGCAGGCGCGAGCACGCTGCCCGGCCACGGCGCGGCGTAGCGCACCCAGTCGCCTGCGGCCAGTGTGGTGTCCAGCAACAGCCCCAGTGCGATGGCGGCCAGCAGCAACTGCCAGTCGCCGCGCGCGCGCCGCGTGGGCCACAGTTGGTAGAGCGCAAACAGCGCCAACGCCAGCAGCGTGGGCCACACCCGCCCACGCGCGGCTGAGCTGACCGCCACCAGCCACAGCACCTGCAAGCCGACGTAGTTGCCCAGCTGCTTCATGCGGCGCTGCTCAACCCGGGCACGAACTGCGGCGGACGTGCGCCCGGCTTGCTCAACCACAGATGCACATCGCCGATCGAGCGTTCCAGGAAACCGGCTTCGCAATAGGCCAGATAGAACTCCCACATGCGGATGAAGCGCTCGTCGTAGCCCAGTGCGCGCACCTGCGGCAGTTGCGCCATGAAGCGCTGCCGCCACGCACGCAGGGTCAGTGCATAGCTGGGGCCGATGTCTTCCAGATTGAACAGGCGCAGATCGCTGGCGCGGCCGATGGCGCCGGTCATGGCCGCCACCGAGGGAATGAAGCTGCCCGGGAAGATGTGCCGCTTGATGAAGTCCACCGAGCGCAGTGCCTGCGCATAGCGATGGTCTTCGATGGTGATCGCCTGGATCAGCGCCTCGCCCTCGTCGGTCAGCAGGCTGCCGACCTTGGCGAAGTAGGTGTCCAGGTATTGGTGCCCGATGGCCTCGATCATCTCGATCGACACCACGCGGTCGTAGTGGCCTTCCAGGTCGCGGTAGTCGCGCAGCAGCACCGTCACGCGCTCGCTCAAGCCGGCTGCAGCGATGCGCTGGGTGGCCAGTTCGAACTGTTCGCGCGAGATGGTGGTGGTGGTGACGCGGCAGCCATGTTCGCGTGCGGCATGCAGCGCAAACCCGCCCCAGCCGGTGCCGATTTCCACCACATGGTGCTGCGGCCCCAGGCGCAGCTTTTCGCAGATGCGTTCCAGCTTGCGGGTGGCCGCGCGCTCGAGCGCCGCCTCGCCCTGCGCTTCTTCGCCGTCGACGAAGATGGCCGAAGAGTACATCAGGTTGGCATCCAGGAACAACCGGAACAGCGGGTTGCCCAGGTCGTAATGCGCGGCGATGTTGCGCCGGCTGCCGCTGCGCGTATTGCGTGCCAGCGTATGCAGGCTGCGCATGGCCCAGCCGCCCAGGCGGGCGGTGCCGGTCTCCATCGCGTCCAGTCGGTCGCGGTTGCGCAGCAGCAGGCGCATCAGCGTCACCAGATCGTCGCACTGCCAATCGCCATCCATGTAGGCCTCGCCAGCGCCGACACTGCCGTTGAGCGCGGCCTGCCGATAGAAGCGCGGGTCGGTCACCCGCAACTGGGTCTGCAGCGCCTGCACGCCGCTGGCATTGCCGAGCGTGGTGACGCGATCGGCTTCATGCAGCTGCAGCTGCCCATCGCGCAGGTCGCCCAGTGTGGCCAGCAGCCGCTTGCGCAACAGACGATCGGTCCACGAGGCCGCGCGCGGCGCGGCAGTGTCGGGCAGGGAGGTGGCACTCATGAGCGTTCTCGCACAGGCGGAGTGGGGTGATCGTGGATGGGATTGCCGCGCAGCCACAGGCGCAGTGCCTGCCAATGGATGGCCAGCACCACCTGCACGGTCATCAAGGGGTAGCCAAGCAGCGTGCGCGCCAGCGTGCCTGCGGTCAGCGGCTGGCGCTGCAGCACCAGCGTGGCATCGAAGCGGCGCGCCTGCTGCGCAGGGGCTTGCGGCGTGGCGTCGATGGCATCCAGCACATCCATGTGCACGCGCAGGTGTTCGGTGGGCACGCTGAAGCGCCAGTCGTAGTGGTGCTGCATGCCCATGAATGGCGACACGTGGAAGCGTTTATCGAAGCGCCAGGCATGCACATCGCGATGGCTGCGCGCCTGCGCCACCGGCAGCACATAGGTGTGGCGCTGCTGCCAGGGCGTGTTGGTGATTTCGGCCACGATCCAGCGCAGCCCGTCGTGGCGGTCGAAGCAGTAGTAGAAGCTGACCGGATTGAACACATGGCCGAAGTAGCGCAGGTGCGTGAGCAGGCGGATCGCACCGTCCGGGCGGTCGCCGGTGTGCGCCTGCACGCAGTCGCGCACGGCCTGGTCCAGCGGCACCTGCGGGTCGCCCAGGTAGTCGCTGCGGCGGAACTGCGCCAGATTCGCGCGGCCCACCGACCATAGCCAGCGGCGTGCAAAGACGTGCTCCAGCTCGGCCAGATCCAGATACATCAGGAACAGGCGGTAGCGGAATTGCAGCGGCTTGGGGGCGTAACGGCGGTGCCGCACCCAGCCGGTATAGATGGCGCTGCGCAACGGGCCGTGCAGCCGTCCGGCACCACCGCCCTCGGTGGGCGGCAGTGGAACGGCATCGGTGATCGCTTCGCGCAGCAGCTGGGTCACCACGGCACTCCCAGTGCGTGTGCCACGTCCACGCCGCTGCGCAGGCCATCTTCGTGGAAGCCGAAGCCCCACGCCGCGCCGGCAAACCAGGTGTGCCGCTGGCCCTGGATCTGCGCCTTGCGTGCCTGCGCATCGAGTGCGGCGGCGTTCTGCACCGGGTGGCGGTAGCGCATGCGGCGCAGCACTTTCTCCGGTGCGATGTCCTGGTCACGATTGAGGCTGACGATGAACGGCTGCGGTGCGTTGATCGACTGCAGCGCGTTCATCCAGTAGCTCACCGTGCACGGCGCCTGCGGGTCGGCCGGTACGTGCGCATTCCAGGCCGCCCAGGCGCGGCGGTCGCGCGGCAGCACGCTGGCATCGGTGTGCAACACGGTGTCGTTGTTCTGGTAGGTGATGGCGCCCAGGATCTGCTGTTCGGCAGGCGTGGCATCGCTGAGCAGGGCCAATGCATCGTCGGCATGGCAGGCAAGCACCACCTCGTCGAAGTGCTCGTCGCCGCGCAACGAGGTCACGACCACGCCATTGCCGGCCCGGCGGACGGCGTGCACCGGCGTGGACAGGCGTTCCTGCACCTGCCAACGCCGCCGCAACGCGCGCACATAGCTCGACGAACCACCGCGCACCACCTGCCACTGCGGCCGTCCGCTGATCTGCAGCATGTGGTGATTGGCCATGAAGCCGATCAACTGGCCCATCGGAAATTCGAGAATGCGTTGCGAGGGCGAGGACCACAGCGCCGAGGCCATCGGCACCAGGTGCTGGTCGCGAAAGGTGTCCGAATAGCCATGCCGGTGCAGGTACTCGCCCAGCGTGCTGAAACGCTCGTCGCTGGTCAGTACCGCAGGCGCCTGCCGGTAAAAACGCCGCAGGTCGGCCAGCATGCCCCAGAAGCGTGGGCTGAGCAGGTTACGGCGCTGGCAGAACAGCCCACCCAGCGAGCCGGCGTTGTATTCGAGCCCGCTGCGCGCATCGTGCACCGAAAAACTCATGGTGGTGGACTGCGACGCCACGTCGATTTCGGCGAACAACCGGGTGAGCAAGGGGTAGTGCTGCGAGTTGAACACGATGAAGCCGCTGTCCACCGCGTAACGCTGGCCCTCCAGCTGGATGTCGTGGGTGTGCGTGTGGCCGCCGAGATAATCGGCGGCCTCGAACAGCGTCACTTCGTAACGCCGCGACAGCAGCCATGCGGCGCCCAGGCCAGCGATTCCACTGCCGACCACCGCGATCCTGCCACCGCTCATCGCGCCACCCGTCCGGCGCGTCGCGTCAGCATGGCGGGCATCGGTTTGAGATCCCACACCAGGCCCACCCACGACATCACCGTGAGCCCGTACCAGGTCATGTCGTATTCCCACCAACGCACGCCCTGGCGCGCCGAGCCGGGGAAGAAATGATGGTTGTTGTGCCAGCCTTCGCCGAAGGTGAGCAGCGCCAGCAGCCAGTTGTTGCGGCTGTCGTCGCGGGTGTCGAAGCGTCGGCTGCCGAAGCGGTGCGCCAGCGAATTGATGGTGAAGGTGGCATGGAACAACGCCACCGTGGACAGCACGAAGCCCCAGACCAGCAACTGCACGCCACTGGTCTGCAGGCCAGGCGCTGCAGCCGCCAGCCAGTCGCCCAGCAGGTACAGTCCCAGTGCCAGCAGCACCGGCATCACGATGTCGAAGCGGTCCAGAAAACGCAGTTCGGTGAAGCGGCGCAGATCCGGAATCACTTCCCAATCGGTGCGGAAATTGCGCGGGGTCAGGAACCAGCCGGTATGGCTCCACCAGAAGCCGTGCTGTGCCGGCGAATGCGGGTCACGGCCGGTGTCGGTATGGCGATGATGGTTGCGATGATGTGCGGCCCACCACAGCGGCCCACGTTGCACGCAGGTGGCGGCGATCGCGGCGAACACGAACTGCACCACGCGCGAGGTCTTGAATGCGCGGTGCGAGAAATAGCGGTGATAGAACCCGGTCAGCGCGAACATGCGCAGCGCGTACAGCGCCACGGCCATGCCCACTGCGAACCACGACACACCGACCCAGAACACCGCAAAGCAGGCCAGGTGCAAGGCGATGAACGGCAGCGCACGCAGCCAGTCGATGCGGTCCGCGCGGGCTTCGTCCAGCGGTTCGTCGGTTTGCGAATCCACCCAGCGACGCAGGCTGCCGAACCGCCGGGCCTTGTCCGCGCGCTGTGGCGGGGGGGCGGGGTGGGGCGTGGGTGCGACGCGGGGGTCGAGTCCAGAGCTCGGCACGCATGGTTCTCCGTGGTGGATGGGACCCTTTACGGATGCTGCCGACAAACAGATGCACCAGTCCGCTTGATCGTCGCACGCATCCGGCGTCTACGGTTGGGAGCGCAAGCGATTCGCGTGGCGGCGCACACAAAAACATCCGCGCAAAGTGCGTGCGCGCGGACGAGTCTGCTTTGCCAGAAGAAGAAACACGGCTGCACGGCTGCGAGGCAGGCACTGACGGTGCGCAGGTGCAGCAGCTCGCTCGAACGATGCCGTGCGTGGGCATGGTCCGTGCTGCTGGACGACGGCGCGCGAGGTGTTTGCCAATGACGCTGCCAGCGGCATCCTTTGACGGATGCCGCTGCACTCAGGCGATCAAGGCGCCATGGCCAACGTGCTGATGCCGCCCTTGGCCACCACGGTGCCGGTGGCCACGCCGCCCGGCGCACCACCCGGTGGTTCCAGGGTGACGGCCAGGATCGCCTCGTTGCTGAGCATCGGCATCAACGGCGCCGGGATGGACGCACGCCGCGCACGCTGGTCGTCGAACACGCCCATCGAGTGCGCCTTGCCATCGGGGGTGATCAGCCACAATTCCGGCACCTTGCCGGCGGTGGCGGTGCGATCCAGCGGCGTCACGGTGATGACCTGCTTGTCGGCATCCATCAACGCCACATAGCCTGGGCGCCCATCGGCGGTGGCCAGTGTGGAGGTCATCGCAATGCCGGTTGCCGGCGGAGTGACCGGGGGCTTGGCCGGCGGTGTCTGCACGATCGGCGTGTTCTGCACCGGGCCAGACGGCGGCGCGGTCGGCGGGGTGCGCACGCTGAGCAAGGCCAGCACACAGACCGCTGCAGTGGCCAGGCCACCGGCACTGGCCCAGCGCCAGAAGCGCACGCTGTTCCATAGCGGAACCGATGCCGGTGGCGCCGCTGCCTGCACGCCGGATGCGGGCACCGCATGCAACGGTGTGTCGAAGCCCAGTGCCTGGCGCACACGCGTCCAGACCTGGTCGGCCGGTGTCACCGCGGCGATTTCTTCCAGCAGCGGCGCCAGATGTTCTTGCCATTGCGCCACTGCCTGCGCGAACTGCGCATCGGTGGCGATGCGCTGCTCAACGGCCAGACGGTCGTCGGCGCTGAGCAGGCCCAGCACATACTCGCCGGCCAGCACGTCGCGGGGTGGTTCCTGGTCGATGGGAAAGGGCGTGCTCATCGTTCCAGACATGCCTTGAGTTTGGCCAGACCCCGGCGGATCCAGCTTTTGACCGTGCCAATCGGCGTATCGGTGCGCTCGGCCAGTTCTTCGTAGGTAATACCTTCGAAGAACGCAGTGCGGATCAGCTCGCTGCGTGGCGGTTCCAGTTCGGCCAGACAGTGATCGATGCGGCGGCGCGTGGTGAGGCGTTCGGCGCGCTCCAACGGCGAGGCATCGGCCGAGCGCAGTTCGCCGGCATCGTCCAACGCCACGTTACGGCGCTGCGGCGCGGTGGCGCGCAGATGGTCGATGGCCTTGTTGCGCGCAATCATCGCCAGCCAGGTCAGCCCGCGCGCACGGCTCGGGTCGAACTGCCCGGCCTTGTGCCAGATCAGCGTAAACACGTCCTGCAGCACTTCTTCGGCTTCGGCGCGCTGCGGGATCATGCGCAGGCACACCCCGAACAGCTTGGGCGAGGTTTGCCGGTACAACGCTTCGAAGGCGTGGCGGTCGCCGCCCGCCGTTGCGGTGAGCAGGCGTCCGGTCTCATCGTCGTCGTGGCCAGGAATGGCACTCATGCGGTCGGGCGTTGGCGGAGGTGGCGCCGATCGTACCGGACTGAGCCGAAAGAGTCTTTCATCGGTGCTTGAACCACAGCAGCACGGCGGCGAGCAGCAGCAGGATTTCCACACCCGCCAGTGCCACCGTTGGCGCGGAGACCGGCCACAGGCGCGAGAGCGAGACGGTGCGGAACAGCACGATGGGCACGTAGAACGCCAGTGCGACCAGCAGGCCGGTGCGCGGTTGATCGATCCAGGCGAAATAGCCGAACAGGAAGGCCATGCCCAACTGCAGCCCGCCATAGATGACCAGGTATTCGGACTGGCCAGCCGGCGACAGCTGCGTGTAGCCCACCGCCGTGGCGGTCTTGCTTGGCGAGAGGGTGCACCAGATCGCCAGGACGACATAGAGCACTGCGTTGATCCAGAGATAGGCCTTGGCCATGACGATGCTCCTGCAGGGGAAAGGGCTGCCCGGGCCGTTGTACGCAAGCGCGTGTGGGCGGGTGTGAAGAGGGCGGCGGTGCTCACGGCACGTCGCATCGCGCAACCAGCGGTTGCTCGCGGGCCTGGCGCAGCGACTCGGCGTTGGCCGGCTGCGCCGGTGTGTCGGGAAACACGATGCGCACGCGCGGATAGCGGCCATTGGCATCGCGCAGATTGCCCACGCCACGGAATTCGAGCAGGCGCTTGTCGGCGATGGCGTAGGTGACTTCCAGGGCCGGCAGCGCCGCGCCATACCAGGCATCCAGGCTGACCTTGTAGCGGCGCTGCCCGGCGGTTTCGCCGATGCGTTGCACGCGGAACGTCAGTTGCCGCTGCAGGCTGGGCAACACGAATTCCACCTGCTGCGCAGCGCTGCCAAGGGCGGCCCAGTGCGTGCGCAGATACGCATCGAAGCCGGCATCGATCACGCGTGGCGTCTCGGTCGCCGGCAGTGCGGTGCGGCGTTCCGGCTTGCCCGGGAGCTGCTGGTACATCTCGCGCACACCGTCGCGCTGCCGCACGCCTTCGCGATAACCATCGCGGCCATCGACCAGGCTGAAATTGGGCGCACTGCTGCCGCCATCGACCTGTTTGCGCGCGAAAGGCTGCCCGTCCTTGCAGCGGTACAGCACCAACCGCCCGCCGTCATCGAGCAGCCAATGCGACTCGCGGTAGCGCAGCGCACCGCTGTCGCCATCGAAGGCATCGCCGTCGACGCGGGTGACCGCGGCGGCAGCGCCCAACGGCAGGCAGGCCAGCACCAATAGCAGCAACGGCGGTGTGGGGCGGCAAAGCGTGGCGAGCTTGGTAACGGCGGCGGGCAGGCGCATCGGCGCGTTCCTCGATGACAGTCCTGACCTGATACGAGCGCGTCCGCAGCACGGATGCGGCGGGAGGCGTCAGGGGGTTCCTGACGTCGGAGGATGAGCGGGCGGCGAGCGTCTGTGACAGTGATCGGCGCACGTGGCCGGTGCGTGGTGTCGTCGGGGTGACGCGGGCAGGCTGGCGGGGGTGGGGAACTGGTGCTGATACTGATGCCTGGAGCGGGCGAACAACCGCGTTCAGCGATGTGGGTCTCGCCACCCCCGGCTTCACTCAGTGCCCTTCGGCATTCGGGGATCTGACGACGTGTCGCCACGTAGAGGCGAAGGCGCAGAGGGCCCTGGGGCGCGTGGTTCATGCGCTTGGGCGATGCCGTCATTCCGTCTTCCGTCTGCTCGGCATCGCCGTTGGCGGCCAGGGCGCGGACATCGTCGAATAGGCGCGGACTATGCCTGCGGACCTGCGCGGCCGTTTTCGACCGCTGCGCTTAACCGACTACACGCAGCTCGATGCAATCCACCGGGCAGGCCGGCACGCATAGCTCGCAACCGGTGCACAGCGGGGCGATCACCGTGTGCATATGCTTGGCGCCACCTACGATGGCATCCACGGGGCAGGCCTGGATGCACTTGGTGCAGCCGATGCAATCGGCTTCCACGATCCAGGCCACCTGCGGGGGCAGATGGGTGCCGCGGCTGCGGTCATATGGGCGCGCCGGCACCTGCAGCACCTGCGCCAGCGCCCGCGCGCCCGCATCGCCGCCGGGCGGGCAGTGGTCGATCGTGGCCTTGCCCTCGGCCATCGCCTGCGCATAGGGGCGACAGCCGTCGAACCCGCACTGGCCGCATTGGGTCTGCGGCAACAGGCGGTCCAGACGTTCGACCAGCGTGGGGAGCGAGGTGGGCATTGCGCGGCGTGTCAGTGCAGTTGCTGGCCGCGGTACCAGCGCTGCTGCGCCAGTGCGAGCATGGGCCGGTCTTCGCGGCTGTCGCCATAGGCATGCACACAGTCGTACTGCGCCAGTGCGTAGCGCAGGCGAATCTGCGCAGCCTTGTGCGGGCCGCAATCGCCATCGGCGTAGCGGCCGGTGAGCCGGCCGGCCGCGTGCTCCAGCTGGTTGCAGATCAGCGACAGGCCATGCTGCGTGCACCACGGCTGCAGGTACAGGTCCAGCGATGCCGAGACCAGCACCACCTCATGGCCTTGGGCCTGGTGCCAGTCGATGCGTCGCATCACCTCCGGGCGCAACACGCCCGGCAGGTCGGTGCGTGCATAGCTGGCGCCGTGCGTCTGCATCTCGTCCAGGGCGCGGCCCGTGAACACCAGCCGCGTCACCCGCCCGCACAGGCGCGGCGCCGACACCAGCCCGAGCCGATAACCCGCCACCCAGGGCCCCACCTGCCACCGTGCCGCCGCCCGCTGTTCCGGGCTGGCCACCTGGCGCAGGAACCGCGCGTAGGTGTCGCAGGTGGTCACGGTGTGATCGAAATCGAACAGGGCGAGTTGCATTGGGGCGGAGATTGGGGATTCGGGAGTGGGAAATGCGTCGTCTGCTGTCAGAGTGTCGTTCGCGCTGCGTTGCACTGTGGAAGCCGAGCAGGCGTGAGGGACAGGGCCGCGTGCGTTGCGATTCCCGATTCCCCACTCCCGATTCCCTGCTTCACCGAACCGGCATCCCCGGCTGTGCGCCCGCATCGGCGTCCAGCAGCGCCAGGGCGCCGCCGTCGAAGCCGGCCGAGAGGATCATGCCTTCGCTGATGCCGAAGCGCATCTTGCGCGGGGCCAGGTTGGCGATGAACACCACGCTGCGGCCGACCAGCGTTTCAGGTTCGCCGTAGCTTGCGCGGATACCCGAGAAGATCTGGCGCTTGCCCAGCTCGCCGGCATCCAGTTCGAAGCGCAGCAGCTTGTCCGAGCCTTCCACCGCTTCGCACACCAGCACCTTGCCGATGCGCAGATCGAGCTTGGCGAAATCGTCCATGCCAATAAGACCTGGATTCGCGACGGAGGCGGGGGGATTGGCCGGCGTAGCCGCTTTTGCATCGATTTTGGCCACCTTTTCAGCGCTGGCGGTGGTCGCAGCCGGTGCCGCAGGTGCGGCCATCGTGTCTTTGGAAGCGTCGGTCATGGCGTCGATCAATTTGGGGTCAATGCGGGTGAACAGGGCGGTGTAGGGCTGGATGACATGGCGAGTGAGCGGGCGGCTCACGTCCTCCCAACTGGTCATCGGTGCCGACAGGAAGGCCTCGGCCTCGGCGGCGGTGCGCGGCAGGATCGGCTTGAGCGCGGCCACCAGCAGGCGGAACAGGTTCAGGCCCTGCGTGCACACCGATTGCAGTTGCGCATCGGCGCCTTCCTGCTTGGCGATCACCCACGGTTTGGTGTCGTCGATGTACTTGTTGGCCTCGTCGGCCAGCGCCATGGTCTGGCGGATCGCACTGGCCGGGTCATTGCGCTCGTAGGCTTCGCGAATCGGCGCCAGTGCCTCGACAAAGCGCGCGTACTGCGCCGGATCGGGCAGCGCGTCGGCCAGTTTGCCGTCGAAGCGCTTGCCGATGAAGCCGGCGCAGCGGCTGGCCAGATTGACGAATTTGCCGACCAGGTCCGCGTTCACCCGCGCAACGAAATCGCCCAGGTTGAGGTCCAGGTCGTCGACGCCACCGGAGGATTTGGCGGCGAAGTAATAACGCAGCGCCTCCGGCTCCAGGCCGACATCCAGGAATGTCCGCGCCATCACGAAGGTGCCGCGCGACTTGGACATCTTGGCGCCGTCCACCATCAGGTAGCCGTTGACGTGCAGCCGGGTTGGCGCGCGGTGGCCGGTGCCATGCAGCACCGCCGGCCAGAACAGGCCGTGGAAATTGACGATGTCCTTGCCGATGAAGTGATGCAGTTCGGTCTGCGTGCCGGCCGCCAGATGCGCCTGGAAGTCTTCGCCCATCTGCGCGCACAGGGTCTTGAAGCTGCACAGGTAGCCGATCGGCGCGTCCAGCCAGACGTAGAAATACTTGCCGGGCTGGCCGGGAATCTGGAAACCGAAATACGGCGCGTCGCGCGAGATGTCCCACGCGCGCAGGCCGCCTTCGGCATCCAGCCATTCCTTGAGCTTGGCCTTGACGCCCGGCAATGCCACGTCGCCATCCAGCCACTCCCGCAGGAAGCCGTCGAAATGGCCGACTTCGAAGAAAAAGTGCTCCGAATCGCGCAGCTCGGGCGTGGCGCCGGAGATCACCGACTTGGGCTCTTTCAGCTCGGTCGGCGCATAGGTCGCGCCACAGACTTCGCAGTTGTCACCGTACTGGTCGGCGCTGCCGCAGTTGGGGCAGATGCCCTTGATGTAGCGGTCCGGCAGGAACATGCCCTTGGCCGGATCGTAGAACTGCGCCACCGAGCGGCGGCTGATATGGCCGGCGGCCTCGAGCTTGGTGTAGAAGGCTTCGGTGAGTTCGCGATTGACCGGCGAATTGGTCGAATCGTAGTGATCGAAGGTCACCCCGAACGCGGCGAAATCGCGCTCATGGCTGGCCTGGATGTTGGCGATGAAGGCTTCCGGCGTGACGCCCGCCTTTTCAGCCGCAAGCATGATCGGCGTGCCATGGGTGTCATCGGCGCAGACGAACCAGGTCTTGTCGCCGCGCAACCGGCGCGCGCGCACCCAGATGTCGGCCTGGATATAACCGACCAGATGGCCAAGATGCAGCGGCCCATTGGCATAGGGCAGGGCGGTAGTGACGAGTGCGGTGCGGGTCATGGCGGGCGTAATGCGGGGGACACGTGATTATCGCACGGCTGCGCACGGGTCCAGGCGCCGCAGCCCACTGCCGGGAGCGGCAGCCCCGACCGCCAGCCACCCGGGCGTTATTCCCCGGGTGGCTGGGGCCTTCCCACTGCTAGAAACGATGATTCAACGTGAACATGTAACGCCGGCCCAGGCCGTCGTAGACGTTGGGGAAGGCGACCAGCTTGTCGGTCACGTTCAGCGCTGCGAGATTGACGCTGGTGTGCGTATCGAAGGCGTAGCCCACGTTTGCGTCGTAGGACGTATAGCTCGGGACGCCCAGTGGGGCGCGTGTCTCAACGGTATCGGTGAGGTCATACACCACGCTGCTGGAGTAATTGGCACTGAGGCCGAGATTCCAGTGGCTCGTCATGTAACGCGCGTTCCATTGGAACTGACGCTTGGGATTATCGATCTCGCCAACCGCTTCGTCCGGCGGGATCCCGGGCGCAGCGGCACTTTCCAGGGTCTTGGGGAAGTAGCCGTAGAAGCTCAGGTCAACGATGCCCTTGCCCCAGTCCACATCGGCCAGATCGAAGCGATAGTTCACTTCGGCGGTCCAGCCGCGGAAATTGGTGTATGGGCCATTGGTGTACTCGGTCCGGATACTGTTGGCGACCCCGGTCTGTGGATTGCGCGTGATCAGGCTGCAGAAATTGTTCGCGTTGGGCACGTCATTGGCATTGAAGGTGTCGCTATCGAAGCAGCCTGAGGTGATGTCCTCCTCCGACAGGGTGGTGACCGAGTTGGTGATCTGGATGTCGTACCAGTCCGCCGCGATCCGCAGACCCTTGACCCATTCCGGCTGCAGCACGATACCGGCGGTCCACGATTCTGCTTGCTCGTTCTGCAAGCGTGTATTGCCGCTGACCGAGCCAAGCTGGCTGCTCGGCGCCTCTTCGAACGAGGCAGGATCGGCATTGGTGTAGAAATCGAAGAACGCTTGGCAGTTGCGCGCGCGTACGCCTGGGCGAGGGCCACTGCCAATCTGTGCAGCACTGCAGGGCTCGGGGATGAAGTAATACGCAGGCTGCTGGCTGGTATAGAGCTCGGCGATGGATGGCGCTCGGAACGAACGTGTCTTGTTGCCGCGCAACTGGACGCCCTGGAAAGGCTCGTACTGCAGCCCATAGGTGTAGGCGCTGAACCAGCCGTTGACCGTGTTTTCGACCCGGCGAATCTTGCCGGTCAGGTCCAGCCGGTGCAGGCCGGGAATGCCGGCGTCCGGATTCACCAGCGGCGCGAGGATCTCGCCGAAGTATTCATTGGTGGTGAACTCACCCGATGCGGCCGCGATGGGAACCGAGCGGCCCTGGCCCAGTCGTTCGAAGGTGCTGGGCGTAAAGCTGCCTTCTTCCTTGCGGCGCTCGTACCCTGCATTGAAGCGCAACTCGCCGCCGGGCAGGTCGATGATTGCACCAGTGATGTTGGCATTGAAGACCGTTTGCTTCATCTGTGCTTCGGCGTGGGTCGGGGCAATCACATAGTTGCGTGCGGCACGTGAGGCCACGCCTTCGCCGAACAAATTCAAGGGGGCGCAATTCGGATCGACGGTTGTGCCTGCGGCGCTGCTGTCGCAGACGATCTGCCCGGCGCTATTGCGGGTGACATTGATCGCGTTGATGAAGTTCTGCTGGATCAGGTTGTCGTTGTAGTAGTCGAAGTTGCCTTCGCCGTGGTTGACACTGGCTTCCCAGTTGAACCCGCGGCCTGCTGCATCAAAGCTGCCCTGCAGGCCAACCACAGCGCGCCAGAGGTTGGTGTCGGTGCTGGACTGGTTTTGCACCAGGTCGCGCGAGGAGCGCGACAAAACGAAGTCCTCCACGCCCAGGTTCTGCAGCGTCTGGCGATTCTGTTCGGTGAGGAACGGGTTGTTGATGTTGAAGTTGAGCGAGCCGCTTTGATCGCCGCTGCCATCCACGGAGCCAACGCCGAAGCCAGCGGCGTTGTAAACGTTCTGGTCCACCAGTTCGCGTGCGGTGGAGGTGTAGAACGAGGCCTCGAAGAAACCGGAGACCTGGTCAGTGAAATCATAGTTGCCGAGTGCAAATACCGTCTTGCGATCCAGATCGGAAATGATCTGCGTAGTTTCCTGCAGGTTCACGCCGTCGCCGCCTGACGCATCACTGATGCCGAAGTTGGTGCCGGGGTTGTAGTTGACCAGGTTTCCGTTGCGATCGAACTGCACGAATTGATCTTCATTGGCGCCAAACCCGCGTAGCTGACCACTGGCGTCGCGCACGGTTCCAGCATCGGACGGGAACAACAGTCCACCCCACGTCATGTCGCTGATCCGGCGATTGCGGATCAACACGCGTCCGGGGATGCCATCGTTGGGGCCGGTGTTGAAGCCAATGCCAGGATTCACGCGGCCGTCGTTAGCCGGCGTGCGGCCAGGCTGGAAATTGGCGATCGCGCTGGCGGACGGGTTTGCGCGGGTCGAGTAGGCATCACGGTAGAAACGGCGTGCGGTACCGAGCACGCCCTGGCTGTTGTCGGCATCCAGCGCAATCGTGATGTTGCCGCGGCCCTCGCCAAAATTGCTGCCAAGCAGGGCGGAATAGTTAAAGCGCTCGTTGTCGCCGCGGTCGGTCAGCCCATAGCCCATGCGGACTTCGGCACCGTCAAAATTTTTGCGCAAGATCAGATTACTGACACCGGAAATTGCATCCGAGCCGTAAGTGGGTGCACCGCCAACACCGATCGTCTCGACCTGGTCGATGAGGATGGTCGGGATGACATTCAGGTCCACCTGCGTGCCGCCGCCAGCTGGACCGAACACGGTTGGCGGGTTGGAGGTCACAAAACGCCTGCCATTGACCAACGTTAGCTGGCGGTTAGAGCCCAGCCCGAAGCGCCCGATGAAATTGACACCTGCGCCGTAGCCTGACTGGTCGCCGCGGGAGGTTGCGCCAGCCCCGAAGCTGGGCTGGATGAACAGTGCGTCGGCAATATTGGTAAAGCCGTACCCCTGGATATATTCGGCGCCCACCACTGTGGCCGGTTCCAGCGAATCAAACCCAACCCGGCCGATGCGCGAGCCGGTCACCATGACGCTGTCGAGCTGCTTGGCGTCCGGCGCGTTGCCAGCCTGATCTGGAGCGGATTGGTCGGCGGTGGTCTGCGGATCGGGCGAAGACGCAGTTGCCGTGGCTGCAAACGCGGACAGCACGGCAGCCAGGGCCAGGCTCAGCGGCGCCGGCGTCAGCCGCCAGGTGTGATGGGTCATGCTCTCTCTCCAAACTGACAAAGTGATGCGGGAGCGCTTTGCGTCACCGCAATGAAAACCTCAATGGTTGGTTAACCAGTGGTTAATTCATCTCACTGTTGTGCTCGCTTGACAAGCACGCGTTGTGCTGTTGTTTCGTATATCGGGATGGTGCTTCGTTTCTTCTTCGCGACATAAAGCAGGGGCTACGCGTGGCGCGCGAAGGATCCGCTAGCGAACAGCCGCGGACGTCCTGCGTCCGAGCGGTTCATCCCAGGCGATTGGGTACTAGGCAGTTGGAGTCATCTGCAGTGACACGCCGATGGCGGATCGCCAGATCTGCGGGTGGCAGAAGATCGGTGTACTTCGCGCTGGTTGGCGTCTACTGCACGGCTGCCGGTCTCAGGCTGCGCTCCGCTGGCTGCTGGATCGCATTGCGATTCAAACGGTGGCGCCTTGCGCGCCACCGGGATTCCTATGCCCGCTGGCTTACTCGCGAATCCAGGTCTGCGTGCGGCCCAGGGCTTCAATGCCGACATAGCCGCGCATCTGCAGTTTCTTGCCGCTGTCGGTCAGGGTGATCTTGGCCTTGTAGGTCTTGCCCTTGGCCGGGTCGAGCACCGAGCCGCCGCCCCACACGGCGGTGCCGTCGGGCTTGAGGCCCCACAGGATGGTCATGCCCTTGATCGGCTTGCCTTTGAGCGCACCGTCGCACTTGTCGCAGGTGGGGTTGGGCCCATGGTTGGATTGCAGGATCTCGACCACCTTGCCGCTCAACGTGCCGTTGGCGGCCTGCTCGATCTGCACCACTGACTTGGGCTTGCCGGTTTCGTCGTCGATGGTCTTCCAGCGGCCCACCGGCGAGTCGGCGGCCTGGGCCAGCAGCGAGGCGGCGGCCAGCGGCAGGGCCACGATCAGGGTCTTGAAGGTCTTGCGCATGTGTCCCCTCCCAGGGAGTGCAGTGGCCACCGTCGGCGGCCTGATCGCGAATGTATACCGTGGAGTATGGAGGCGGAAAGCCGCGCTGCGGCATGCATTCATCCAAGTCGGTGCGCCTGGCGGGCGCGACCGTACCCGGCCGGCGGGGCTCACAACCTTCCGTGTGCTGCTTCAGCAGCGATCGGCACTCGCCTCACGCCACTCATACAACTCCAGCGGCAGGTCGTCCGGGTCGGCAAAGAAGGTGAAGCGGCGGCCGGTGTACTCGTCGATGCGGATGTCTTCGGTGACCACGCCGTGCGCGTTGAGATGGGCGACGGCCGCATCCAGATCCTGCACGCGGAAGGCCAGGTGGCGCAGGCCACGCGCCTCCGGGCGGCTGGGGCGCAGGGGTGCGCCCGGAAAGGAGAACAGCTCGATCTGCCCGCCGTCCGGCAGCGCCAGGTCCAGCTTCCAGGAGTCGCGCGCCTGCCGGTAATGCTCATCGAGCACGCGCAGGCCGAGGATCTCGCAATAGAACTGCTTGGAACGTGCGTAATCGCCGGCAATGATCGCGACGTGGTGGATCCCGGCGAGCATCATGCGGCGCTCCTGGCGGTGGCCTGCGGCGCGATAACCAGTGGCGACAGAATCGACAGGCCGCAGCGTTCAGTGCGCAGGCGTTTGCGCTCGATGGAGCGCGCGGCAGCGGCAGCACGGAGCGCGCCGATCTTGAGAGATTCAACTGCGCGCGGCAGCGGCAGGGCATCGATGATGCGGGAGCCCGCGTGGTAAGTGCGATCACAGGATGGCATGGCGGCAAGCTGGCAAAAACGAGTCGTCAGGATACCCGCATGCCGCTGAGCGGCAGGGCCACGTCACAGCTCACCATCGCATGGCTGTGCTCGCCTGCACGTGCGTGGCAGGATGGGGCGCCACCGATCAGAACCACGCATGTCCGAGCCCTCGTCCACCGACGCACCGCAGTTCCAGCGCAGCATGCAGGTGCGCCATCTGGTGATGCTGTCGCTGGGCGGTGTGATCGGCACGGGATTGTTCTTCAACACCGGCTACATCATCGCCAGCACCGGTGCGCTGGGTACGGTGCTGGCGTACCTGATCGGCGCGCTGGTGGTGTATCTGGTGATGCAGTGCCTGGGCGAGCTGGCGGTGGCGATGCCGCAGACCGGCGCGTTTCATGTGTATGCGGCGCGCTATCTGGGGCCTGCCACCGGCTACGTGGTGGCCTGGTTGTACTGGCTCACCTGGACGGTGGCGTTGGGGTCGAGCCTCACCGCTGCCGCGTTCTGCATGCAGTACTGGTTTCCGCACAGCCCGGCGTGGCCGTGGTGCCTGCTGTTCTGCGTGCTGATTTTCAGTTTGAACATGGTGTCGGCACGCTGGTTTGCCGAAGGCGAATTCTGGTTTTCGCTGATCAAGGTAGTGACCATTGTGGTGTTCATCGTGCTGGGCGGCGCGGCAGTGGTCGGCTGGCTGCCGCTGGCCGACGGCAGCCCGGCGCCGGGAGTGCGCCATCTGCGCGCCGATGGCTGGTTTGCGCACGGCACCGTGCCGATCCTGATGACAATGGTGGCGGTGAATTTCGCTTTCTCCGGGACCGAGCTGATCGGCATCGCAGCCGGCGAAACCGCACAGCCTGCACGCGCAATCCCGCTGGCGATCCGCGCCACGTTGATCCGTCTGGTGGTGCTGTTCGTCGGCACCGTGCTGGTGCTGGCCGCGTTGCTGCCGGCGCACGCGGCGGCGGTGGAGACCAGCCCGTTCGTGCGCGCCTTCGAGCTGCTGGGCATTCCGTATGCCGCAGGTCTGCTCAACGCGGTGATCCTCACCGCGATCCTGTCGGCGGCCAACTCCGGGTTGTATGCGGCGGCCCGCATGCTGTGGTCGTTGGCCAACGAGGGCACCTTGCCGGCACGCTTTGCGCGGCTGACCCGGCGTGGCATCCCGCTGCCTGCGCTGGTGCTGAGCATGCTTGGCGGGCTGCTGGCGCTGCTGACCGGTGTGTACGCGGCCGACACCGTGTTCGTGGCGATTTCTGCAGTCTCCGGGTTTGCGGTGGTGGTGGTGTGGCTGAGCATCTGCGCCTCGCATTACTGTTTCCGCCGCCAGCTGCTGCGTGACGGCATCGCACTGGACAGCCTGGCCTACCGCGCGCCGTGGTATCCGTGGACGCCGCTGATTGGTGGCGCGCTGTGCGTGCTGGCCTGCGCTGGGCTGGCGTTTGACCCGCAGCAGCGCATTGCGCTGTGGTGCGGGATTCCCTTTGTGGCGCTGTGTTACGGCGCCCATGCAGTGACCCAAAGGCTTGCAGCCCGGAGAGTGCGTCCATGACCGTTGTGCCCCGCCAACCGCGCGCAGGTGCGCCCTTCAGTGATGTCTTGCAGCGCGACGGTGAGGTGGTGCTGGATGGCGCGCTGGCCACCGAACTGGAACAGCGCGGCTGTGATCTCAACGACGCCTTGTGGTCGGCACGGGTGTTGATGGAGCAGCCGGAACTGATCTACCAGGTGCACCGCGACTACTTCGCCGCCGGTGCGCAATGCGCGATCACCGCCAGCTACCAGGCCACGCCGCAGGGCTTTGCCGCGCGCGGACTGGGCCTGGCGCAGTCGCAGGCGTTGATCGCACGCAGCGTGGCGCTGGCGGCGCAGGCGCGCGCGGACCACCTGGCCGCGCATCCGCAGGCGGCGCCGCTGTGGGTGGCCGGCTCGGTGGGGCCGTATGGCGCCTATCTGGCGGATGGTTCCGAATACCGCGGCGACTACGCGCTGCCGGTGGCGCAGATGCTCGACTTCCATCGCCCGCGCATCGCGGCGCTGGTGGATGCCGGCGTGGACCTATTGGCCTGCGAAACCTTGCCCTCGGCCAGTGAGATCACCGCGCTGCGCCTGTTGCTGGAGGAGTTCCCGCAGGTGCATGCGTGGTTTTCGTTCACCCTGCGCGATGCCGCGCATCTGAGCGATGGCACGCCACTGGCGCAAGTGATTCCGGCTCTGGACGCGTGCCCGCAGGTGGTCGCGGTGGGCATCAATTGCATTGCGATCGAGCAGGTCACCGCCGCGCTGCAGTCGCTGGCCGCGCTCACCAGCTTGCCGCTGGTGGTGTATCCCAATTCCGGTGAGCACTACGACGCCAGCGACAAGCGCTGGCATGCGGGAACCACAGTGGCGTGTTCACTGGCGACGCAACGCGCGCAATGGCATGCGGCCGGTGCGCGTTTGATTGGTGGCTGCTGCCGCACCACGCCGGCCGACATCGCCGCACTGGTGGCGGCGCGTACGGCTGGCTGAGCGTGCTCAGCCTTTCTGCGTGGCGATCCAGCGTTGCACTTTGTCCTGCAGGATCTCCAGCGGCACCGAACCGTCCTTGAGCACTTCGGTGTGGAAGGCACGCACATCGAAGCGCGGCCCCAGCTCGCGTTGCGCCTGTTCGCGCAACTGGCTGATCTTCATCTCGCCGACCTTGTAGGCCAGCGCCTGGCCGGGAATGGCCAGGTAGCGGTCCACTTCCGCCTCGGCGTCTTCGCGGGTGACGGCCGAGTTCTGCAACATGTAGTCGATGGCCTGCGCGCGGGTCCAGCCCTGGCTATGCAGGCCGGTGTCCACCACCAGCCGGATCGAGCGCAGCAGCGCGTTCTGCAGGTAGCCGTAGTAGTTGTACGGGTCCTGGTACAGCCCCAGTTCGCGGCCCAGCGATTCGGCATACAGGCCCCAGCCTTCGATGAAGGCGGTCTCGCCACCGAAGCGGCGGAACTTGGGCAGGTCGGTCAATTGCTGCTGCAGGCCGAGTTGGTAGTGATGGCCCGGCACGCCTTCGTGCAGGAACAGGCTTTCGCCCTCCCAGCGCGGGCGCGCGGGCAGGTTGGAGGTATTGACGTAGAAGATGCCCGGCGTGTTGTCGTGCGGGTTGGGGCGCATGTACGAGCCGCTGGCCGCCGCTTGCGCGCGCTGTGGCTCCACCGGGCGCACGTCCAGGGCCGGGATGCCCTGGGTGGCGAACAGGCGGGGGACCGCGGCTTGCACGCGGCTCTGCAGGCCGCGGTAGGCGTCCAGCAGTTCGGACTCGCTACGGAACACGAAGCGCTTGTCGGTCTGCATGAACTTGTAGAACTTGGGCAGGTTGCCGCGGAACTTGACCTGCTTGGCCACGTTCTGGATCTCGCCCTGCAGGCGCGCCACCTCGTCCAGGCCGGTCTGGTGGATCTGTGCCGGGGTCAGGTCGGAGGTGGTGCTCTGGCGCACGTCGTAGGCGTACCAGGCGGCGCCGTTGGGCAGCGCGGCCAGCCCCGCGGTGTCGCGGCAGGCCGGCAGGTATTCGGTGGCGATGAAGCCGCGCAGTGCGCGGTAGGCCGGCATGATGCGGAACTCGATCATCCGCTTGTACTCGGCCGTGATGCGTTGTTTGTCGGCCTCGGGCATGTCGGCGGGCAGGTTGCGGATCGGCCCCCAGAACAGGCTTTCTTCAGCACTGCGCGCAATGATGGCGTCCAGCTGCGGCAGCACTTTTTCCATCAAGGCCTTGGGCTGCACCACCCCGGCCTGCATGCCCGCACGCATGTTGGTGATGGCCTGGTCGAACAGGTCCGGGATGCCGAGCGCGCGGCGCGACCAGTTGTCGTAGTCCTTGACGGTGTTGAACGGCTGCGCGCCGGTGCCCGAGCCCATGACCACCGCAATGCTGGCGATGTTGTAGAACTGGTTGATCGGCAACATCCAGCTCGGGAATTGCTCGGCCGCCAGGGCGCTGCGCGCATCGCGCACGAAGATCTGGTAGCTGAGCAGGTCCTGCCCGCTGAGCCCATCCGGGCCGATCGCCTCCACCCTGGCCAGCCACAGCGTGGTGAAGTCGTGCGACTGCTGGCGGAACGCAGGCGACAGGAAGTTGGGCAGCTGGTCGTTGTAGCGGCTCTCGCCCTGGAAGGTGGCCTGCAACGGGTTGAGCTTCAGCGAGGCATCCCAGTATTGGTCGTACAGCAGCGTGAGTTGCTGTGCCTTGCTCTGCACCACCGGTGCCACCACCGCGCGTGGCTTGGCCTTGGCCTTGGTGCTCCTGGCCGGCTTGGTGGACTTCTTGGCCTTGCCCGCCTTCGCGCGCGTTTGCGAGGTCTGTGCCTTGCCGGTCTTCTTCTTGGCTGCATCGGCCGGTGCGGCCAGCGACAGGCTCAACACGGCGGCCATGGCCAGGGACAGCAGGCGGGAAAAGCTAAGCGGCATTACCGGCTCCGGAAACAAGCGAGCGGGGAGCTTGCCCGATCCGCACCGTTACGGCCAGCCACCAGGGTCATGGCCCGCGCGTGCAATTCATGCACGGCACGGGCAGGGCGCCGCGTGAGGAATAAATGCTGCGGTGCGATAACGTGCCGCACGGCTTGTGCTGCAAGCGTTGACGACGCCAGGTTCGGTCACTCGTCGCAGCCGCCTGGCTCAATCGGCGGCAGCTTCTTCGCGCAATTGTTCGGAGCGTTCGGCGCCCAGGTAGGCGCCGATGGCGCGGCGCGCCAGATACAGCAACGGAATCAGCGCGATCGCAAAGCCCATCTTGTAGAGGTAGTTGAGCGTGCTCACCGCCAGGAACTGGTCGATCGACCAGTGCTGTGGGCCCAGCACGAAGGCGATATAGATCACCACGAAGCTGTCCACCAGCTGCGACACCGCCGTGGAGCCGGTGGCGCGCAACCACACGTGTTTTTCGCCGGTGGCGCGGCGGATGCGGTGGAACACCGACACATCGATCAACTGCCCGAACAGAAACGCCACCAGCGAGCCGCCGATGGTCCACAGGCCTTGCCCGAACACCGCCGCAAAGGCGGCCTGGTAGTCCGGCACGCCCTGGCTCTGCGCGGCGGTGACCCACCAGCCGGCCGGTGCCAGCGCGATGGCCGCAAACGCGAACACGAAGCCGTAGCCGATCAGGCCCACCGCCACCCATGAGATGAAACGCACCCCGCGGCTGCCGAAGAACTCGTTGATGGTGTCGGTCATGATGAACACCACCGGCCATAGCAAGGTGCCGGCGGTGAAGCTGAGCGAGCCGGTCTGCCCGAACAGGTTCCAGTTCAATGGCGCGATGCCGAGGGTGTCTTCCAGCGCAAAGATCTTGACGCCGATGAACTCGGCCAGTGCGGCGTTGACGCAGAAGAACGCCGCCAGCGCGATGAACAGCCGTACCGCACGATCGTCGAGGGTACGCACGTGTGTCATGGCGTCAGCGGTCCGCAGTCCGGGTGAATGGAACGGTCTCCGGCGACACGGCACCGCCGGAAATGATGAAGCTCATCGCCTGGTCCACGGTCCAGTCGGTGGGCGTGAGCAGCTCCACCGGCACGATCTCCAGATAGCCGGAGGTGGGGTTCGGCGTGGTCGGCACATAGACGGCGGCCAGCTCGCGGCCGGTGCCCTGTTCCTTGATCACGCGGGTGACCAGGCCGACCGATTTCATATCGCGATGCGGGAAGTCGATCAGCACCACACGTTGCGTGCTACCCGGCTGCGTCTGCAGGATGTCCAGCAACTTGCGCGCGCTGTCGTAGACCACGCTGGCCAACGGAATGCGCCGCATGATCGCTTCGAACCAGCGCAGCAGCCGCTGGCCGATCACGCGCCGGCTCAGGACACCCACGAACAGGATCACCGCCACCGTGGCGATCAGCGCAATGGTGTTCTGCACCCACAGCGCCGTGATCCAGCCCAGGTAATGCGGGAACGAGGCCGCAATGCGTCCGGACAAGGGCACCACCCACGGGCTGCTGATGCCAGACAGCAGCGAGAACACGAACTTCACCACCACCCAGGTCAGCCAGACCGGCAGCAAGGTGAGCAGGCCGGTCAGGAAGACCCGTTGCACGGACGGACGATGCGGAGCAGAGGATTCAGACATGCGCGCATTGTAGGCATTCGCCTGCGGCCGGTGGGTGTGTGGTTCGGCCAGCGCGTGGCGCGTTCGCGTCGGTAGCGTGGTGCGGTACAGCCGCCATTCGGGCAAACGCATCCGGTAGGTGGCCCCCGCCAAGATGCCAGCCTTCTCCAGGGAAGGTGGCTGCCATGCTCGCAACGTTCTTGAAATGGGCCCTGCTGTCGGTGGGTGTGGTGGTTGCGTTGCTGGTGGGAGCCTATGCGCTCTCGGCGCGCTGGCCGATCCCGCAGGCCCAGCAGCAGGCGCTGGCGCAACTGCGTCAGCCACGGCCCGCGCCGCCGGCGGGGTCCAATCTGTTTGTCGCGCTGTGGGCATCGCCGTACACGATTCCAAATGAGGAACAGGCAGCGGTGCTGGCGCGCGACCTGCAGCGCTTCCAGCGCACCCCGGTCGCAAGCGGATTTCGCAGTGAACTGAGCCGCTATCCCCGCGCGCCGGCGTGGCCGGCGACTGCGCCGCCCAAGTGCAGTTGGGCCGCGTCCGGATGCCTGGCCCAGGTGCGAGCGCAATCGCGCAGCTATGCCGCTGCGCTGGCGCCACAGGCGCCGTTGCTGGCACGTATGGCGAGTTTCTCGCAGCATGCCTACTACCGCGATCCGTTTCCTCGCCGTATCGACTCGCCGCTGCCGGAACTGCAGGGATTGACGTTGTCGATGACCCAGCACGCACTGGACTTCGTGCAGGGGCGCCAGGCGCAGGCGGTGGCCGCTGTCTGCAGCGATGCACAGGTGGCGCGCGTGTTGTTGCGCAGCGACGAGAGTTTGATCGTCACGATGATTGGTGGAGCGATGTTACGCGGCAATGCCGACCTGTTTGCGAGCATGCTCAGCGAACTGCCTGTCAACGTGGCCCTGCCGGCGCAGTGCGCCAGCGCGTTTGCACCGTTGCGCGTCGAGGACAGCAGCCTGTGTGGCGCGCTGCATGGCGAGGCCAGGATCGTCGATGCGGTATATGCGCAAATGCACGGCGAAATGGACCAACGCGCGCAGCGTTGGTACGACCGCGCTGTGCTGTTTTTCGATGCCGAGCGCACGCGTGCACTGACAGCGCCCAACTACACCTGGGCCTGCAGCGATGCCGTACGCAAGCAGCTGGTGCAGGATGCACGGGTTGACGGCAGTGCCCTGGCGCCGCCGCCTGCGAAGGATGTTGCCTGCGTGGCCAACGCCGTCGGGTGTGTGTTGGCGGACGCCCAGTACAGCGATGGTGGCATTATCAGCGTCAGTTGCAGGACACTGCCGCGGCGATGCGGTTGATTGGCGTGGTGCTGTGGCTACGCGAGCACCCTGATGCGCGCCCGCTCGTGCAGCGCCTGCAGGAGCTCCCGGACGAACTGGTGCGGCCAGCACATGCCATCACGATTGCAGCGCAAGGGCAGACCGTGCAGGTGCCGCGTTATGCGCGCCATACGCAAGCGATCCTGCAGTTCCCGATGGCCGGCAGTGCCTTGGCGAATCCACCGGCCGTATCGCTACAGTGAATCGCGGCAGTGCGTGCACTGCGTGGCTTCGGTATCGATGCGTGCAAGCGCGCTGCTGACGCGCACTGCGTGGCGATCACCGCAGCGCCCGTGTTGCTCATCGCCAGGCAACGCTGCTGCCGATCACGCAACAACCGCCAGGAATGCTCCGGGCGGCTGCGCGGTGTGATCAGCATCGTGCGGCGGTGCGCCGCGCTTGCCTAGAAGCGGAAGTTCAACCAGCCCATCACGAAAGTGGAGTCGCCGTAGCCGGCTTTTTCCAGTGCCGGGCCGGCCATCAGATGCTCGGCGCGGAAGGTCACCGACCAGTTCGGGTCGATGTTCCAGGTGGCGTTGATGCGCGGCATGGTGCCGATACGGCGCTCGCCGGTGTTCTGCGTGCGTGCGTAGGCGCGTGCCTGGTTGTTGTAGATGGCATCGCTGGTGGTCTGCCGCCACAGGGTTTCCCACTCCAGATTCACGGTGATCTTGGAGGTGGGCGAGAAGGTGAATGTGGGCGCGGCGGTCACCAGATTGACCGGGCCGAAGAACGTGGCCCAGCTGAAATAGATGGTGTTGCCGTAGAGGAAATTGTTGTTGCGCAAGGTGCCGGTGCCGGAGGTGCCACCGCCGCCGGAGGCGATTTCGCTATGGAAGCCCAGGCGCGGTTTCCAGCCGCTGTCGCTCAACGTCCAGGCATTGGAAGTGCTGGCCATGTAGGCGCGCAGGTCGCGTCCGCCGAAGCTGCCGCGCTGCACGGTCACGAACGAATCGGTGCGCAGCTTGCCCACGTTGCCCCACAACCGCAGGCCGTAGTAATTGCGATTTTCTTCGGCGGTCTGGCGGCCCCACACCTGGTTGTCGTTGCGAAATTGATAGAAGAACGGCTCCAGATACATCGGCTTGGCTGTCGGCAGGCGATAGCCGCCCACCACGCCGCGGAAATGCCGCGAGCGGTCGATGCGGTCATCGCCCAAACCCTCGGTGCCATCCAGGTTGAAGTTGAAATCGAACACGTCCACACGTGTCTTCTCGCCGATCGCCCAGGCGCGCACGCCATTGAAGGTCACGAAGATGTCGGTGTTGTCGCGCAGTGCCATCAAGGTGGTCGGCCCGTCCACAAACACCTGGCGGCCAACGCGCAGGCCGAGGTCGGTTTCGGCAACCTGGCCCTTCACGTCGAAGAACACCTGCTGCAGGATCGCGTTGTTTTCCTGCGTGCCGGTCTTGGCGCCTTCATTGCGCCCGTCCAGGCTGCCATGGGCCAGTTCCGTGTAAAGACGGAAGTGCTCGCCCACGTGCAGGTCGGCGCCAAAGAACGCACGGAACAGATACTGCTGCTGCGAGTGGCTGCCCGGAATCAGGCCGGGGTTGGTCACGGTGTTGCTGCGCACGCGCAGTTCGTTGTTGAGCGTCAGATACACATCGCCGGACTCGCTCAACGGAATGAACTTGAGCGGATCAAACGGGCTCTTCCGCTTGGAGGGGTCTTTCAGATACGACCAGTCTTCGGCCCAGCGCACCTGCCACATGTTGCCGCCCTGCTTGGCACCCCAGCCCTGCGCTTCCAGCGGATAACCGGTGGGGGCGGGCGGTGCCGGCGTCTTGGCCGGTTCGGCCTGCGGCTGTTCGATCGCGGGCGCGGCTGTCTGCGCCTGCTGCGCAACGCTCACGCCCGGAAGCGACAACCCGATCGCCAGGCACAGGCACTTGGTGGCGCCAAAGGAAGTGTCAGCCATGGACGGCCGTGCCGAACGCGCAAATCGCATCTTGTTACCCCATCAAAAAGTGAAAACCACCTGAGCGAGGTTTATCGGCACAGGGGTCACCGACTGTAGTGGAGCCGTACAGGAAAGGCAGTAACCCAAAGGTTCTAAGCTCATGAACGTACTTGGGTTTGGCAATGCGAGCGCGACAGGCCGGGAATCGGGAATGGGGAATCGGGAATGGGGAATTGCAAAGGCGTGCAGTCGTCGCCTAGGTCGACTGATTAAAAAGAAAGCGGGCCCTACGCACATAAAGCGCGTATGCGTCAGAACATCACAAGCGTGGATTTGCCGCGCGACTGACAGATCACGTGTACCGCCGTTGCGATTCCCGATTCCCCACTCCCGATTCCCGCCACATGACTATCGGCACATTCGCTATACCCAACTTCTACATAGCATTGCCTTCGACCTAGTGCGGAGGTGGCAATGAACGATCCGGATGCTTATCTGAAGAAATTTCAGAAGGAGCTCAGCGCCGGCACGGTGTCGTTGGCGTTGCTGGCGGTGCTGGCCCAGGCCGATGCGCCGCTGTACGGCTACCTCATCGCCAAGCGGCTGGAGCGGCTGGACGGTGTGCTCAGCGGCAAGCAGAGCGCGCTGTATCCGGTGCTGCGCAACCTGGAAGGGGCCGGGCTGTTGCAGAGCCATGTCGAGCCATCGGCGTCCGGCCCGCCACGTCGTTATTACCGCATTACCGAAACCGGGCGTGATTGCCTGCGCGCGTGGACGGCCGCCTGGCGTGCCACCCGCGATTCCGTCGACTCTGTGCTGGAAGGGACCCACTCATGAACACGATTACGCCACCGCGTCCGCTGCCGACCACCATTCCCGATTACCTCACGCAGTTGCGTCACGCGTTGGCCGGCGCGGACCCGGCGATGATTCAGGACGCGCTTTACGACGCCGAGGAATACCTGCGCGCCGAACTGGCCGAGCAAGCCGGCAAGAGCGAGGCCGAGGTGATTGCCGGTGTGGCCGGCAGCTACGGCGCGCCCGACGAAGTGGCCGAGATCTACCGCGAAACCGAAGTCACAGTGACACGTGCGTTGCGCTCGCCACTGCCGCCCAAGCGGAGTTCGTGGATCGGCAGTTTCTTCGGCGTGGCCGCCGATCCGCGTACCTATGGCGCGCTGTTCTATCTGCTGTTGTCGCTGGTCACCGGCGTGTTCTATTTCAGCTGGGTGGTCACCGGTGCGAGTCTGTCGGCAGGGTTGCTGATCTTGATCATTGGCGTGCCGCTGCTGGTGCTGTTCTTCGGCTCGGTGCGGCTGCTGTCGCTGGTGGAAGGGCGGGTGGTGGAAACCCTGTTGGGCGTGCGCATGCCGCGTCGGCCGCCACATCCGGGCATCCCGGGTAGCTGGTTGCAGCGCATCGGCGCAATGTTCACCGACGCGCGCACCTGGAGCACGATGCTGTACTTCCTGCTGATGCTGCCGCTGGGCAGCATCTACTTCACCGTGATCGTGACCTTGTTGTCACTGTCGCTGGGCTTTGCCGCAGCACCGCTGCTGGCGTTGCTGGATACCGGCGTGCTGTTTTCCTTCGGCGACACGGCGTATGCGAGTGGATGGCTGTCGGTGCCGGTGTGCGTGCTCGGCGTCCTGCTGTTGTTCGCAACGCTGCACCTGGCGCGTGGACTTGGCAGCTTGCACGGCATGCTGGCCAAGCATCTGTTGGTCAAGAGCGGCGAGGGCTGAGTGCATTCGCGCGTGAGGTCGTTTCGCATTCGGCGAAGAGGTGCGATGGCGCTTGCGACGGCAGTGCCAATGCCTGGATCACCGTGATGATTGCCGTCGCTGTTGACGTGTTTTTACGGCAAGGCCACGGGCGACCTGCAGTGCAGGGCAGTGATCCTCGGTGCACGTGCCCCGAACGACAACGCAGCCAGCGCCGCTACGATGGTTTGATGGACGCTAGAACCAGGCGATCAGTCTGCAGGCCATGCGCGACCAACCATGCACTGTGAAGCCCGATCAACAGCAGCCAAACGCATGCTGCAGACCAACGCGCTCACGCGGAAGTGTTGCTAGAAAAAAGGCATAAAAAAGCGCTCCCGATCGAAAGACCGGGAGCGCCTACGGCGGCGATCAGGCGCGCTTGCCGCGTTTGCGGATCGGCGTGACGGTGGCCGGGTCGCGGCTGCCAACCGGGTCGGCGTCGTAGCGGGCAATGAACTCGCGCACTTGCGGGTACACCACCTCACGCCAGCGACGGCCGCTGAAGATGCCGTAATGGCCGGCGCCTTCCACCACCAGGTGGCGACGGTGCGCCGCGTCGATGCCGGTGCACAGATCGTGCACGGCTTCGGTCTGGCCCAGGCCGGCGATGTCGTCCAGCTCGCCTTCGATACTCAGCAATGCGGTGTTGCGAATTGCCGACGGCATCACCAGCTGGCCATCCACCTTCCACTTGCCTTGCGGCAGCAGGAATTCCTGGAACACCACGCGGATGGTGTCCAGGTAGTACTCCGACGGCATGTCCAGCACGGCGTTGTATTCGTCATAGAACTGGCGGTGCGCCTGCGCATCCTGCAGGTCGCCCTTGACCAGGTCGGTGTAGAAATCCCAGTGCGACATCACGTGCCGGTTAGGGTTCATCGACAGGAAGCCGGCGTGCTGCAGGAAGCCTGGATACACCTGACGGCCATGGCCCGGATACGGGAACGGCACGGTGTGAATCAGGTTGTTCTGGAACCACTCGATGCCGTTTTCGGTCGCCAGGTTGTTGACCTGGGTCGGGCTGCGGCGCGCATCGATCGGCCCGCCCATCATCACCAGCGAGCGCGGGGTGGGCTCATCGTTGGACGCCATCAGCGACACCGCCGCCAGCACCGGCACGGTGGGCTGGCACACGCTCACTACATGCAGGCGCTCGGCACCGATGTGGCGAATGAATTCCTGGATGTAGGCGATGTAGTCCTCAAGCCGGAACGCGCCGGCTTCCAGCGGCACCATGCGCGCGTCCACCCAGTCGGTCACGTAGACCTTGTGGTTGCGCAGCAGGGTCCGCACGGTGTCGCGCAGCAGCGTGGCGTGGTGGCCAGACAACGGCGCCACCACCAGCACGGCCGGTTGCTGCTTCATCGTGCCGATCAGCTCGACATGGTCGCTGAAGCGCTTGAAGCGCAGCAGGCGGCAGAACGGCTTGCTCAGCACCTCGCGTTCGATGATGGGCAGCGAGTGGCCATCCACCTCGACATCGTCGAGCGCCCAGGCCGGCTTTTCGTATTCCTTGCCCAGGCGATGGAACAGCTCGTTGCTGGCCGCCATGCGCTCGGCGCCCGGGAGCGAGGCCCACAGGCTGTCGGGGTCGGAAAACATCTTGGCGTTCGCCTGGGCCTGATGCACCCAGGGGGCTAGCAGATTGCGGGTCAGCTCATGCAGTTGATAAAGCATTCCACCCATCCGTGCGGCTCTTTGCTGCCGCGCAGCATACCCGGTTTGGCGCATTTGCACCTTAATGGGGCTGCGGACGGTAGAGGCCGTCAAGTCAACTGCGCTAACGCGACGCGGACAGCGTGCGGTCGGGTGGAGCGCGCGGCGGCCCTGCTCAGCTGTGTTCCAGCGCCGCTGCCTCGCCCCGCAGCTGCGGCGACAGCCAGCAATGCGAGCCGAGCGCAGTGAAGCCGACGCTGGCGAAGCGGCGCCGGTACCAGCGTGCCGGCCGCGCCTGGAAGCCCTCATGGTCGCCTTCGAAGGCGTCCTCTTCGGCAAAGGTTTCCAGAAAGGCCACCCCGGCACACATCTCGGCCAGGCCGGGAAGGCCCTGGTTGAACTCGCGCGTGGGCACGTAATGCAGCACGTCCGAGCAGATCAGCAGATCCACCGGCGCGCAGGGACGCAACCAGGCAAAGTCGCCGAAGCGGGCCGGGTGGATCTGGCGGCTGCGCCCGTAGCGCTGCACCGCGTACTCGCTGCTATCGAACCCCAGGTACTGCAGCTTCGGGCGCAGCGCCAGCAGTGGTGCACGCCAGGCGGCTTCGCCGCAGCCCACATCGAGCACGGTGCGGATCGGGCGCTCCAGGTAGTACTCGGCCTGGGCAACGGCCAGTGCGACCTTTCGCCGCAGGCGCGCAGGGTCTGCCAGCCCCGCATCGCGGTACCAGCGGGTGAAATAGGTGGCGTCGTACTGTTTGTCGTCGGGCTTGTGCATGCGGATGCGCTTTCGCGCCAGCGGATAGGTGAAAATGCGGGCCATCCTACGCGAGCCAGCGGAGCCAGCGCATGACCCTGTATTTGTGGATCAAGACCTTCCACCTGTTGTTCGTCATCGCCTGGATGGCCGCGGTGTTCTATCTGCCCCGCATCCTGGTCAACATCGCCGAAGCCGGCACCGACACCGACACCGCCGTGCGTGCGCGCCTGGTGCTGATGGGGCGGCGGCTCTATAAATTCGGTCACAGCATGCTCGGGCTGGCGCTGCTGCTGGGCGCGGTGCTGTGGCTAGGCTACCGGGTGATCCCGGATTTCCCCACGATGGTGGCTGGCGGCTGGTTGCACGCCAAGCTGTTTGCCGTCGCGCTGATCCTGGCGCACTACATCGTGGCCGGGCGTTGGTTGAAGGGTGTGGACCAGGGCCGGGCACTGCCCAGCGGGCGCGCGCTGCGCCTGTTCAACGAAGTGCCGGTGGTGTTGCTGGTGGGCGTGATCTGGCTGGTGCTGGCCAAGCCGTTCTGAGGGCCACTCTGGCGGCGACGTCGCCAGGCCATCGGGCGTGGCGATCGATCTTGCGAGAAAACAGATGCGTAGGGGCGATCACAACGCATCGCCTTGCAATCACTGCGGCGGAAAGTGCAACGCAGCGCTTACGCCGTGGGGCCCAACTCGCTCAAGCCCTTGCGCGCCAGCTCGACCCAACCGCGTTGTTCGCGCTGGTAATGCTTGGGCGAGGCCCCAGCGTGGCGTAGCACCTGCTCGTACATTGCCTTGGCCTGGTCGGTACGCGCGGTGCGCTGCAGCAGCTGTGCATACCGCACGCGCGCTTCTTCGCCCGGGTAGCCCTGCGCCAGCGTTTCGTACTCATGCAGGGCGGCGTCGATGTCGCCGCTGTCTTCTACCGCACGGGCATACAGCAGATGCCCATCGTGCGAGCGGAAGGTGGGATTGGCTGCGATCAACGCGTCCAGGGTCTGGCGTGTCTGGGCCGGCTGGCCGAGCCCGAACTGCGCCTTGGCCAGCCCGAGCATCAGGTGCGGATCGTCGCGATACAAGCCGCGCAGCGCGCCCTGGAAGTGGTCGGCGGCTTGCGCGTAATCGCCTTGGGCCAGCAGCGTTTCGGCGAGCTGGCGGCGGTTTTCCGGGGTGTCGGCCACGTCCAGACGGCGCGAGGCGTCGCGCTGTTCGCGTTGTGGGTCCAGTTTGCTACGCACGCGCTTGAGGCTGCGGCGCGCACTCGGGTCGTTGCGCAGGTCTGGAATCACCGCTACGAACACGTAGACCAGCACCGCCAGCAACGAAAACGCCAGCAGCAGGAAGATCCAGTACAGCGGGCGGCCGCTGCGCACGACATGTACGCAGCAGGCGGCTTGCAGAACCAGCGACAGCAGCAGGAGAGGGCTCATCGGTGCAAGGATTCCATTCCGTGGCCGCGCATTCGCGCGGCGATCATGACCAGTGACTCAATGCCCTTCGTAGGCACCGTAGCTGCGCAGGCGCTCGTAGCGTTGCTGCATCAGCGCGTCCACCGGCACTTTTTCCAGCGCGTCCAGTTCGTTGAGCAACACGGCCTTGAGCCGCTTGCCCATCTGTTCCGGATTGCGGTGCGCGCCGCCGGTGGGTTCACGGATCACCTTGTCGACCAGGCCCAGGCCCTTCAAGCGCTTGGCGGTGAGGCCGAGCTGTTCGGCGGCGTCCTTGGCCTTGGCGGCATCCTTCCACAGGATGGACGCGCAGCCTTCGGGCGAAATCACCGAATAGGTGCCGTATTCCAGCATCAGGGTGCGGTCGCCCACGCCGATCGCCAGCGCGCCGCCGGAGCCGCCTTCGCCGATCACCGTGCAGATCACCGGCACTTTCAGCTCGGCCATTTCCATCAGGTTGCGTGCGATCGCCTCGGACTGGCCGCGCTCTTCCGCACCGATGCCGGGGTAGGCGCCGGGTGTGTCGATGAAGGTCAGCAGCGGCAGGCGGAAGCGTTCGGCCAGCTTCATCAGGCGCAGCGCCTTGCGGTAGCCCTCCGGGCGCGGCATGCCGAAATTACGCGCCACCTTGCTCTTGGTATCGCGGCCTTTCTGGTGCCCGATGATGACCACCGGGCGGCCATCGATGCGGCCCAGGCCACCGACAATCGCCTTGTCGTCGGCATAGGCGCGGTCGCCGGCCAGTTCCTGGAATTCGTCGCACATGGTGTTGATGTAGTCCAGCGTGTACGGGCGCTGCGGATGGCGCGCCAGCTGCGATACCTGCCAGGCCGACAGGTCGCGAAAAATCTGCGCAGTACGCACGCGCAGCTTGTCGCGCAAGGCACGCACTTCCGCATCGACATTCACTGCAGGGCCGGTGCTGGCCTTGCGCAGCTCCTGGATCTTGGCTTCCAGATCGGCGATGGGTTGCTCGAAGTCGAGGTAGTTAGGATTCATGCAATGGCGTCGTCAACGTAAGGCGGGGAGTGTAGCTGAAGCGGTGTCTGCGGCCCGTACGGGGGCGTTGGGAGAATCGGGAATGGGGAATCGGGAATCAAAGCAGGGCGGCTGGCTGCTCTGCTGTTGCGATTCCCCATTCTCGATTCCCGATTCACTGCGCCCACGGCGGGCTGTACTTGACCTTCAGCGTGCGCACGGCAGGGTCGGCGCGCAGGCTGTCCATCAGTTGCTGGTCGATGCGCACCGAGTGGCTGCCGTTGAGGTCGAGCATGCCGGCCACGCCGCCGGCCGGCGAGCGCAGCAGCAGATCCAGGCGCAGCGGCGTCTTGCCGGGGCGGTGCTTGGCCAGCAACGTGTCGATACGGGACCAGGCTTGTTTCTCGCGCAGATCCAGGCGCAATGACAGCCGCTGCGCGTGGTCGGCGCAGATCTGCTCGTAGTCCCAGCATTGGCGGATGCGCAGGCTGTAGCCGCCGTTGAACTCATCCTCGCGCAGGCCGCCCTTGATGATCAGGATGCGGTCACGGGTGAGCAGGTGGCCGAACTCGGCCATCGCATCGGAAAACGCGCTGCATTCCACCCGGCCGCGGCCATCTTCGAGTTGCACGAACACCTGGCTGTCGCCCTTGCGGCGCACGCCCACCACCTGGCCGGCCAGGATGGCGCTGACTTCAGGACGCCAGGCGCGCTTTTCACCATCGCCGCCACCACCGCCGCCGCGCTGCTGCGAGGCCAGGATCTTGTCGAGCGCGCTCAGGTCGCAGCCGACCAGCTCTCGCACTTCTTCGCGATGCGGATCGAACGGATGCCCGCTGAGGTAGAAGCCCAGTGTTTCGCGTTCACCGGTGAGCAACTGGCCCAGCGGCCATTCCTTGCTTTCGGGCAGGTCCAGGCGCATCGCCGGCGCGCTCGGGTCGGGCCCGCCGAACAGCGAGTTCTGGCCGGAGGCACGTTCGCGTGCCATCTGCTCGGTGGCCTTCATCACCTCCGGCAATTGCAGCATCAACGAAGCGCGGTTCTTGCCCAGCCCGTCCATCGCACCGGCGTTGATCATCGCTTCCAGCGTGCGGCGATTGAGCTTTGCGGTGCCCACGCGCATGCAGAAATCCAGCAGCGTGGTGTAGGGGCCGTTGCGCAGGCGCTCTTCGACGATGGCCTCGCACGCGCCCTGGCCAACGCCCTTGATCGCGCCCAGGCCGTACTGGATGGTGTCGGGGCTGGCGGCCTCGAACATGTAGGCCGACTCATTGACGCGCGGCGGCAGCACGGTGAGGCCGAGGTTGCGCACCTCGTCGAGAAAGCCCACCACCTTGTCGGTGTTGTCCATATCCGAGGACAACGTGGCCGCCATGAATTCGGCCGGATAGTGACGCTTGAGCCAGGCGGTCTGGTAACTGACCAGCGCATAGGCGGCGGCGTGCGACTTGTTGAAGCCGTAGCCGGCGAACTTCTCCATCAGGTCGAAGATTTCATCGGCCTTCTGCGCGCTCACCCCGCCCTTGGCCGCGCCTTCGCGGAAAATTTCGCGGTGCTTGGCCATTTCGGCCGGCACCTTCTTGCCCATCGCACGACGCAACAGGTCGGCACCGCCCAGCGAATAATCGCCGACGATCTGCGCCATCTGCATCACCTGCTCCTGATACACCATGATGCCGTAGGTGTCTTTCAGGATCGCTTCGGTGCGCGGATCGGGATAGATGATCTCTTGCTGGCCGTGTTTACGCGCGTTGAAGTCCGGGATCAGGTCCATCGGGCCGGGCCGGTACAGCGACACCAGCGCGATCAGGTCTTCGAAGCGGTCCGGGCGCGCGTCCTTGAGCAGGCGGCGCATGCCCGAGGATTCGAACTGGAACACCGCGCCGGTGTTGCCCGAGGCGAACACGCCCTTGTAGGTGGGCGCATCGTCCAGCGGAATGGCGGTGATGTCGACCGGGTCGATGCCGGCACGTGCGTGGCGCACGTTGATCGCCTTCACCGCCCAATCGATGATGGTCAGCGTGCGCAGGCCCAGGAAGTCGAACTTCACCAGGCCGACTTCTTCTACGTCGTTCTTGTCGAACTGGGTGACCGGATTCTTGCCGCGGCCGCCTTCGTCGTGTTCGGCGAACAGCGGGCAGAATTCGCTCAACGGTTCGGGCGCGATCACCACGCCGCCGGCGTGCTTGCCGGCGTTGCGGGTGAGGTCTTCGAGCTGGCGCGCCAGGTCCATCAGGTCGCGGACATCGTCCTCGACCTGATAGCGCTGGATCAGCTCCGGCGAAGCCATCTCCGAGTCCTTGCCTTCGCCCATCGCGTCCTTGAGCGTGATGCCCAGGATGTTGGGGATCAGCTTGGCAACGCTGTCGACCAGACCGTAAGTGAAGCCAAGCACGCGCCCGGCGTCGCGCACCACCGCCTTGGCGGCCATGGTGCCGTAGGTGATGATCTGGCTGACCCGCTCGCGGCCGTATTTGCGCGCGACGTAGTCGATCACCTCGTCGCGGCGGTCCATGCAGAAGTCGATGTCGAAGTCGGGCATCGACACGCGCTCAGGATTCAAGAAGCGCTCGAACAGCAGGTTGTACGGCAGCGGGTCCAGATCGGTGATCTGCAGCGCCCACGCCACCAGCGAGCCAGCGCCGGAACCGCGGCCCGGGCCGATCGGGATGCCTTGGTTCTTTCCCCACTGGATGAAGTCGGCCACGATCAGGAAGTAGCCGGGGAAGCCCATCTTGATGATGGTGTCCAGCTCGAATTCGAGCCGGTCCACGTAGTCCTGGCGGGTCTTGCCGGGCGCGATCGGATTCTTTTCCAGGCGCGCGGCCAGACCGTCGCGCGACTGGCTGCGAATCCAGCTGTCCAGGGTTTCGTCTTCCGGCACCGGGTAGGCGGGCAGGAAGTAAGTGCCCAGGCGCATTTCGATGTTGCAGCGCTGCGCCAGCGCCAGCGTGTTGTCGATGGCGTCGGGCACATCGGCGAACAGCGCGGCCATTTCCTCGCTGGACTTGAGGTATTGCTGGTCGCTGTAGTCGCGCGGGCGCTTGGGGTCGTCCAGCACGCGGCCGGAGGAAATGCACACGCGCGCTTCGTGCGCTGCAAAGTCGCTGGCATACAGAAAGCGCACATCGTTGCTGGCGACCACCGGCAGGCCGCGCACGCCAGCCGCATGCAGCGCGAACTGGTTGAAACGCTCCTCGCCCTCGCGGCCGGTGCGGGTCAGTTCCAGGTGCAGGCCGTCGCCGAACACACGCTGCCAGTCGGCGAGCTGCTGCTCGGCCAGGTCGGCGCGGCCTTCGGCGAACAGCCGCCCGGCCAGGCTGTCGCGGCCGGCCAGGGCGAACAGGTTGGCATGCCCGGCCTGCAGCCATTCGGGGTGGATCGCCACGCCGCCTTCAGGGCGGTGGCCTTCCATCCAGGCGCGGGTGAGCAGCCGCGACAGGCTCAGGTAGCCTTCGCGGTCGCGGCACAGCAGGGTCATGCGCCAGGGCGTCATGTCCGGCGTGGCGATCATCACGTCGGCGCCGGCGATCGGCTTGATGCCCACGCCTTCGGCGGCCTTGTAGAACTTGACCAGGGCGAACAGGTTGTTCAGGTCGGTGACCGCCAGCGCGGGCAGGTCGAGTTCGACCGCGCGGCTCAGCAGGTTGGCCTGCTTGGCTTTTTTCGGGTCAGCCTGATCCGGTTTCTCGGGCACGCGGATGGTGGAATCCGCCAACGAGAACTCGGTGTGGACGTGCAGATGGACGAAGCGGGAAGTGGACATGCGAGACCGGAATAATGCGCGGTCAGGGTAGCGACGGCGGGCGGGTGGAACAAGGCTTGACAGCATGGTTCACGCGCCGCGCCCAGGCGGGGCAGGGGCTGGGCGGCGCGGGTGGTTCAGGCGGCGGCGGGTTGCGCCGGTGTGCAGGCGGGTGGATGCGCAAGCTGCGTGGCGAGCGCGAGAGCCTTGTAGCGGCGACCCGGCGACCCGGCGACCCGGCGACCTGCAGACGGCAATGGATCGGCTTACTCGGCCAGCAGCAGTCCATCGGCAGGCGCGCAGGGCACGTCCCAGGCGGTTTGGGCGGTCTCCAGCCCCAGCGCACGGCGCACCGGGGCAAAGCTGCGCCGGTGCTGCGGGCACGGCCCGTGGGTCTGCAGGGCCGCCAGATGGGCCGGAGTGCTGTAGCCCTTGTGCAGGTCGAAGCGGTATTGGGGGTGCTGCGCATGCAGCTCGCGCATCAGCCGGTCGCGGGTGACCTTGGCCACGATCGAGGCCGCCATGATGGCGCGGTCCAGTGCATCGCCGCCGATCAATGCCTCGGCCGGGCAGGGCAGCCCTTTGGGCACCCGGTTGCCGTCGATGCGCGCAAACCCGGCCACATGCGCCACGCCTTCCACCGCACGGCGCATGCCCAGCATGGTGGCCTGGTAGATGTTGATGCGGTCGATCTCTTCGCTGTCGATCAGCACCACCGACCAGGCCAGCGCGCGGTCGACGATGCGGGCATACAGCTGCTCACGGCGCTCGGCGCTGAGCTGCTTGGAATCGTCCAGCCCGTTGATGCGCGGCTTGGCCGGGTCGAACACCACCGCAGCCACGGCCACCGGCCCGGCCAGCGGACCACGGCCGGCTTCGTCGACGCCGGCAATGAGGCGGGAATCGGGAGTCGGGAATGGGGAATCGGTAAACAGCGCGTTCTGCGCCGCCGGAACGACGATCACGCGGTCCGAGCTTGAGCGCGTCATGACCCCGCTCCTCCCGATTCCCGATTCCCGATTCCCGATTCCCTGCCTTCAAGCAGCTCAGCCACCGCCTCGGCCGCGCGCGTCGAGGCGTCCTGGCGCAGCTGCGCATGCAGGGCCAGATAGCGCGACTGCAGGCCGGCGACTTTTTCGGGGTGCTTGAACCAGTCCAGCAGGGCCACGCACAGGCGCTCGGGGGTGCAGTCGTCCTGCATCAGCTCCGGCGCCAGGTCTTCGTTGGCCAGGATGTTGGGCAGGGCATAGCGGTTGACCTTGAGCAGGCCGAGCGTCTTGACGATGCGGTAGGTGAGCGGCGCAACCTTGTAGCCGACCACCATCGGCCGCTTGACCAGCATCGCTTCCAGGGTGGCGGTGCCGGAGGCCAGCAGCACCACGTCGGCGGCCAGCATCGCGGTGCGCGCCTGGCCATCGAGCAGGTGCGAGCGCATCACCGGCAGCGAACTGCGCGACAACTGCTCGGCCAGCAACTGCTTGCAGCCCGGATTGGCGGCCGGCACCAGCACGTGCAGGTTGGGCAGGTGCTCGGAGACCAGCCAGGCCGCCTGGAAGAAGGTGTCGCCCAGCCGGCTGATCTCGCCATGCCGGCTGCCTGGCAGCACCGCCAGCACGGTGCTGGACGTCGACAGCCCCAGCTTGGCGCGTGCGGCCTCGCGGTCGGCCTGATAGGCAATGGCGTCGGCCATCGGGTGGCCGACGAAGCGCGCATCCACGCCATGCCTGGCGTAGATCGGCGGCTCCATCGGGAACAGGCACAACACCAGGTCGGCGCTGACGCCGATCTTCTCGGCACGCTTCTCGCGCCAGGCCCACACCGAGGGGCTCACGTAATGCACGGTGCGCACGCCGCGCTGCTTGAGCCAGCGTTCCACCGGCAGATTGAAGTCGGGCGCGTCGATGCCGATGAAGACATCCGGCTTCCACGCCAGCACGCGCTCGCGAAAGGCGCTGCGCAATTTCAGCAGGCGCGGCAGATGCCGCAGCACTTCGGTCAGGCCCATCACCGCCAGCTCGCTGGCGTCGAACCAGGTCTGGCATCCGGCACTGCGCATCGCATCGCCACCGATACCGACGAATTCGGCATCGGGATAGCGGCGGCGCAGTGCGTCGATCAAGCCGGCACCGAGGATGTCGCCGGATGCTTCGCCGGCGATCAGGGCGATACGTGGAGCGCGCATGCGCGCGCCGGGAATCGGGAGTGGGGAATGGGGAATCGATGCGGCATCCGGGACGGTGACGGCCGCACCAACGTGCGCGCCTGCAGCGTGTTCCGGTTTCCGATTCCCGATTCCGGTCATCGCAGTAGCGGCCGTTCCGCCGCCTCGATGAACTCGAGCAGCCCTCGCACGTCGTCGCTGTCGCGCGCCTGTTCGGCCAGCTGCAGCTTTGCTTCGGCCAGCGGCAGGCCGGCCACATACAGCGTGCGGTAGGCGCGCTTGATCGCGGAGATCCGCTCGGCATCGAAGCCGCGGCGCTTGAGCCCCTCGCTGTTGATGCCGCGCGGGCGGCCCAGCGAGTCGCTGCCCACCATGGTGAACGGCGGTACATCGCCGTTGGTCAGCGCGCCCATGCCCAGGAAGGCGTGTGCGCCGATGCGGCAGAACTGATGCGCGCCGGCAAACCCGCTGATGATCACGTAGTCACCCACGGTGACATGGCCGGCCAGCGTGGTGTTGTTGGAGAACACGCAGTGATTGCCGACATGGCAGTCGTGCGCCACGTGCGTGTAGGCCAGCATCCAGTTGTCGTCGCCGACCACGGTGATGCCGCCGCCGCCGCCGGTGCCACGGTTGATGGTGACGAACTCGCGGATCACGTTGCCGTTGCCGATCACCAGTTCGGTGCGCTCGCCGGCGTACTTCTTGTCCTGCGGTTCGCCGCCGATCGCGGCGTGGCCGATGAAGCGGTTGTTGCTGCCGATCCGGCTAGGGCCGTGGATGGAACAATGCGGCCCCACCTCGGTGCCGGCGCCGATCTCCACGTCTGCGCCGATCAGCGAAAACGCGCCGACGCGCACATCGCTGGCCAGCCGCGCCGCAGGGTCGATGACAGCGGTGGGATGAATCAAGGGTGCCTGATCACGCATCGTCTCACCTCCAAAAACGGGTTATTCCCTGGCGCCGGCGCACATGACTTCGGCACTGGCCACGATTTCGCCGTTGACCTTGGCTTCGCCGTAATAGCATCCCATGTTGCGGATCAGGCGCTTCATCTGCACCTCCAGGATCAGCACATCCCCCGGCACCACCTGCTTGTTGAAGCGGGCGTTGTCGACCTTGACCATGTAGAACAGCTTGGACAGCGCATCGCGGCCCAGGCCGAGCTGGGTCATCACGCCGCCGGCCTGCGCCAGCGCTTCGATGATCAGCACACCCGGCATCACCGGACGGGTCGGGAAGTGCCCCTGAAAGAACGGCTCGTTGATGGTGACGTTCTTCTGCCCGACGATGCGCTTGGCTTCCAGGTCCAGCTCGATGACGCGGTCGATCAGCAGGAACGGGTAGCGGTGCGGGATCAGCGTCTGGATCTGATTGACGTCGATCGGCAGCTCGTAAATGGGGTGACTCATTGGTTCTCCTTGCCCACAGCCAGAATGCGCCTTGCCAGCGCATCGAGTTGTTTGAAGCGCGCGGCATTCTTGCGCCACGTGCGATTGTCGGTGAGAGGGGTGCCGGACGAGTACTCGCCGGGCTCATGGATGGAATTGCGCACCACCGACTTGCCGGTGATGACCACCTTGTCGCAGATCTCCAGATGGCCAACCACGCCAACGTGGCCGCCCAGCAGGCAATAGCGGCCGATCTTTGCGCTGCCGGCGATACCGGTGCAGCCGGCGATCGCACTGTGCGCGCCGATGCGGCAGTTGTGCGCAATCTGCACCAGGTTGTCCACGCGCACGTCTTCTTCCAGTACGGTGTCTTCCAGCGCGCCGCGGTCGATGCAGGTGTTGGCCCCAATTTCGCAATCGTCGCCGATCACCACGCCGCCCAGCTGCGGCACCTTGATCCAGTGGCCAGCGTCCATCGCCAGGCCAAAGCCGTCGGCGCCGAGCACCGCGCCGGGATGCAGGCGCACGCGCTTGCCCAGGCGAACACGGGTCACCAGGGTAACGCGGGCAATCAGTTCGCATCCGTCATCGACCACGCAGTCTTCGCCGATGATGCTGCCGGCGCCGATCACGCAACCATCGCCCACGCGGCTGCCCGCGCCAATGCTCACAAACGGGCCGACATGCGCAGTTGGCGACACGGTGGCGGTCGGGTCGATCACTGCGGAGGCATGGATGCCGGGCGCACGCACCGGCGCGACATCGAATAGCGCGGCGATCTTGGCGAATGCGGTGTACGGGTCCTTGGCAACCAGGGCTGTGCCCTGCGCAGACTCGGCATCGTCAGCGCGCAGGATCACCACTGACGCCTGCGTTTCGGCTAACTGCGGGCGATAGCGCGGATTGGCCAGGAAGCTCAGCTGCCCTGTTCCCGCGTGCGCCAGGGTGGCGACACCGCTGACTTCGGTGGCGCCATCGCCGACAACGGTCAGACCAAATTGCGCGGCAATCTCACTGGCGGTCAAACGCATCAGGTGAACCTCTTCTAAACATGAAGGCACTGGTTTTACGAAAAGAAAACGCAACCAACAACTGACTAAAACTCCGGGCGTATCCCTTGCGTGGTCGCAATCGTGCGGCACACCTGGGAAGAAGCATATGAAAACTGTCCTCTCCGTCTTCGGAAGCCTGGTCCTGCTGGGTGCGGTCAGCACCGCCTCCGCGTATGACTTCTCGGAACAGCAAGCCAATGCGCAGAGCCTGTGGGACCAGCAGGTCCAGTGCGTCAACAGCTCCGATTGGAGCGGCACCGCCGACTGCCTGGGCACCGTGTGGAGCAACTACCTCAGCACCTACTGAGTCAGTGCCGAAAACAGACCTGGTGTAAACAAACAATGGCGGCCCGAGTAGTCGGGCCGCCATTGTTTTGCTGCGTACGATTTAAAACTGGCCGCCGAAGGTGAACTGCAGACGCTCGATTTCGTCGTTGTCTTCCTTCTTCAGCGGGAACGCATAGCTGATCGAAATCGGGCCGACCGGGGCGCGCCACAGGAGTGCGACACCGGTTGAGGCGCGCAGCTCATTGGCCTTGAAAGCATCCACGTCGCTGTAAACGTTGCCGAAGTCGAAGAACGCCGAGATGCGCGCCGACGGGCTGTCGAACAACTTCGGGAAATACATTTCCACCGAGCCCACCGTTTTCAACGAGCCGCCGAGTGGCTGACCACGGTTGAATCCGTTGATCGCCTCCGAGCGCGGTCCCAGCGTGTTGTCTTCGAAGCCGCGCACCGAATTGGTACCGCCAGCGTAGAAGTTCTCGTAGAAGGGCAGGCCGGTGGCGGTGACCGGACGCGTGGTGCCGTCGGCGTTGGTGATTACGCCAGAACTGTCCTTGCCGTAGCTGTCGCCATAGCCCAACTCAAACCGCGTATTGAGAACAATCGCAGGAATGATCGGCCAGTAGTTCGAAATCTGATAATTAAGCTTGTAGTACTCCACGGTGGAACCAGGAAGCGTGGTTTCCAGGCCAACACGCTGATACATGCCGCGCGTCGGCATAAAGAAGTCGTTGCGAGTATCACGCGCCCAACCGAACTCAGTCCGCACGGCCTTGAAAGTATCGGTGCCGATCGCTTGAATGTAGTCGACAATTGCCTGCGGCGTCGTACCCGGGAAGGTAGTGATCTGATTGCTATCGACGCCGATCATCGCCGAGACAGTATCGTTCTCGGTGATCGGCACGCCGAACACCACCTGTGCCGACCCATTCGTGCTGTTGAACTGGGCGGTATTGAAGTCAGAATAGTCCAGCTCTCGCCACGACAGGTTGTAGCCCAGCGACACGCCGTCGTCGGTAAAGAACGGATTGGTGTAGGAGAATGCATAGCGCTGCTGGAAGGTGCTGCGCGAGGCTTCCACTGCCACCCGGTTACCGCCGCCCAGGAAGTTGTTCTGCGACAGCTGCACCGAGGTGGTCACGCCGAACGCTTGCGAGAAGCCCAGGCCGAAGACGAAGCTGCCTGAGGTGGTTTCCTTGACGTTGTAGACCACGTCCACCTGGTCGTTGCTGCCCGGCACCGCGGGGGTTTCCACGTCCACGCTCTCGAAGTAGCCCAGGCGTTGCAGACGGATCTTGGAACGGTCGATCGCGGCCTGCGAGTACCAGGTGTTCTCGAACTGGCGCATTTCGCGGCGCAAGACCTCGTCGGAGGTGCGGCTGTTGCCCTTGTAGAGGATGCGGCGCACCGACACGCGCGGCCCCGGCACGACCTGCAGGTTCACTGCAACGGTGCGGTCTTCGCGGTTCGGCGTGGGGATCGGGTTGACCTTGGCAAAGGCGTAGCCGACGTTGCTCAGCGTGTTGGTGATGGCATCGGAGGTGTATTCCAGCAAGGCGCGCGAGAAGATGTCGCCGGCCTTGGGGATCACCAGGCGCTCGATGTCGGCCTGCGGCAATACAGTGTCGCCGGTGACCTTGATCTCGGAAATCTTGTACTGCTCACCCTCGGTCACGCCGGCGCTGACGAACATGTCGCGCTTGTCCGGGCTGATCGACACCTGGGTGGAGTCGACGCTGAAGTCGACATAGCCACGGTCCAGGTACCAGGAGTTGAGCTTCTCCAGGTCGCCGGACATCTTTTCCTTGGAGTACTGGTCGTCGCGGCGGTACCACGAGGCCCAGTTGTGCTCCTTGGATTCCCAGTTTTCCAGGATGTCTTCGTTGGCGAACTTTTCCGTACCAATCAGGTTGACGTGGCGGATCTTGGCCGCCTTTCCTTCCTTGATCGCGATGGCTACATCGACGCGGTTGCGGTCCAGCGGGCTGACCGTCGGGGTGATCTCGACGTTGTACTTGCCGCGGTTGTTGTACTGACGGGTCAGCTCCTGGGTCACGCGGTCCAGGCTCAGACGGTCGAAGGTGCCGCCTTCGGTCAGGCCGATGTCGCCCAGGCCCTTGAGCAGCTCTTCGGACTTGATGTCCTTGTTGCCGGTCACGGTGAGCTTGTTGATCGCCGGGCGTTCCTTGACCGTGATGACCAGGATGTTGCCCTGGCGATCCAGCTGCACGTCTTCGAAGAAGCCGGTGCGGTATAGCGCGCGGATCGAGTCGGCGACCTTGCCATCGTCCACGGTATCGCCACGGTTCACCGGCAGGTAGGTGAACACGGTGCCGGATGCAATGCGCTGCAGGCCGTCCACGCGAATGTCGCTGGCGACGAACGGCTCGGCGGCCAGGGCTGCGGCGGCTGGCAGGCTGAGGCCGGCGGCAAGAGCGAGGGCAAGCAGGCGGCGAGTGGGAAGACGCGTCATGTCACATCCGGTTGGAGTCGATTGCGGGTGTTGCTGGGTGCCGGCGTATGACGACGACAACAGGCGGAAAGAGTGGAGCAGCTTCATCGTGGAACCAGGCCGAGGATGTCGTTGTAGAACGCCAGACCCATCAAGCCTGCCAGGACCGCGAGGCCGACATATTGCCCGGCGATCATGGCCCGTTCGCTGATCGGGCTGCCCTTGACCAACTCAATAAGGTAATACAGCAGGTGCCCACCGTCCAAGATTGGGATGGGCATCAGGTTGATGATGGCCAGGCTGAGCGAGAGCAGGCCCAGGAAATACAGGAACCAGTCCACGCCGCGTTCGGCCGAGGCGTTGGCGGCGCGGGCGATGGTGACCGGGCCGGAAATGTTCTTCACCGAGGCCTGGCCGGTCAGCATGCGCTTCATCATGCCCAGCGAATCGGCGGTCATCTTGCCGGTTTCGCGGATCGCGGCAGGTACCGCGGCAAACACCCCGTATTGCTGGCGGCTGTCGTAGGCCGGCGCCGCGGTGGCCGCAAACCCCACACCCAGCATCCACTGGCCTTCGGGCGACTTGCGCGGGGCAATTTCCAGCGCCAGCCGGTCGTCTTCGCGCGCGACCTCGATCATGCCGGTGCCGCCCTGCGTGCCCAGCGCCTGGAGCTGGGCGGGCACTTCGCCGGCCGAGCGAATCGGCTGGCCGTCGATGGCCACGATCCGGTCGCCCGGCTTCAGGACGCCGTCGGCCGCCGAGCCGGCGACCACCTTGTCCACCACCGGCGGCTGCAGCATGAACTGCCAGCCGATGCCGGCCAGCGTGGCGACGCGGCGCTCGTCGAACCCCACTGGCAGCTGCGACAGGCGCAGCGTGTGCTCGCTGTTGCCGCCTTCCTCCGCTGCGGTCAGCACCTGCACGTCGCGGCGGTCCATGGCCGCGGTGGTCAACTGCATGCCGGCATCGCTCCAGCTGCTGACGCTGCGGCCGTCGATGCGCACGATGCGCTCGCCCGGCACCAGCCCGGCAGCGGCGGCCAGCCCATCGGCGCGGCCGACGGTGGCCGAGTAATCCTGCTTGCCGATCACAAACATCGCCCACAGCATGACCATGCACAGCAGCAGGTTGGCGATCGGCCCGGCGGCCACGATCGCGATGCGCTGCCACACCGTCTTGCGGTTGAAGGCCTGCTCACGCTCGGCGGGGTGCACCTCGCCTTCGCGCTCGTCGAGCATCTTCACGTAGCCGCCCAGCGGGATCGCGGCGATCGCGAACTCGGTGCCGTGGCGGTCGCGGCGCATCCACAGCGGCTTGCCGAAACCGACCGAAAAGCGCAGCACCTTGACGCCGCAGCGGCGCGCGACCCAGAAGTGCCCGAATTCGTGGAAGGTCACCAACACGCCCAGGCTGACGATCATCCACCAGACCGAACCGATGAAATCACCCATGGATGCAACTCGGCAGCGTGGTTCGATCAGGCATGAAGGGAATGATGGGCGAGGGCGCGTTCAGTGGTTCGGCGTGCTTCGGCATCGGCGAAAAGGAGAGTATTCAGGGTATCGGCATTCTGCCGCTGAAGCGTTGTCAGCGTGTGTTCGACCAACGCAGGGATGGCTAGGAAACCCACCTTGCCCTGAAGAAACGCTGAAACAGCCACTTCGTTGGCCGCGTTCAGGATGGCCGGCGCGGTGCCGCCGGCGCGCAAGGCGTCCCAGGCCAGGCGCAGGCACGGGAACGCCTCGGTGTCGGGAGCTTCGAAGTCCAGCCGGCCCTGTTGCAGCAGATCCAGGCCGCCGACGCCGGACTCGACGCGCTCCGGCCAGGCCAGGCCGACCGCCAGGGCGGTGCGCATGTCCGGCAGCCCGAGCTGGGCCAGGGTAGAGCCGTCGACGAATTCCACCAACGAATGCACCAGGCTCTGCGGGTGCACCAGCACGTCGATCTGCTCGCCGGGCAGGCCGAACAGATGGTGCGCCTCGATCACTTCCAGGCCCTTGTTCATCAGCGTGGCCGAGTCGACCGAGATCTTCGGGCCCATCGACCATTTTGGGTGCGCCACTGCTTGCGCGGGCGTCACTTCGGCCAATTGCGCACGCTGGCGGCCGCGGAACGGCCCGCCGGAGGCGGTCAGGATCACTCGCCGCACCCCGCGGCTGGCGTCGCAGGAGCGCAGGCACTGAAAGATCGCACTGTGCTCGCTGTCGATCGGAATGATCTCCGCGCCGGCCGCAGCCGCGGTGCGGGTCAGCAGCTCGCCGGCCAGCACCAGGGATTCCTTGTTGGCCAGCAACAGGCGCTTGCCGGCGGCCGCGGCCGCCAGGGTGGACGACAGGCCGGCGGCGCCGACGATCGCCGCCACCACGGTGTCGCAGGCATCGCTGGCCGCCAGCGCGTCCAGCGCCTGATCACCGGCATGCGCCTGGGTGGTCAGGCCGGCGGCGCGCAAACCATCGCGCAATGCCGGATACAACGCGGCGTCGGCGATCACCGCATGGGCGGGGCGGTGCCGCACGCATAACGCCAGCAGCGCATCGACCTTGCTGCCGGCCGACAGCACGCTGGCACGCAGCCGATCCGGATGCCGGGCAATCACGTCCAGTGCCGAGGCACCGATGGAGCCGGTCGCGCCAAACACCGCGACCCGACGAAGAGAAGAACCTGACATGCCTAGAATCCGAGAATTTCCTTGCCGAGCGCGAACACCGGCAGCGCGGCGAGCACGCCGTCGATCCGATCCAGTACGCCGCCGTGGCCGGGAATCACCGTGCCCGAATCCTTGGCGCCGGCATGCCGCTTGAGCAGGCTTTCGAACAGATCGCCCAGCACCGAGGCCAGGACTGCGACTGCGGCCACCAGCACCAGCTGCGGCACATGCGCCAGGGTCAGCCCGGCCAGCCAGCCGAAGGCGCAGGCCACTGCAATACCGGCGACCAGCCCGCCCAGCAGGCCTTCGATGGTCTTGTTGGGGCTGATCCGCGGTGCCAGCTTGTGCTTGCCGAACCGCCGCCCGGCGAAATACGCGCCCGAGTCGGCCGCCCAGACCATGGTCAGCGCGGTCAGCAGCCACAGGTTGCCCTTGTCGGGATTGGCGTGCAGCAGCACCAGCGCGGCCCAGGCCGGCAGGACCGCCAGCGTGCCGGCGGCCAGCTTGAGCGCGCGTGCCTGGCCATTGCCGTGGTCGGCGCCGAAGTTGAAGAACCGCAGCCACAGCAGCGCCACCAGCCACCAGCCCACGCCCACCAGGGCAGCGATCTGGAACAGCACCATCGAGCCGACCGATGCCCAGACCATCAGCACCATCAGCAGCAGGTTGAGCATCAGCAGCACGGTGCGCGGCAGGCTGTCGTCGATGCCGGACAGCTTGAGCCACTCCCACAGCCCGGTCAGGAACAGGATCGCCGCCAGCGCCGCCAGCCACTGGGTGGGCAGCAGCACGATCGCGCAGATGGCGAGCGGCGCCATGATCAGCGCGGCAATCACACGGGTCTGGGTCATGCGGAAGACGTCTCCGTCGCCTTCTCGGCGATCTGGGCGCTGGTCAGGCCGAAGCGGCGTTCGCGCCCGGCATAGTCGTCCAGAGCCTGTTGCAGCACGCCGGCGTCGAACTCCGGCCACAGGGTTTCGGTGAACCACAGCTCGGTGTAGGCGAGCTGCCACAACAGGAAATTGCTGATCCGGGTGTCGCCGCCGGTGCGGATGAACAGGTCCGGTGCAGGCAGGTCGGCCAGCGCGACCCGGCTGGCCAGCAAGGCTTCGTCGATCTGCTCCGGCTGCAACCGGCCTGCCGCGACCTCGACGGCCAGCGCACGCGCGGCCATGGCGATGTCCTGGCGGCCGCCATAACTGGCGGCGATGCTCAGCACCAGCCGCGTGTTAGCCGCGGTGATGCGCTCGGCACCGGCCATGCGGTCGCGCAGTGGCGCGGTAAAGCGGCTGCGGTCGCCGATGAAACGCACCTGCACGCCACGCCGCTGCAACTCTTCGACCTCACGATCGAGTGCATGCAGGAACAGCTTCATCAGTGCGTCGACTTCGTCCTGCGGGCGGCCCCAGTTCTCGCTGGAAAACGCGAACAAGGTCAGTGCCGACACGCCCTTGTCGAGACAGAAATCGATGGTGCGGTTGACCGCCCGCGCGCCGGCACGGTGGCCGATCACGCGCGGACGCCGCCGACGCTGCGCCCAGCGCCCGTTGCCATCCATGATGATGGCAAGGTGGCGCGGCACCGCGGCAGCGGAGGGCTCCGAATGCATGGCAGTGGACGCCACGGTCAGACCGTCATCAATTCCTGTTCCTTGCCCTTGACGACCTCATCCACGTCCTTGATGGCCTTGTCGGTGAGCTTCTGGATATCGTCTTCGGCGCCGCGCGCTTCGTCCTCGGTGACCTGCTTGTCCTTGAGCAGATCCTTGACCTGCTGGTTGGCATCGCGCCGGATGTTGCGGATGGCGACCTTGGCGTCTTCGCCTTCGCCATGCACCGACTTGCTCAGCTCCTTGCGGCGCTCTTCGGTGAGCGGCGGCAGGTTCAGGCGGATCACGGTGCCGACCACGGTCGGGGTCAGGCCCAGGTCGGAGGCGTAAATTGCCTTCTCGACGTCCTTGATCATGCCCTTGTCGAACAGGCTGATGACCAGCGAGCGGCCTTCGGAGACGCTGATGCTGGCGACCTGATTGAGGGGGGTGTCGGTGCCGTAAGCCTTGACCTTGATGTTGTCGAGCAGCGCCGGCGAGGCGCGGCCGGTGCGCACGGTGGTCAGGGAATGGCGCAGAGCATCGATGCTCTTGGTCATGCGCGTCTGCGCGTCTTGTTTGATCTGGTTGAGCATCGCCGAACGTCCTGGTGAATCGTAATTGATCGATTATAGCCGCCAGCGGCGCCGACAGCCGGCGCAGCGCAGCAAAAAGCCCGGCAGGCGCCCGCCGGGATTCATGGGCGCGCACGGCCCGGGCGGGCGGGGCTGACCCAGTTTGCATGGTGAAAATGCAGCACAGCCGCCCGGAGGCGGCTGTGTGGTCACTGTCTGGCGAGCCGCGGCGTCTCAGCCGGGCCCGACCGTGTCGCTCAGCTGCGGCCCTGTACCAACGTGCCGATCTGCGCGCCGTGCAGGATGCGCAGCAGCACGCCGGGCTCGCTCATGCCGAAGATGCGCAGCGGCAGATCGCTGTCGCGGGCCAGTGCGAAGGCGGCGGTGTCCATCACTTCCAGGCCCTGCATGATCACTTCGTCGTAGGTCAGGCTGTCGTAACGCACCGCATCGCTGTGCTTCTTCGGATCCTTGTCGTACACGCCATCGACCTTGGTCGCCTTCAGCAGCAGATCGGCGCCGATCTCGATCGCACGCAGCGCGGCGCCCGAGTCAGTGGTGAAGAACGGGTTGCCGGTGCCGGCGGCGAAGATCGCGATGCGGCCCTTTTCCAGGTGACGGATCGCACGGCGGCGGATGAAGTCTTCGCAGACGTCGTTGATCTTGATCGCGCTCATCACGCGCACCTTGGCGCCGAGCTTTTCCAGCGCGTCCTGCATGGCCAGCGCGTTGATCACGGTGGCCAGCATGCCCATGTGGTCGCCGGTGACGCGGTCCATGCCGCTGGCAGCCAGGCCGGCACCGCGGAAGATGTTGCCGCCGCCGATCACCAGCGCCACCTGCGCGCCGGCCTGCTGGGCTTCGATCACTTCATGCGCGAGGCGATTGATGACCTTGGGGTCGATGCCGTAATCCCCATCCCCCATCAGCGCCTCCCCGGAAAGTTTGAGAAGGATGCGGCGATAGGAAAGTTCAGACATGGGGCAGGCCTCGGGGGTGGGGGATCGGCAAACGCCGGCAATTCTAGCGGAAGCCTGTCACCGGGCGTGGTAAAAATTCCTTTGTTGCGCGATGCGTGCCGTGTTGCTCAGTGCGCGCGTGGTGTCGGTTGCGCCGGCACCTCGGTCGCATCGTAGGCGGTGACGCGGTTGCGGCCGCGATGCTTGGAGCGATACAGCGTGGTGTCGGCGGCCTGCAACAGATGCTCGATGCTTTCGAACTGGCGGTCGCCGCCACCGTGCGTGGCCAATCCCGCAGAAAACGTGATGTGCAGCGGCCCGCCGGGCAATTGCGCCATCGGTGTGCGTGCGGTTTCGGCCAGGATGCGCTCGATCACCATCAGCGCGGCCTCGGCGGTGGTGTTGGGCAGTATCACCAGGAATTCTTCGCCGCCATAGCGCGCCACCAGGTCGCTGGTACGCACCATGCGCTGCAGGGTCTGCGCGAAGTTGCGCAGCACCTCGTCGCCGACCAGGTGGCCATGCGCATCGTTGACGCGCTTGAAGTCGTCCAGGTCGATGAAGGCGATCGACAGCGGCCACGCCTGCCGGGTGGCCAGTTCGAACTCATGCGCGAGCGCGGTGCCGAGCTGGTGGCGGTTGAATACGCCGGTCAGTGCATCGCGGCTGGCCTGTTCGGCCAGGTGGCGCATGCGGTTTTCCGATTCGTCGGCATGCCGGCGTGCTTCGGCCACGTCCTGCAGCTCGCGCAGGCTGCGCAGCATGGCCAGCTCGCGTGCCTGTTCGAAGATCAGCTGGATGTGCTCGGGCTGCGGCACACGGATATCGAACAGGGCTTCGAGTTCGGGCAGCGATTCGGCAATGCGCTCGATCACCTTTTCAAAGCGCTCGGCATCGAGCTCCAGCACATCCTGCGCCTGCTGTTGCGCGCGCTCGGTAGCGGTGGCCGCACTGGCCGACAGCCAGATATCGGCCAGCCGCCCGGACAGCGCCACGCAGGCCATGAAGGGTTCCAGGCTTGCCGGCTCTTCTTCGCTCTGGGCGATGGCGTTCTGCAGGTACGGCGGCAGCTGCCATTGATGCGCCAGCCAGGCGCCGACCTCGGCATGCGTGGCGCCCAAATGCTCGCGTTCGGCGTCCAGCAGTGCGGCGTTATCGGGGGCCTGTTCCAGCAGTGGGGCGTATATCTCCGGCGTGCCCTGCAGCAGCGCCAGCTTGCCGATGTCCTGCAGCAGGCCGGCCAGCATCAGCTCTTCCGGCTTGCGGATGCCATAGGCCTGGCCAAGGATGCGGCTGGCCAGCGCACACAGGCCGGCGCGGCGCCAGATGCGCTCGTGCAGCGGATGCGTTTTGAACGTGCTGCGCACGCCGTGGACCATCGAAAAGCCCAGCGCCAGGCTCAAGGTCGCATTGAGGCCGAGCATGGTCAGTGCCTGGCCCAGGTTGTCGATGCGGCGCCGGCTGGCGTACAGCGGGGAATTGGCCACGCGCAACATGCGTGCGCTCAACGCCATGTCCATGCCGATGACGTTGGCCGTGGTGGTCATGTCGACGTCGGGGTCTTGCGCCAGCTCGATGATGCGCAGCGCCACGCCCGGCGGCGAGGGCAGGTTGCGGCAGTAGTGCAGGGCGGCCTGGAGGTCTGGTTGCATGGTTCATCGCCGACAGTGATCGCAAGCATACAGCCGCGGTCGTTGAGTTGGGCACGCCACGCAGTGCAGTCGCCGCGCTGCAACGCAGGCGCAATGGGCGCTGGAAAGCCTGGTCGGCATCTCGTTTTTAGCGGAAGCGGCACGCGCATCTGTAGCGTTGCGGCCGGTTGCATACGCCGCGCATGCAGGCGGCCTGGCGGCAAACAGCGCTGCGCCAGCGCGCAGTGCGGGCAAAAAAAAGCCGCGGCATGCCGCGGCTTTTTTCGTCATCGAACGCGGTGAATCAGGCCAGTCCGGCCTGCTTCATCACTTCGGCAGCGTAGTCTTCCACCACCTTCTCGATGCCTTCGCCAACGGCCAGACGCTGGAAGCCGATCACTTCGGCGCCGGCGGCCTTGACCGCCTGCTCGACGGTCTGGTCAGTGTTCAGCACGTACGGCTGGCCATACAGGGTGACTTCGTTGACGATCTTGCTGATCTTGCCGCTGATGATCTTTTCCAGGATTTCGGCCGGCTTGGCCTTGTCCTTCTCAGACATCTTGGCCAGCTCGATTTCCTTTTCCTTGGCAACGAACTCGGCCGGGACGTCGGAGGCCTTGACGTGCGGCGGGTTCATGGCAGCGATGTGCATCGCGATGCCACGGGCCAGCTCGGCGTCGCCGCCCTTGAGCTCGACCAGCACGCCGATGCGGCCGCCGTGCACGTAGGCCGCGACGTTGTTGGCGCTGTCGATGCGGACCAGGCGACGTACCTGCAGGTTCTCGCCAACCTTGGCGATGACCGCAGCGCGACGCTCTTCGATGGTCTCGCCGCTGTCCAGCTTGACGCTCTTCAGGGCGTCGGCATCGGCCGCGTCAGAGTTCAGCGCAGCGTTGGCGACGACGTCGGTGAAGGCCAGGAAGTTCTCGTCCTTGGCGACGAAGTCGGTCTCGGAGTTGACTTCGACCAGCACGGCCTTGCCGCCAGCCTGTGCGGTGGCGATGCGGCCTTCGGCGGCAACGCGGTCGGCCTTCTTGTCAGCCTTGGCCAGACCCGACTTGCGCAGCCATTCGGCCGCGGCGTCGATGTCGCCTGCGTTTTCGACGAGTGCCTTCTTGCACTCCATCATGCCGGCGCCGGTGCGCTCGCGCAGTTCTTTAACCAGGGAAGCAGTGATTTCCATGGAATTACCTCGTATGGACGAATACGTGCGGCGGAAGTGTTCCGCCAATGAGGAGACGGTGCAGCGTGCTGGCCGCCCCCGTGGGTGTCTTCAATGGCCCGAGCGACGGGACGCGAGGGTCCTGTCGGGGCTGCGGCCGCACAGCATGGTGCGGCCGCATTGCATGCCGATTACTCGGCAGCCGGTGCCTCAGGTGCAGCGGCCGGTGCGTCGGCCTTCTTCTCGGTGGCCTTCTTGGCCGGAGCGCGACGGCCCTTGCCTTCGTCGCCGGCTTCAGCCGAGAACTCTTCTTCGCGAACCGACGCCGAATTCGGCGCAGCAGCCTTGCCTTCCAGCACGGCGTCGGCAGCGGCGCGTGCGTACAGCTGCACGGCGCGGATGGCGTCGTCGTTGCCCGGGATGGCGTAATCGACCAGGGCCGGATCGTAGTTGGTATCGACCACGGCGATCACCGGGATGCCGAGCTTCTTGGCTTCCTTGATGGCGATGTCTTCATGGCCGATATCGATCACGAAGATCGCGTCGGGCAGACGGTTCATTTCCTTGATGCCGCCCAGCGACGCGTCCAGCTTCTCGCGCTCGCGACGCAGGCCCAGCACTTCGTGCTTGACCAGCTTTTCGAAGGTGCCGTCGGTTTCAGCGGCTTCCAGTTCCTTCAGGCGGGCAACCGACTGCTTCACGGTGCGGAAGTTGGTCAGCGTGCCGCCCAGCCAGCGCTGGGTCATGAACGGCATGTTGCAGCGCTCGGCTTCTTCCTTGATGGACTCGCGCGCGCTGCGCTTGGTGCCCAGGAACAGCACGGTGCCGCGCTTCTGCGCGATCGAGGAGAGGAAGTTCATCGCGTCATTGAAGAGCGGAACGGTCTTCTCGAGGTTGATGATGTGGATCTTGCCGCGCGCGCCGAAGATGTACGGCGCCATCTTGGGGTTCCAGTAGCGGGTCTGGTGGCCGAAATGGACGCCGGCTTCCAGCATCTGACGCATGGTGACCTGAGGCATTGAAAAAACTCCTGATAGCGGAATTGCCGTGCGCGGCTGTGGTTTGAAAACCTGCGCATGACTGTGCGAGCCCTGGCGGGGACGCACGTAATTCCGGGGTTGGGCTTCCCTGTCGCCTCCGTGACGAACCCCTTGCGGGGCACCCCGGCACGGATGGCGGCGGCAGGTGTGAATTCGTCGATGACGTCCGACGTGGACGGCGCGCTGCGCATGAAACGCAAAACAGCCGGCGGAGTATATCCGCCGGGGCAGGGCGATGCAATGTGACTCAGGGGCCGCGGTGCGTGCAGCGCCGGATCATGGCTCCAGCACCAGGGTGCTCTCGGTGTCGCCATTGATACGGGCCACGAAGCGGCCCTTGCCGGCGGGCAGGCTGGCCGGCAGCGTCCAGCGTCGGGTCTGCCCGGGCAGAACATAGCCGGCCAGGTCGTTGCGGATGTTCAGCCGGGTGCCGCTGGCACCGATGTAGGCCAGGTCGGCCAGGCGGGCGTGGCCAAGGCCGGCATTGTGCAGCGTCAATGCCCTTTCGGTGCCGGACTGGAGTAAGTGAGCGTGCAGCTTCGGTTTTGCCTCACTGGCCTGGCTGGGCAGGGTGAAGACGGGAATGGAATAGCGCAGCAGTTCGGGCTCCTCGGCGCTCGCCTGCTGTGTCACTACCAAGCGATAGCTGTCTTCGGTGGTGGCCGGGCTGGGGCCGAGCCGGATCACCCGCAGCAGCTGGCGGCCCTGGCTGGGAATTTCGAACTGGCTGGGGCTGACGGTGGCAGTGATGGCCGGTTCAAGCACCTCGCGCTCGCCGTCCTGACGCCAGCGATACAGCTTTGCTTCTGCACGCCACGGTTTGCCGGCCTGGTTGTACAGCCACACGGTGGCTTGGTCGGCATCGGCGGGGATGCGCGCCGTGGTCGGCGCGATTGTGATCTCGGCAGCAAGGGCTGGGGTGGACATGACCAGAAGCATGCCAGCGGCCAGAACCGTGGCAAGCCAACGCGTCAGTGGCCAGGCGCCGGCCATCTCAGAAAGCCACCGTGGTGATACGGGCAGCACCGGTCGGCGCCGGGCCGGCCAAGGCGCTGGCGACCTGGCCGGTTGCGCTGGCGGCAGTGCCAGCGGTGCCGGGGGCAGCACTGGCAGCCGGTTCGATCGCCGCCGGGGTGCCCTTGGAGCAGTTGGCGCGTGCCGGCGAGGTGCGCAGTTCGCAGCCGCTGAGCACGCGCAAGCCGATATGCAGGGTGGAATTTTCCAGGCCTTGGCTGGTGCCGGCCGCCTCGGCAGTGGAGGCGGCGCAGGCCAGCGCAAGTAATGCAGAGCACTTCAGAAGGTTGAACGGCGTCATGAAGGCAATCGTTTGCATTGGAGACGTAGCCAATAACGACGTGCCCGATGCGAACTTAATTAACCATCAGTAAGTGATCGAGACGGTCACCGTATCGGTATAGGCGCCAGCGGCCGGTAGCTGTGGCGACGGCGCACGCCCATAGACGGTGACCGTCTGGGCGACGCCGTTGCCGGTGCCATTCAGGGTGTCGGTGCCGATTGTGGTGCCCCAGCGGTTGCTGCGCGCCGCATCGCGGTAGAGCTCGTAGGTGATGTAGTTGCTGCTGCTGGCCTGGCGCATTCGGCGGGTGCTGCCGCTGGCATTCACGCCGTTGCCCAGGCCGATGTTCCACGCGGTCCGGTTGGTGCACGACAGGCTGACGGTGGAGGTGCGGTCGATGTTGCTGGTAATGCTGCCGGCGATGGTGCCGAAGTCCAGGTCGGTGGTGACGTAGGTATTGCAGCGGGCGGGCACGTTGGCCGAGGCGGTGAACGGGAAGGCGTTGCTGGCGGTCTTGGCGCCGCTCCCGCCGGCCGTGCAACTGCTGGGGGCCGGCGGAATGCCGATGAGGCTTTCGGTATAGGCATACCGCAGCACGGTGTCGGCGCCACTGAAAGTGCTGGTGTGGTTGCCCACCGACAGGGTCTGATTGGCTGGAATGCGGCCGTACAGCGTGACCGACGTGGTCTGCGAGCCGCCGGTGATCAGCGGTACCCCGTACGAAAGTGTCAGTACGCGCGGCGAGGGCGTCGTCGAGCCAGTGGCCCCCCAGACCTGGGTACGGGTCGCCTCGGAGTAGATCTGGAAATCCAGGCTGTCGCTGGTGGGGTTGAGCATGCGGCGCGGCGTATACAGTCCGGCACTGGCGCTGCCGGGGCCCAGATCCAGGCACAGGCTCACGTGCGCATAGCCCAGGACGCTGAGCGCGGCAGTTGCACAAGACACGTTGAGCGTTGCCACCGCGTCGGTGGTGCCGTTGGCGGCCACGTTGCCAAACGCCAGCGGCGTGCCGAGCGTGACGGTGCAGTTTGTGTCCGCGTGCGCGCGCTGGCTTGGGGCCAGCCACAGCGTGGCAATCGCCAGCGCGAACAACAAACGGCCCAGGCCTGGCAGGCTCATGGCGCCGGCTCGGCGATGCACAGTAGCGGGCCGACGCGCGGGATGTCGGTGGGATTGGCCGGGTAGGTGAACTGCGCGCTGCAGCGGCCGTCGTGCAGGTCGACCAGGATGCGGTTCTCCTGCTGCAGATTGTCCAGATAGGTTTCGCCGTCGTACCCGACCACCACGCGTTCGGCATCGCCCTCGCGCCACACCACGCTGCCGACCGGCAACGGCACACCTTGCGCGTCATGCAGCACGATCATGGCTGCACGCACGGGCGTAATGCCGAAGCGCACCGCCACGCCGGATTGCTGGCGCGGGGTCACCGTGGTGTCGACCCGGTCCACACGCAGGTTGGCCGGCAATGCCAGCGTATCGATCGACAGCTGATTGCGTTGCCACGACTGCAGCGGGGTCACCAGCAACATGCCCTTGGCGTCGGTCACGCCGATCAGGCGGTTTTCCAGGCGCACCGGGATGCCGGGCTGGCCATCGGTGGAGACCACCGCGAACGCATCCTGCACGTCACGCGCGGCGAAACCGCGCCCGTTCATCCAGACCAGGCTGCCGCTGGCGCTGGCATAGCCGAAGGTGTCGCCGTCTTGCGTGGCAGCGCCCAGGCTGTAGCGGCCGACGCGGTTCAACCAGCCCAGTTCCGCCAGCCCGCCGCTGGCGTCGTCGCCGGCGCGCGCCTGCAGGCGCCAGCCTACGCCGCCCAGGTCGCCGTCACCTGGCAGCGGTTGGCTGACATCGGCCACAAAGCCGGTGCGGTTGCCGTTGCGCTGCATCGAAGCGCTGGCCTGGCGGATTCCGCCGAAGGTGGTGGAGAGCGACAGATACAGGCTGCGGTCGCGGCGCAGATCCAGGTTCTGGTTGCCGGACAGGTTGGCGGCCCAGTTGCGGCCGAAGCTGCGCGACCAGAACACGCTGGCGTAGCGCGAGGTGTCGCCCTGCGGATAGCTCAGCCGGACGTAGCTGGTGCCGAGCGAGCCGAGCGGGTTGACGTTGACGCCGAACACCGCGCGGTCGCTGACGCTCGCCGGCAAGCTGCCCTGCAGGACGCCCAGGTCGCGATAGTCGCCATGGGTACGCTGGGTGGCGAAGTTGAGATTGAAGCGGCGGTTGTTCCAGGCGTAGCCCAGCACGTATTGGCCGCCGCGCAAGCCGCCCATCTGGCTGTGCGCGTAGGCCACGTTGAACACGCCGCCGACACCGAGCAACCAGATGCCTCCGGCGCCGGCATTGACCAGGCTGCCGCCGGCTTCGGCATGCGCCTCGATGGTGAAATCCTCGCGCACGCCCTTGCGCAGGCTGGCACTGGCCACCGGCCGGCTGTCGTAAGAAAACGAGCGCACACCGTAATCGCGACGCAGGTGGCCGATGCCGGCCGACCACTCGGAGATACCGCGCGCCAGCAACTGCGGGGTGCCGTAGAACGCGAAATCCAGCCGGCGCACGCGGCCGAACGCATCGGTCACCACGATCTGCGCCTGGCCGGTGCCGCTGATGCCGGGCTGTGCGGCGAGCTGGAACGGGCCGGCCGGGACCTGGCCGCTGTATTGGCGCAGGCCATCGACGTACAGCTCCACCGTCGACGGCACCGCGGCTTCGCCGAGAAAGCTGGGCGTCGGGGTCAGTACGCGATACGGCTGCAGGGCGTAGTTGCGGCCGATCTGGATGCCGCCCAGGCGGATCGACCGGCTCCAGTCGACGAAGCCGCTATAGAAATCGCCCACCCGCAGGCTGGTGGCGGTGTCGGGGAAATCCATCTGCCAGGCGCTGTCCAGGCGTACGGCTTCGCCCCGCCAGCCGCGGTCTTGCGCGCGGTTGTAGGTCTGGAACACGGCCGTGCTTTCGACCATGCCCCGGCCCAGACCGAAGCCGCGCAGTTCGGTGGCCAGCGAGACGCTGCTGGCCCCCGCGTTGCGGTTGGCATACAGGTCGTAGTTGAGCAGCGCGCCCGGCGAGGCGGTGGCACTGGGCGGAGCGACTTCCTCACTCTTCAACACCGTGGTGGACAGCGAGAGCTGCGCCAGCGGGACCTGCAGGGCCAGCCGCTGCAGGGCGGCGTCATAACGCACTTCGACGTCGGGCATGCGGTCCAGGTCGACCAGCGCCTCGGGCGCTTGATCGTCCAGGATGAAGCCGAGTTTGCGCAAGGTCTGCACCGACGCACGCAAATTTCCGTCCACCAGCTCGAACGGCGCCAGGCCGCGATCGGCCTGGTTGACGCTGACATCCAGATACAAGGTCTGCGCGGCCAAGACGCCGGTCTGCGGTGCAGGATCCGGCAAGGACGCCACATCTGCCAGATCGGCGGCTGCAGCGTTCTGCAGACCAATGGCGGCGGCAAGCAGCGTCATCGTCAGCCGCGCCACATCACGGCGCGGCCAGCAGGGTGCGTTCGTCAGCCTCACCATTGATCCTTGCGGTGATGGCGCCGCGGCCAAACTGTGCCAGCGGCGCGCCGAGCGACCAGCGCATGGTCTGGCCGGGCAGGACGTAGCCCACCAGTCCGTTCAACTCCGTCTTGGCCTTGCCATCGATCAGGTGCCGCAGATCGGCCACCTGTGCATGGCCGTTGCCGGTGTTGCGGATCTGGATCTGCGCGTTGCCGTCGCTGCCGGCCACCAGTTGCGTGTCCAGCCGCGGCGTGGGCACGGCGATGCCGGGTGGCTGGACAAAAATCGGCACCGAGTAACGCAGCACGAACTGCATGCCGTTGCGGTCTGCGTCGACGCTGGGCAGTTCGTCGACGATGATGCGGTAGCACACCTCTTCACCACGTGGCGGCGGCCCGGCGCGGATCACGCGGATCAACTGCCGCTCGCCAGCGGCCAGCGTGCGCATGGGTGGGCTGATCAGCAGTTCCTGGGTGGGATCGAGCTGATCCTGGCCCTCGCGCTGGGTCCAGCGGTAGGCGCGGGTCTGCACCTGCACCGGCGCGCTGCCGCTGTTGCTCAGCCACAATCCATCGGCGCTCTGCTGGGCGGTCAGCGTGAGCGAGGTGGGCGCCAATTGCAGGCTGGCAGCGCGCACTGTGGTCGACTGGGTAGCCAGGCAAAGGCCGGACAAAGCCAGCAACAACAACGGACGCAGTGGCGAAGGCAGCGATAGCGGCATGCGTGGGCTCAATAGATGATCGTGGCGGTGATGGTGTCTTGGTAGGTACCAGTGGCTGGGTTGCCGGCGGACGGGTTGGTCACGCGGCCGTACACCGGGTAGATCTGATTGATGCCGGTGGCGGTGCGGCTCAGCGTATTGGTGCCGCTGGTGCTGCCCCACACTGTGCTGCGGCCCAGGTCCTGGTAGAGCTGATAAGCGACGAAGTTGTTGGTGGTGACCAGTGCATCGGTGTTCTTCATGCGGCGGGTGGTCACATCGTTGGCCGTCCCGGCGTTGCTACCTGCGCTCAGGGCGATGTTGTAAGGCGTCAATGCGGTGCACTGGGCGGTGACGCTGCCGTTCGCATCGGCATTTGCGGTAGAGGTGGAGAGCACCGAGCCGAAGTCGACGTCCGTGGCCGATGCCGCGGTGATGGTGCAGGCCTTGGTGACCGCGATCTTGACGTTGAAGGTGGTGGTGTCTGCTGCTGTCGCGATGCCGACGGTCGAGAGCAGGCCGAGAGAGAGTAAGACAGGGCGGACATTACGCATGGACATTTCCTTGACCGAATAGGTCATTGATGACGCGACCAAGTCGTCGCCCTCCTCGTAATGCATCGCCCGTGCCAAAGATAACCATGAATCGGTTAGCTATCCCGCTGTTTTTTTTGGGTCTTTAGCAAAAAATGGGATGTCTTACGGATGACTCCGTTTCACGCAGTTTTGACGCGTGAAGACCTTCGTCACAGTTCCGGGGCCATTGCGCCGGATTTCCGCCGGCGAGCGCGAGCGTGCCGCGCAAAGCGTGGAGTCATTCAGATTCGCTCGGAATCGGCGATAATCCGCCACATGAGCGTCAATCTGAAAACCAAAGAAGAAATCGAACTGATGCGCGTCGCCGGCCGTCTGGCCGCCGAGGTGCTCGACGTGGTGGCCCCGCATGTGAAACCAGGCGTGACCACTGCCGAGCTGGACCGCATCTGCCACGACCACATCGTCAATGTGCAGGGCACCATCCCGGCCAATGTCGGCTACCGCGGCTTTCCCAAGAGCGTGTGCACCTCGGTCAACAACGTGATCTGCCACGGCATCCCGAGCGCGGCCAAGGTCCTGAAGGAAGGCGACATCGTCAATATCGATGTCACCGTCATCAAGGACGGCTGGCATGGCGATACCAGCCGCATGTATTACGTGGGCACGCCGTCGGTGATGGCCAAGCGCCTGGTGGAAACCACTTACGAGGCAATGTGGCGCGGCATCCGTGCGGTCAAGCCGGGCGCGACGCTGGGCGATGTCGGCCATGCCATCCAGAAATTCGCCGAGGCCGAGCGCTTCAGCGTGGTGCGCGATTACTGCGGCCACGGGATCGGCAAGGTCTATCACGACGAACCGCAGGTGATGCATTACGGCCGGCCGGGCGAGGGCCTGGTGCTCAAGCCGGGCATGACCTTCACCATCGAGCCGATGATCAACGAAGGCACCTATCACCATAAGACCCTGCCGGACGGCTGGACCGTGGTGACCAAGGACCGCAAGTTGTCCGCGCAGTGGGAACACATGGTGGCGGTGACCGAAGACGGCGTGGATGTGCTGACGCTGTCGCCCAACGCCTCCGCGCCGGCATGACCGCAACGCCGGCGGACCGACCCGATCCGGGCGTCGCCGGCGACGCCGACTGGGCCGCCGAGGCCCGTCCGCTGCTGGTGCATGCGGACATGCGGCTGTGCAAGCGCTTCGACCAGGGCGAGCCGACCGAGCGTCTGCTCGCCTTGCGCGCGCGCGCGGTCGATCAATTGATGCGCAATGCGTGGACGCGCTGTATCCCTGCCGACGCCAGGCTGTCCTTGCATGCGGTGGGAGGCTACGGGCGCGGTGAACTGTTTCCACGTTCGGATGTGGACCTGCTGGTGCTAGGCGAGACCGCTGCGCAACAACGCCACGAGCAGGCGCTGGCGCGCTTGTTCGCGTTGTTGTGGGACGTGGGCCTGCCAATCAGCCATGCGGTGCGTTCCCCCGCGCAATGCACGAGTGCGGCCGCCGACCAGACCGTGCTCACCGCACTGATCGAATCGCGCCCGCTGGTGGCCGATGCGCAGGCGCGTGCGGCGCTGGCCGCCGCGATCGCGCCGCAGCAGGTATGGCCGCCGCGCGCATTCTTCCAGGCCAAGCGCGAGGAACTACACGCGCGGCATCAGCGCTTCGGCGACACCGCCGACAACCTGGAACCGGACATCAAGGACGGCCCCGGGGGCCTGCGCGACCTGCAGACGTTGGGCTGGATGGCCTTGCGCGCGTTCGGGGTCAAGGACCTGGAAGCGCTGGTCGGGCTGGGCCATGTGGGCATGGACGAAGCGGCCGCATTGCGGCGCGAACGCGAAGAACTCGCGCGCTTGCGCTACGGCTTGCACCTGGTCGCCAACCGGCCGGAAGAACGCCTGCGCTTCGATTACCAGAAGACCCTGGCCGAGCGGCTGGGCTTTGCCGACGACCCGGAAAGCCTGGGCGTGGAAAAGATGATGCAGCGCTTTTATCGCAGCGCCGCGTTGATTCGCCGGATCAGCGACCGCCTGCTGCAGCGCTTCGAAGAACAGTTCGATGGCGAGGCGGTGCCGGTGCAACTGGACGCCGGTTTCAGCCTGCGCCGCGGCTATCTCACCGCCGATGCCGACACCTGGCCGGATGGCGATGTGCTGCAGGTGTTTGCGTTGTTCGCGCAATGGGCGGCCCACCGCGAGGTGCGTGGGCTGCATTCGTTGACTGCGCGCGCGCTGGCCGAAGTGTTGCGCGATCTACCTGCGTACGACGTTGCCGACGCCATCGCGCGCGACCGGTTCATGGCGCTGCTGCGCGGCCCGCGTGCGGTGGAAACGCTCAACCGCATGGCGCGGCTGGGCGTGCTTGGTCAGTGGATTCCCGCGTTCGCCAGTGTGTCCGGGCGCATGCAGTTCGACCTGTTCCATGTCTACACGGTGGATCAGCACACCTTGATGGTCCTGCGGAACATCGCGCTGTTTGCCGCCGGCCGCGCCGACGAGCGTTTTTCGATCACCCATGAAGTCTGGCCACGCCTGCGCAAGCCGGAGCTGTTGTTGCTGGCGGGCTTGTTCCATGACATTGCCAAGGGCCGCGGCGGCGACCATTCCGAACTCGGCGCGGTGGACGCGCGCGCGTTCTGTCTGGCGCATCGGTTGAGCGAAGGTGATACCGAGCTGGTCACCTGGCTGGTGGAGCAGCACCTGCGCATGTCGGTCACCGCGCAGAAGCAGGACATCTCCGACCCGGAGGTGATTCACCGCTTTGCCACGTTGGTGGGCACGCGCGAGCGCCTGGATTACCTGTATCTGCTGACCTGTGCCGACATCGCCGGCACCAGCCCCAAACTGTGGAATGCCTGGAAGGACCGGTTGCTGGCGGATCTGTATTTCGCCGCACGCCGCGCCTTGCGCGAAGGTCTGGAACACCCGCCGCCGCGTGAGGAACGCCTGCGCGAAGCGCGCGAATCCGCACGCACGCTGATGCAGGCGCAAGGCCATGACGATGCCACCATCGATCGCCAGTTTGCGGGCATGCCGGACGAGAATTTCCTGCGTTTCCGGCCCGAGCAACTGGCCTGGCAAGCGGCCTCGTTGATCGAGGTGCAGATCGGCCAGACGTTGGTCAAGGCGCGCCGCGCGGTGCCCGACAACGACGCGCTGGAAGTGTTCGTGTATTCGCCCGACCGCGATGGATTATTTTCGGCGATCGTGGCCACGCTGGACCGCAAGGGCTACGGCATTCATCGCGCCCGCGTGCTGGACGCGCCACACGATGCGATCTTCGACGTGTTCGAAGTGCTGCCGCAGGACAGTTCCGCCGATGGCGACCCGCAGCGCCTGGCCGCCGCCCTGCGCCAGGTACTGGCGGGCGATCTGCTCAAAGTGCGCCCGTCACGGCGCGCGGTGCCGCGTCAGTTGCGGCATTTCCGCTTCGCCCCGCGGGTGGAATTCAGCGAAAGTGCCGGTGGCAGGCGCACCCGCATCAGCCTGGTGGCGCCTGACCGCCCGGGCCTGCTGGCCGACGTGGCGCACGTGTTGCGCATGCAGCACCTGCGCGTGCACGACGCCCGCATTGCCACCTTCGGCGAGCGCGCCGAAGACCAGTTCCAGATTACCGACGAGCACGATCGCCCGTTGCCTGATGCTGCCCGGCAGGCGCTACGCGATGCGCTGTGCGCCTGTCTCGACCCCACCTGAGTTCCTCCCGGAGAGCCCCCATGAGCACCAAGAAGCCTGCGCGTACGCCGCGCGCGACTCCCGCCAGCGCAGCCGCCAAGCGCGCATCTTCCGCAACGCCCAAGCGCGCGGCCGCGTCCAAAGCTGCAGCCCCCAAAAAGCCGGCAACCAAGCCGGCCGCCAGCACCGCCGCCGTCGCCAAGCAGAGCGCGCGCGGTAACGCGGCCGCTGCGCCAGCGCAGCCGAAGCAAGCGGTCGCCAAGGCGCCGCGCGTTGCCAAGAAGGCGACCACCGTGGTGGCTGCACCGGCCGCCAAGAAGGCCGCAGCTGCCAAGAAGCTGCCGATCGCCAAGAAGGCCGTGCAGCCCACCGCGCAGGTCAGCAGTGACGAACTCAAGTTCGGTATCGAAAGCGCGTTTGAACGCCGTGCGGCATTGACCATCGACGAGATCGAAGGCTCCACGCGCGCAATCGTCAATCGTGTCATCGATGGCCTGGAAAGCGGCGAGTTCCGTGTTGCCGAGCCGGACGGGCAGGGCGGCTGGACCGTCAACGAGTGGTTGAAGAAGGCAGTGCTGCTGTACTTCCGCGTCAACGAGATGGCCGTGATCGATGCGCAGCCGGCGCCGTTCTGGGACAAAGTGGAGTCGCGCTTTGCCGGCTTCCACGAGGCCGAGTTCCGCCAGGCCGGCGTGCGCGTGGTGCCCGGGGCGGTCGCACGGCGCGGCAGTTATTTCGGCAAGGACGTGGTGCTGATGCCGAGCTTCACCAACATCGGCGCGTACGTCGGCGAAGGCACCATGGTCGATACCTGGGCCACGGTGGGCTCGTGCGCGCAGATCGGCAAGCACTGCCATCTGTCCGGCGGTGCCGGCATCGGTGGCGTGCTGGAGCCGCTGCAGGCCAGCCCGACCATCATCGAAGACCATTGCTTCATCGGTGCGCGTTCGGAAGTGGTGGAAGGCGTGGTGATCGGCCATCACAGCGTGATCGGCATGGGCGTGTTCATCAGCCAGAGCACGCGCATCTACAACCGCGCCACCGGCGAAATTTCCTATGGCTACGTGCCGCCGTACAGCGTGGTGGTGTCCGGCCAGCTGCCGTCCAAGGATGGCTCGCATTCGCTGTATTGCGCGGTGATCGTCAAGCAGGTGGATGCGCGCACGCGCAGCAAGACCAGCGTGAATGAATTGCTGCGCGGTCTGGCCGATTGAGTACAGCACACGCACACGCCGGCACCCTGCTGTCGCGTCCGGCCAGTGGCTGGATCCGGTGGGGCATCCCGGCCCTGTGGCTGGGCTGGGTTGCGGTCTACGTGGCGGGCTCGCTGGTGCGCGACGGCGTCCCGCAGCAATTGGATGTATTGCGCTGGCTGGCGCCTGTCGCAATGGTGGGGCTGACCGTGCGGTACCTCGTGTTGTGCAGGCGATGGGCGCAGGTGCACGATGCCGGCGATGCGCTGGAGATCGTGCAGCAGGGACAATCGCAGCGTGTGGATCTCGCGCAGTTGCGTGCGGTCGATCCCGCCTGGGTGATGCCGCCGGTGCGGCTGGCATTGAAATTCCACGGTGAGCGCACACCGGTGGTGTTCCTGCCTGCGCACGGGCAAGACCCCGCCGTGTTGGCCACCACCCTGCTGGCGCGTGCAGGCGCGCGCCAGGCAGCTGAAGAGAGCATGACATGACCACGCTATATGGATTGAAGAACTGCGATACCTGCAAGAAGGCCACCAAGTGGCTGGATCGCTTCGGTGTCGCTTACACGTTCGTGGATTACCGCGAGCACACGCCCGCACCGGAAACCTTGCTGGAATGGGCCGGCAAAGCCGGTGGATTCGATGCCTTGATCAACAAGTCCTCGACCACCTGGCGGCAGTTGCCCGACAACAAGAAAACGCCCGGCTCAGAGGCAGAATGGAAGCTATTGCTTCGCGAGTACCCGCAATTGATCCGCCGCCCGGTGGTGCTGACCGACGATGGCACGCTGAGCCAGGGGTTCTCCGACAACGGCTTCAAGGCGCGCTTCGCCGTGGGTTGAATCTGCGCGGCAACATCGCTTCGCCTGGCGGCCCGCGCGGTGGCGCGCGTTGCCGCATGCTGCACCCCTCACGCATGCGCTGCATGCAGTCCCTTGCCAAGAGACCCTGATGACCAGCGACGTCCTGCAACTGACCTGCGACCTCATCGCACGCGCCTCGGTGACGCCTGCCGATGCGGGCTGCCAGGCGCTCATCGCCGATCGCCTGAGCGCTGCCGGCTTCGCGTGCGAACACCTGCGGCTGGGCGCCGTCGATAACCTGTGGGCCACGCACGGCAGTGGCGCGCCCGTGCTGGTGTTGCTGGGGCACACCGACGTGGTGCCGCCTGGGCCGGCGAGCGATTGGACCAGCGACCCATTCGCGCCGCAGGTGCGCGATGGCGTGTTGTACGGCCGCGGTGCGGCCGACATGAAAGGCAGCGTGGCTGCGTTTGTGGTGGCTGCCGAGCAGTTTGTGGCTGCCCATCCGGAGCATCCGGGCACGTTGGCAGTGCTGCTGACCAGCGACGAGGAAGGGGATGCCATCGACGGCGTGCGCCATGTGGCCCGGCTGTTTGCCGAGCGCGGCCAGCAGATCGACTGGTGCATCACCGGTGAGCCATCGTCCACCGAGCGGCTGGGCGATCTGCTGCGGGTGGGCCGCCGTGGCAGCCTGTCCGGCAACCTGATCGTCAAAGGCGTGCAGGGGCACGTGGCGTACCCGCACAAGGCGCGCAATCCGATCCACCTGGCGGCGCCTGCGCTGGCCGAATTGATCGCGCGGCAATGGGACGATGGCTTCGAAAGCTTCCCGCCTACCAGCCTGCAGATCTCCAATATCCACGCCGGCACTGGCGCCAACAACGTGATTCCCGGCGAGCTGCAGGTGGCCTTCAATCTGCGCTACACGCCGCACTGGAATGCCGAGACGCTCGAGCGCGAGATCGTCGCGCTGCTGGAGCGGCATGCGCTGACTTACACGCTGACCTGGCACCGCAGCGGCGAGCCGTTCTACACGCCCGAAGGCACGCTGCGACGCGTGGCCCGCGAAGTGCTCGGCGCATTTGCCGGTGCACCGCCGGAAGAAAGCACCGGCGGCGGCACCTCCGATGCGCGCTTCATCGCACCGCTGGGTGCGCAGTGCATCGAGGTCGGCCCGGTCAATGCATCGATCCATCAGGTGGACGAGCACGTGCGCGTGGCCGATCTGGAAGCGCTGCCGGCGCTGTACCGCACGCTCGTCGAGCGTCTGCTGGTCTGAAGTGTTGCAGGCGCTTCAGGCCGACATTTGACGCACGCCATGCGCGACGCTCGTCACTGCCGGCAGCGATGCGTGGCAGGTTGATCCCGGTGCGCGTCAAGCAAGTGTGCGCTGCGAGCTCGATTGTGCAGCACATCTCGTTACACAGCGCCACGCTTCCGAGCCGCGCGAATTAATAAGCGAGAGTGCCTAGTCAAAGGTCCAGAACGGCGGTTTGATCGCCTCGCGCCAATGCGATGCGTCGGCGATGTAGAACCGTTGTGCGGACGCCTTGGCAAACCAGATCGCCGCGGTTTCCTCGTCGCGCGTTACCCCACTGCTGCCGCGTCCCAGCAATAGGGCGTAGAAATATTCTCCATACACATTGCCCTGGTCGGCCGCGCGTCGATACCAGCGCAGCGCTTCGGCACCATCCCTGTCCACGCCGCCCATTCCCTTTTCGTAGAGCGCGCCCAGATCGACCTGCGCTTCGGCGTCGCCGCCACGCGCACGGCGTTGGACGTCGCGCACCAGTGGGTGAATGTCACCGTCGCGTGGCGCGATGGCTTCGGGAAGCCCTGACGGTCCGGAGGCGGCGCGCTCGTAGATCGCCACGCGCAGATCCCAGCGCAACGCGGCGGCCGCTTCGCCGCGATCACGGTGGAATTTGGCGAGCTCGCGAATGGAATACGGGCTGCCGTGCATGGCCGCCGCCAGATACCAGCGCTCGCCCTTGCGTTGCGATGCCCGCAACGCCGCGCGCTGGTCGATGTAGGGGCTGTCTGCATGCGTAAGCGTGCCGCTTGCCCAGATCCGCCCCAGTGCCAGCTCGGCAAGGGCATTGCGGAAGGTCCACGGCGTGGTCGCGGCGGCACGCTCGTACCAGCCGATGGCGCGCGGATCGTTGCGGCTCTCCAGTTGGCTGGCCACCTCCCAGATGCTGTCAAAACTACCATCGGCAGCCGTCTGCTCCAGCTGTCGCAGTTTGGCAGGGTCGGTGCGCGGCGCCGTCGTGCTGCACCCTTGCAGCAGCAAGAGTGGGATAAGGGCCGCAAACGCCAGGCGTCCGATACGTGGGGTCATTGCAGAGGCCTTCGACGACGGGGGGGCGACATTATCCGCGCAACGCGTCCGCGATCGCGCGGCGGCCTTTGAATGCCGGGCTTGCCGGCCCTGCTTGGTTGCCATCGCAACAGTTGCGTCGCCGCTGAAAGCGGGATACGGTCGGCCCATGACATCGTTTCTGTCCAACGTCGCCAACGCCAATCACCGCAGCAATCTGCGCGCGAATAATCGTGCGCGGCCGATGCGGGTCTGCGACTAGGCGAAGTACCAACACACACGCCCAGTTTCCAGAAAACCCGCATCGGCCGATGCGGGTTTTTTTATGGGTGACGTCTTGCACCGCGTTGATCCTTCGGCCGCCCATCACGACTTTTCCAGGAGTGTTTCCATGTGTTCCATCTTCGGTATCTTCGGCCTGCAACCCGGCGACGACCTGCAGGCCCTGCGCCGGCAGGCCCTGGAATGTTCGCAGCGGCAACGCCATCGCGGGCCGGACTGGAGCGGCGTGTACGTCGATGCCGGTGCCATCCTGGTGCACGAGCGCCTGGCCATCGTCGACCCGGCGGGCGGTTCACAGCCGCTGTTGTCGGAGGACGGCAGTCTGGCGTTGGCAGTCAATGGCGAGATCTATAACCATCGCGAACTCAAGGGCGAGTTATTGCAGCCGTACGCTTTTCAGACCGGCTCGGACTGCGAAGTGATCAACGCGCTGTACCGCGAAGATGCACCGGCCTCCTATCTCAACCGCCTCAATGGCATCTTCGCCTTCGCGCTGTGGGACAAGGCCGCGGGGCGGGTGATCATCGCGCGCGACCCGATTGGCGTGGTGCCGTTGTACTGGGGACACGACCGCGAAGGCCGCCTGCGCGTGGCGTCCGAACTCAAGTCGCTGGTGGACGATTGCGCCGATGCCGCGCAGTTTCCGCCTGGTCATTGGTACGACAGCGCCACCGGCGCATTGAGCCGCTACTACGAGCGCTCGTGGCGCGAATACAGCGAAGTGGAAAACGTGCAGGTGCCGCTGCAAGAGCTGCGTGAGGCGTTCGAGCGCGCGGTGCATCGCCAGCTCATGACCGATGTGCCCTACGGTGTGCTGCTGTCCGGTGGCCTGGATTCGTCGTTGGTGGCGGCGGTGGCCGCACGCTACGCGCGGCACCGCATCGAAGAGAACGACACCACAGAAGCCTGGTGGCCGCGTCTGCATTCGTTCGCAATCGGCCTGACCGGCTCGCCGGATCTGGCCGCTGCCGAAGTGGCCGCCGCCGCGCTCGGTACCGTGCACCACGGCTTCGAATACAGCTTTGAAGAAGGCCTGGATGCGTTGCCGGAAGTGATCCGTCACATCGAGACCTACGACGTGACCACCATCCGCGCGTCCACGCCGATGTTTCTGCTGGCGCGGCGCATCAAGGCGATGGGCGTCAAGATGGTGCTGTCCGGCGAAGGCAGCGACGAGATCTTCGGTGGCTACCTGTACTTCCACAAGGCACCGAACGCACGCGAATTCCACGAAGAACTGGTGCGCAAGCTCGATGCGCTCAACAACTACGATTGCCTGCGCGCCAACAAGTCGATGATGGCCTGGGGCGTGGAACCGCGCGTGCCGTTCCTGGATCGCGAATTCCTGGACGTGGCGATGCGCATGGACGCGCGCTTCAAGATGATCGACAAGACCAGCACCGGTGCCACCCGCATCGAGAAGGGCATCTTGCGCGAGGCATTTGCCGGCTATCTGCCGGAATCGATCCTGTGGCGGCAGAAGGAGCAATTCAGCGATGGCGTTGGTTATGGCTGGATCGACGGCCTGAAGGCACATGCCGCCGCTCACGTGAGCGACCGCGAACTGGCGGCGGCCGACCGGCGCTTCCCGGTGAACCCGCCGCAGACCAAGGAAGCGTATTTCTACCGCAGTCTGTTCGAGCAGTTCTTCCCCAGCCAGGCCGCTGCGGAGACGGTGCCGGGCGGCAAATCCATCGCGTGTTCGTCGCCGACGGCCATTGCCTGGGACGCGAGCTTTGCGGCGATGGCCGATCCGTCCGGCCGTGCGATTGCCGGCGTGCACGCGCAGGCGTTGGCGTCCTGATCAAACGACTGCGCTACAGCATGGCCGGCAGCCCAAGGGCGCCGGCCATGCCAGTGCGTTGCTTCGGGCCGATTAGAAAACGTAGTCAGCAATCGCCAAGTAGGTGCGGACGGCGCGGGGAACCAGAGCCTACGTGTACATGCGGATTCCGAGCACCGGCCGCGCCCGCCTGGTGGCTGCGCAGCGGTTTTGATCGCTGCGCTTACTCGTGGCGCACGCAGTAGCCGTAGCGCTGCGGCTCGATATCCACGCCGGCCACATCGGCCTGGTTGTTACGCCACACGTTGGGCTTGAAGTCGGCCGCGCTGCAGTTGGCCGCACGGTCCACGCCGATGGTGTAGGTAAACGGGTTGCTGGCGAAGCGGTTGTTCTCGAACAGGTTGTCCTGGCTCATGCTGTTGTCCCAGCACAGGATTTCCGGCGTGCGATAGCGGATGGCGCAGGCCAGGAAGATGCCCGCCACCTTGTTGCCATCGAACTGATTGTTGGTGAAGCGGTTGCGCCGCGCGTCCGACAGATAGATACCCTGGCTGCCATTGCGCTCGAAGCGGTTGTCGCGAATCTCGCTGTCTTCCAGATGTTCGGTGGTGAGGCCGGCAGCCACGTTGTCGTGGATGTAGTTATTCATCATCGTCACCTTGGCGGTGCGATTGAACGACACGCCGTCCCAGATGGCACCGGAGACATCATTGCGTTCGATGGTGATCTCGCGCGTGTCGTATTCGCTGAGCAGGCACGCGCTGCGGCACTTGTTGACCTGCAGACCGGCCAGGCGAATCCCTTGGCCCGAACGCACCACCACCGCGCTGTTGCTCAGGTACGGGCGCTCCGGCATGAATTCCTTGTCGCCGGTACTGGCCACGATCTGCATGTCCTCGATGCTGACGTTGCGGATCACACCGGTGGGCTGCTGGTTCTCGTAATCGCCAACCACCAGCACCGGCTGTTGCACGCCATCGGCCATGCGCAGCACGGTGGCCGGGCCTTTGCCGCGCAGAGTGAGGTTGCCGCGGTGGATCGATACCAGACCGTTGAGCGGGAACTCGCCTTTTTCCAGGCACAGCACGGCAGGCGTATCGCTTTGCGGCAGCTTGTCGATGGCTTTTTGCAGGTCCTGGCCCGGCCGCACCTTGGCGGTGCAGCTGGCGACAGGCGCCGCAGGTGGGCCGGCAGGCGCTGGCGGTGCAGCCGAGCAGGCGGTCGCGAAGACCAGGGGCAACAGGGCGGAAACGGAGCGGGCAAGCAGAGGCATGCGGATTCCGGTCAGTGAGGGGAGGAGGGCGATAGGCAGCGTCCAATCGCGACGGCCTCTAGTGTGTCGCACCAGGCGTTAAGTTCCAGCCGACATCGGCCCGCATGGTCGGCGCAGGTTCATGGCGGTCAAGGTGGCGGCGTGCCAACTGTGCGCGGTTGCGCACTCTTGTGCGGCACCGTTGGCGCTGTGATGCGGCAGGGTCGCGATTGATCACCACGCAGCACAGCGCAGCGATGCGCTTGCAGCGCCGTGCGATGCAGCGCATCTGCGATGTTGATCGTAGCGCGCTGCTGCGCGGCTCCGTGGCCGCGCAGCAGCGCTGTGCAGCCAGGCTCAGAAGCTGTAGGCCAGCTGCGCGTAGATGCGACGTGGCTCGCCGGGGAAGTGGCCGGTGCGTTCGGTGAAACCGCTGGCCGCATACACCTTGTCGAACAGGTTCTTGACGTTGACCTGCAGCTTCCACGCATCCCACTGGGTCTGCCAGCTGATGTCGAAGATGGCGTACGGTTTGACGCGTTGACCTTCCAGGCTCAGACGCTCGCCGACGTAATCGGCGCCGAACGCAACGGCCGAGTTCCACGCCGGTAGCTCATAGCGCGTCCACAACCCGAAGGTATTGCGCGGTGCATTGGCAAAGCGATCGCCGGAGGCATTGGTGATGCCGTTGGTGCCGGCATCCAGCACGCGCGCATCGTTGTAGGCGTAGGTGAGGTTGAGCACCCAACGCTCGGTGAGGTCGGCCAGCAGATCCACTTCCAGGCCTTCGCTGCGGACCAGGCCCAGCGCCGAGAGCTGGTTGACGCCATCGACGATGCTGCCGTTGGCCTGCACGATATTGCTGCGCTCGATGCGATACAGCGCGGTGTTGAGCGTGAGCTCGCCGTCGTTGAGCGCGGTCTTCAGGCCCACTTCCCACTGCGTGCTGCGCTCGGGATCGAACGGGCCGCCGACGCTGCTGTCCTGGTTGGCCGCATCCTGCGGCAGGAAGCCGCTGGCGTAACTGGCGTAGGCGTTGATGCCCTCGCGCAACACCACGGTGCTGCCGACGCGCCAGCTGAGGTCGTTGCCGGTGATGCGCGAGCCATCCAGGCGGTTGTCGTCCTTGAAGCCATCCCAGCGCAGCCCGGCCATCGCGAACCAGCGCTCGGTGAGGGTGAGTTCGTCCTGCAGGTAGGCGCCATAGCGTTGGCTGCGGGTGCTGGTGGCGCGCCAGGGCAGCGTGTCCAGGCCGTAGTCGTAAAAGCCGCTGCGGCCGTAGAACGGATTGAACAGATCGATGCCGGGCACCGGCCCGCGCGTGCGCCCGGTGTCGGCGGTGTTGGCGGTTTGTGCGCGGAAATCCGCATCCAGGCGGTAGTAGTCCGCGCCCATCAGCAGCTTGTGGCCGATCGCACCGGTGCTGGTGCGGAACACCGCGTTGACGTTGCTGGAAAGCGCGTCGTTGTCGCGGTACTGGTTACGCAACTGGCGGGTCATCCACTCGGCGATGCCGTCGCCATCGCGGTCGATCAGGCCCATGGGCTCGTGGTAGATCTGGTGCTCGTCGTTCTTGAACCAACGCAGCGCCATGTCCACGTCCCACGCACTGGAGGGGGCGAATTTGTACTGCGCGAAGGCGACCTTGGCGCGCATGTCCAGGAAGTCGGTGGACTCGTTGTGATTCCAGCGCAGGTTGGTCAGGAAGTTGCCGTCATCGTCCACCGGCACGCCGCGCAGGCGGTTGCCGCCCAGGTTCTGGGTGATGTCGGTGTATTGCAACGTGAGCTCGCCGGTCTCGCCGATATCGAATGCCACCGACGCATCGCCGATCTGGCTTTCGCTGTCGGTGTTCCAGCGGAACCCGTCCTCGCCGTCGGCGTAGGCGCCGATGCGGTAACGGATGCGGCCATCCTCGCGCGCCGGGCCGGTGGCTTCGAACGATGCCGCGCCAAACGATTGGTTGCCCAGTTGCAGCTCCACCCGCCGCAACGCCTGATGGCTGGGTTTGCGCGTCACGTAGTTGATGACGCCGCCCGGCTCACCACCGCCGTACAGTGCGCCGGCCGGGCCCTTGAGCACTTCCACGCGTTCGATATTGAACAGCTGCGGCACAGAAAACCCGGCGTACGGGTCGCCACGCAGCCCGTCATACAACACGTTTTCCTGGCGGAAGCCACGCAAGGTGACGCCGGCATAGCTGAAGAAACTGATGCCGCTGATGCTGCGATACAGATCGGTGATCTGCCGTGCCGCCTGGTCGTCGATCAATTCGCGCGGCAGCACCTGCACCGACTGCGGCACCAGCGCCAGCGGCGTATCGGTGCGCGTGGCGACTGCTGCGTCTTCGGACTTGTAGAGCGTCTGCGCACGGCCCACAACATTGACGCCATCGAGTTCGGTGACGGCAGGCGAGGTGCTGGTCTGCTGAGCGAAAGCGGATGGCGCGGGGAGGGCGAGCGCAACGGCGAGCGCGGTGACAAGAAGCGTGGGGCGCATTGGTTAGTAATGGGAATGGTTATCAAATGCATCTTAGCATGCGATACGTGCGTCGTTGAACGGATGGCCAGCCTTGCGGATGCATGGATGCATGCGCGTGCAAATGTGCAGAAGTGCAGAAATGCAGAAATGCAGAAATGCAGAAATGCAGAGCATCCCTTCTCCCACCGGGAGAAGGTGCCCGGAGGGCGGATGAGGGTACGGGCGAAGCCTCGTGTTCGTCCGCGCCTAGCGCTGTTGGACTCGAATGGATGGAGCCGGAGCCGTGCCGCGCGCAATCCAGCATTGCTCGATACCCGTACCCTCACCCCAACCCCTCTCCCGGCGGGAGAGGGGCTTCTCAGGCATCCCGCGCTCGCTGTCCTTCTTCCATCGGGAGAAGGCGCCCGAAGGGCGAATTCTTCAATGCCTGTACCCGACAGAGCAGACAACGCCGGCGTGCCTACTCCGGGCGCAATTCCAGCGTATAGCGCGTAGCAGTCGGCAAAAACGGGGTGGGCCGGCCATGCACCCAATCGTCATGCCCGGCGCCCCAGAACGGCGACAGCGGATGCCCGCTCTGGCCGCCCGGCATGTGCACGATGCCGTCGCGCTCGTGGCCGGGCGAGACCACCATGCGTTCGGAGGCGCCGAAGGCGGGGCCTTGCACGCGCGGCATGTCGCGATCGCCCGGGAGTTGGTCGGGCGGCATGCACAGCCAGTGCTTGGCGAGGGCGGGCAAGGCGCGCGCAATCGGATGACAGATGGCGGCGGTATTGCGTGCGCCCCAGGTGCGTTCGGCAGGCTGCTCGCCTTGCGCGGCCAGATCCATCTGCGCATCGCGTGCGGCATCGGCTAGCAGTTGCTCCCAGCTTGTCACGTTCGGTGGCAACAGATTGGCGGGGCGTTGCTGCAGCATCGGCCAGACAATGCCTTCCAACTGTGCGCGACGCGGCGGCAGGAAGTCCTCGCCCAGCGCAGCTTTGGCCGGCGCCAGCAGTCCGGCTTGCACGGCATCGATGGTCATGCTGCGAAAACCGCGCACGATGCGATAGCTCGCCGAGCCGGTGGAGGCGTGCCCGTCCCACTGCCGCGTGGCGATCTCGATCTGCTGCAGCGCAGGGTCATTGCTGTGTTCGACCACGCTACGCAACAACTGCCACCACCGCGTGAGCAGCACGGCGCGATCGTCGAGCTGGATGGCGAGCAGATCGCGTTCGTTGAAGCGCTGTCTGGCGAACAGATCGTCGCGGATCTGCTGCGCGCGTGCGCCCAGGTCGTAGCCGGCATTGCCCAGCGTTGCCAGCTGCTGTGCATCGACGATGCGGCTATTGGCGGTCCAGAGTCGATGCGATGGGGGATCGATCAGGGCCGGCGCCTCGTCGCTGCGCACGGGCCATGGCAGACAGCCGGTCGGCGCCGGTTCTGATGCCGCCGCTCCGGCAGCCGCAGGCAACGCCTGATTCGACGCCTGCGGCGACGTTGCAAGTTCGGCAATGCCACTGGGGCTGCACCCGGCATTGCGCAGCGGGCGCGCGCCGATCAACCGCCAGGCGATGCGCCCGCTGCGATCGGCCAGCAGCAGATTCTGCGCAGGAATGCCCGAGCGATCCGCCACCGCAAATGCCGCCTGCAGATCGGCCGCGCTGCTCATCTGCGCGAAATCCAGCCGGATCGCGCCGGGCAGCTGCGCGGCCCAGCGCAGTGCGAGCAAGCTGCCGTCGGCATTCTCGTGCAGTATCGGCCCCCAGGCCGTCTCGCGGACAGGAAAACTGACCGGCGCGGCGCCGGCCACGCGAATGGTTTCGACATGCGTGGTGAGCGCTTGCGGATGTCCCGGTGTGGCGGGCGGAATCCGCGCAAAGTCGGCCGTGTCGATATAGCTGTTGGTGAACGCCCAGGCCACATGCCCGTTGCTGCCGACCACCACTGCGGGCAGGCCGGGCAGGGTGAAGCCGGTGACGTCCACCTTGCCGTCGGGCGCGCGTGCATCCGGATAGCGCAGGCGCGCGCGGAACCAGATATTGGGTGCGCGCAGGCCCAGGTGCATGTCGTCGGCGACGATGGCGCGGCCATCGGCGGTGAGGCTGCCATCCACGGCAAAGTTGTTGCTGCCGGGCGTGGGGGCCTCGGCGCCGGGCGCGGTGGACGGGTGCGGGAGGCGGCGCAGGTCGACGGCGTCAGCATCCGGCAACACCGCATCGCCGAGCGCCGGGCCGAACAGCGGTGCATCCCAGCTGGAGCCCTGATGATCGAGCAGGGCGGCCAGTGCCGGCGGTACCACCGCGCGGATGCGCGCAGCGGCCAGTTCGGTCTGGTTGTCGTTGTCCTGCAGGTCGGCGTACATCGCCATGCCGGTCAGGATGCAATCGTCCAGGGTCCAGGCGCGCGGGGTCTGCCGCAGCAACAGATACGGCCATGGCCGCACGCGCAAGGCCGCCAGCCCAGCGTTTACGCCCTCGGTATAGGCCTGCAGTGCCGCACGTTCGCTGCCGGCGGCCACATCCAGGCTGGCGTGCACGCGGGCGCGCAGGCGGTGCACGCGGTTGCGTTTGTCCAGATCCAGCGCAGCAGGGCCGAACAGTTCGGACAGTTCGCCAGCTGGCGCGCGGCGCATCAGGTCCATTTCGAAATAGCGCTCCTGCGCGTGCACATACCCGAGCGCACGCAGCGCATCGCGTTGGCTGGTGGCGTCGATGGTGACCACGCCGCCGGCATCGCGGAGCACGCTGACCGGCGCGCCCAGGCCACGCAGCGCAGTCTCGCCGTCCAGCCGTGGCAGGCTGCCACGCACCGCCAGGTAGAGCCCCAGCGTGACCAGCAGGGTAAGCACCACCAGGGCCAGCAACAGCCGGCGCAGCCATTTGCGCATCATCGATTCCTTGAGCGATTCATCTGTGACCAGTGTCGCGCCGGTGCGTGACCGTTGCCGGTCCGCCTGCAAGCGCAACTGAAAGTGATTCCGATTAGATCATTGCCCGGCCGCTTCGGGCACCATGCGCGCATTGCGTTGCTGGAGCACACCATGAAAGGCCATCCCGAAGTCGTCGATTACCTCAAGCAGCTGCTGCGTGGCGAGCTGGCGGCACGCGACCAGTATTTTCTGCATTCGCGTCGCTACGAGGACCAGGGCCTGATGGCGCTGTACGAGCGCATCAATCACGAGATGGAAGAGGAAACCGAGCATGCCGACGCGCTGCTGCGTCGCATCCTGTTCCTGGAAGGCGACCCTGACATGCGACCTGCCGAGTTTGCGCCGGGCAAGACCGTGGTGGAGATGCTGGAGCGCGATTTGGTCGTGGAATACGAAGTGCGCGCTGCGCTGGCCGCCGGCATGAAGCTGTGCGAAGACCACGGCGACTACGTCAGCCGCGACATGCTGCTCAAGCAGCTGCAGGACACCGAGGAAGATCATGCCTGGTGGCTGGAGCAGCAGCTCGGCCTGATCAAGCGCATCGGCCTGGAGCTGTACCAGACCTCGAAGATCGACAAGGGTCACGTGGCCGGCTGAAGCCGGGCGACTCAACGCTGCGCCGCCGCCATGCTGGCGCAGCGTGTGCCTGGAATCGACGGGTTGCAAGGATGTACTGCGGTTTTTTGTACTGCGGTTTTTGCGCGTGGTCTGCATCGCCCGCCGGCTGTTCGTTGCGGCTGGTTGCCTGACGCGTTACGCAGTTCTGTAAAACCACCGCGCGGCGCAATGCCGCGTGGTTTGATCGACTAGCGGCGCACCACTCGCGCGAAACAGGTCGCCGCCTGCTGGAGCGGCGTGCAATGTTCACTCGCGGTAGTCAATCGCGTTGCAAGCGATACACACCGGTCGACAATGCAGTGACGCCATCGGCACGGAAGCGCGGCTCCTGATCGAGAATGTCGCGATGCTCCAGTTCCTGCACTTTCCACTGCGTGCCGAACAATGCGTGTACCTCGGCAGCATCCACCGAGAAGGGCGGCCCGGCTTTTTCGGCTTGCGGATAGTCCAGCGTGATCAGCAGACCGCGACACCCTGCAGGCAGACGTGCATAAACGGTTTCCAGATAGCGCTGGCGCAACGCCGCAGGCAAGGCGACCAGTGCGGCGCGGTCGTAGACGGCGGTGCAGTCGCCCAGCACGCTCGCATCCAGCGTAAAGGCGTCGCCGCAGATGATTTCGATCGGGCCGGCGATACAGTGCTCGCCTGCGCGGCTGGTGTGTCGCTGCGGTTGCAGGCCTGCGTCATCGAAGAATTGCGTGACGGCCAATGGCGATATCTCCACACCGAGCACGCGGTGGCCTTGCGCGGCCAGCCAATGCAGATCCAGCGTCTTGCCGCACAACGGCACCAGTACACGGGCATGCGCTGGCAATTGCAGTGCCGGCCAATGCTTTTGCAGCAGCGGCATCACCTCGTCCTGATGGAAGCCGGTCTGACCGTCCTGCCAACGTTGCAACCAGAAATCTGTATCCATGATGTTGTCTTGTTGCCTTGCATTGACGAGTGAGGTGATGTCGGGGATGGTAGTGACATTGCAGATCGAGAAGGAGCCGATCAAACAGCAACGCATCGGACAGCCGCGACGTGCACTGCTTGCACCATGCACACCGACCCTCTCGACTGGTCCTTGCCGGCCTACCGTCGCGGGACCTTACGCGGCATGGATGCTGCGTAAGAGCTTACAAGGACGTACTTGCAGCGTGTCCCGCGATGGTGGCCGGCAAGGGCCCTGCAGCCAAGCCGCAGATCATCTGCTCTACAACCGACGCATCCACACCGTTCGATGACCGCTCAATGAGACACAGAGCTTGAGCTTCAGCCTCGTTTACATATTTCAGGCCGAACTAACCGAGGGCGCGACGACAGCATCAAACGCGCCGCCGCACGCCGGATGCGTGAATCATCCTTACTGCACTTCCAGTCCATCCACTTTCTGCCGCGCCTCAGTCAAACCAAGGCGCTGACAGTGTCGAACGCGCCGCCGCGCGCCGAATGCGTGAATCATCCTTACTGCACTTCTAACCCGTCCACTTTCTGCCACCCGCGCGGCAACAACGCGCCACGGCTTGCACGCGCGCCCACATAGGTGTCCAGATCCTTGAACGACAGGCTCATCACGCGTGCGCCGCTGCGCACCAGCAAGGTGTTGCCCGGGGCGACCGCGGCCACGGCGACCACGCGCTCGGTGCCGAGCTTGGCCTTGGGGATCTCGATGAGCTTGTTGCCCTTGCCCTTGTCCAGCTCTGGCAGGTCCGAGGCCGTGATCGCCAGCAGGTTGCCGGCGCTGGTCACCGCCACGATGCGGTCGGTCTGCGGGTTGAGCACCTGCGCTGGCGTCAGCACATGCGCGCCGGTGGTCAGGTTGAGCATTGCCTTGCCGGCCTTGTTGCGGCCGGTGAGGTTTTCGAAACGGGTCACGAAGCCGTAGCCGTGCGAGGACGCCAGCACGAAGCGGGCATTGTTCTCGCCGCTGGCCAGCACCTGGAACGAGGCGCCGGACGCCGGTGAAAAACGCCCGGTCAGCGGTTCGCCGTTGCCGCGCGCCGAGGGCAGGGTATGCACCAGCGTGGAATAGGCGCGGCCGTCCGAATCCAGGAACGCCACGTGGTAGGTGCTGCGGCTGCGCACGGCGGCCAGCAGGCCGTCGCCGTCGCGGTACGACATGCCGGCCGGATCCACCTCGTGGCCCTTCGCTGCACGCACCCAGCCCTTCTCCGACAGCACCACCGTCATCGGTTCGCTGGCAACCATCTCGGTCTCGTCGATCGCCTGGGCGGCACCGCGCTGCACCAGCGGCGAGCGGCGCGCATCGCCGAACTTCTTGGCGTCGGCGGTGAGCTCGTCCTTGATCAGCTTCTTCAGCTTGGTCTTGCTTTCCAGGATCGCCATCAGCTGCGCGCGTTCCTTGGCCAATGCTTCCTGTTCGCCGCGGATCTTCATTTCTTCCAGGCGCGCCAGCTGGCGCAGCTTGGTTTCCAGGATGTATTCGGCCTGTTCTTCGCTGAGCGCAAAGCGGGCGATCAGCACCGGCTTGGGTTCGTCCTCGCTGCGGACGATGCGGATGACTTCATCCAGGTTGAGGAAGGCGATCAGCAAACCTTCCAACAGGTGCAGGCGGCGCTCGACCTTCTGCAGGCGATGGTTGAGGCGGCGGGTGACGGTGTCGCTGCGGAAGGTCAGCCATTCGCTCAGCAGATGCTTGAGGTTTTTGACCTGCGGGCGGCCATCCAGGCCGATCACATTGAGGTTGACGCGGTAGCTGCGTTCCAGATCGGTGGTGACGAACAGGTGGCCCATCAACTGCTCGGCATCCACGCGGTTGGAGCGCGGCACCAGCACCACCCGCACCGGACTGGTGTGGTCGGATTCGTCGCGGATGTCTTCCAGCCACGGCAGCTTCTTGGCGCGCATTTGCTGGGCGATCTGCTCGATCACCTTGGACGGGGAGACCTGGTAGGGCAACGCGTCGATGACGATGTTGGCGTGTTCTTTCTTGTAGGTGGCGCGGGCGCGCACGCTGCCGTGGCCGGTCTCGTAGATGGCACGTAGATCGGCAACGGGCGTGATGATTTCCGCGCTGGTCGGGTAGTCCGGGCCCAGCACGTGTTCGCACAGCTGCGCCACAGTGGCGTCCGGGTCGTCGAGCAAGTGCAGCAGCGCGCTGACGATCTCGTTGAGGTTATGCGGCGGCACGTCGGTGGCCATGCCCACTGCAATGCCGGTGGTGCCGTTGAGCAACAGGTGCGGCAGGCGTGCCGGCAGCCAGGTGGGTTCTTCCAGGGTGCCGTCGAAGTTGGCCGCCCAGTCGGTGGTGCCCTGGCTGATTTCGCCCAGCAGCACTTCGGCGATCGGGGTGAGCTTGGATTCGGTGTAGCGCATCGCCGCGAACGACTTGGGGTCGTCGGTGGAGCCGAAGTTGCCCTGGCCTTCGATCAACGGATAGCGGTAGGAGAATGGCTGCGCCATCAACACCAGCGCTTCGTAGCAGGCGCTGTCGCCGTGCGGGTGGTACTTACCGATCACATCGCCCACGGTACGCGCGGACTTCTTGGGCTTGGCGGCCGCGTTCAACCCCAGCTCGCTCATCGCGAAGATGATGCGGCGCTGCACCGGCTTCAGGCCGTCGCCCAGGAACGGCAGGGCGCGGTCGAGCACCACGTACATCGAATAATCGAGATAGGCGCGTTCGGCGTACTCGCGCAGCGGCAGCTGCTCGAAGCCATGGAAGGTGGGGCGGGTCAGATCGGTCATGCGAAGCCAGGTCCTACGAAAGAAGAACCCGCGCCAGCGCGCGGGCTCGAAGAGCGCCGATTATCCGGATGCGGCGGGGGATGCCAAGCCGCGCGCGTGGCCGCCGGCCAGATAACGGGCGGGCGGAGCACCGAAATGGCGGTGGAAGACGCTGACGAAGGCGCTGGGGCTGCTGTAGCCGAGCTGGTCGGCCACCTGCGCCACGGCGGTGCCCTGGCTGAGCCGGCGCAGGCCCTCGGCCAGGCGCGCCTGCTGCCGCCATTGCGCAAAACTGAGCCCGGTCTCGTCGCGGAAGTGCCGGCTCAGGCTGCGCGGCGACAGCCCGCCCCAGGTGGCCCAGGCCTCGAGCGGGCGCGGGTCGGCGGGGGTGTCGAGCAGCTGCCGGGCGATGCGTAGCAGCCGCCGGTCGGCTGGCATCGGCAGATGCAGGTGCTCGATCGGCGCCTGGCACAGCTCGTCCAGCAGGACCGCCGCCAGGCGCTGCCGGGCCGGATCGACGGGTTCGCCCAGCATCTCGCTCAGCGGCCAGCTGGCCGCCCGCATGATCACCTCGCGGGCCAGCCCGCTCAGGCGGATCACCCCGCTGCGCGCCGGCAGGCCGGTGCAGGCATCCGGCCGCACCACCACGCCCCAGCCACGCAGCGGCCCGGCCAGCTCCACGGTGTGCTGCTGGCCGGGCGGCATCCAGCCGGCACAGCCGGGCGGCAGCGAGGAGGTGCCTTGTTCGGTGTGCACGGTCAAGACGCCCTGTTCGACATACATCAGCTGGCCGCGCATATGCGCATGCCAGGCGGTCTCCGGCGCCCACACCGCGCGCAGGTCGGCGCGGAAGGCGACCACCACCGGGCCATCCGCCCATTCGAAGCTGGCCCGCGCGCCAGGCGGCAGCGCATCGATCTCGGTTGGCCGGATTTCGTTATTCATTGGCCAGATTGTATTACCGGGCCAGCTGGCGGGGCGCGTATCGTCCTCGATCCTTGCAATTGGCTTTATCCTGGATGACATATTTGCGTTGACAAATATATTTTTCGGAACAAAATAAAGCCCCATGATCGACTCCACAGCCACCACGCCGCCGACCTTCGGCTTGCTGTTGCGCCAGGTGCGCGACGCGCTGATGCGCCAGCTCGATGCCGAGATGAAGGGCGAGCTGCCCGACTTCGGCTTCAGCCATTACGTCGGCCTGAAAGTGCTGGCAGTGCGCTCGCCGTGTACCGCCAACGAGCTCGCCCAGGCGCTGGACCAGACCCCGAGCGCGGTCACGCGCCTGCTCGACAAGCTCGAGGCGCTGGGCGCAGTGCGGCGCGAGCCACATGCGCAGGACCGCCGCGCGCTGCAGATCGTCATGACCGAACAGGGCGTAGCGCTGTGGGAGCGCCTGCGGCTGCGCGGCGAACGCGCCATGGAGCATGGCCTGCGCGACCTGTCGGCGCCTGAGCGCGAGCAACTCACCTCTCTTCTCATCCGTGTCCGCGATGCACTCAACTCATGAACGCTGCTAGTTCCTTCCTTCAGAGGCGGCACCCGCGCGCAGTGCGCAGGCTGCGGCCGATCCTTGTGACCACGCTGGCCCTGGCGCTGGCCGCCTGTGCCAGCAGCCGCGGCCTGGCGCCGCAAGGCACCGTGCTGGAGCCCGGCGCCGTGCATGCCGAGCGCACCTTCGGGCAGGCGCAGCTGAGCCCGGCCGCCTGGCCGGCCAGTGACTGGTGGCGCGCTTTGGGCGACCCGCAGCTGGACGCGCTGATCGCCGAAGGCCTGCAGCACAGCCCCAGCCTGGCCGCTGCCGACACACGGCTGCGCCAGGCGCAGGCGCGCACCGGCACTGCCCAGGCCGATCGCGGCCCCAGCCTGTCGGTTTCCGGCGGCTACGCCGGCTGGCAATTGCCCGAATCGATGGTGGGCGAGGAGCGCGGCGGCAGCTATGCCGGCAGCGCGCAGGTGGTGCTGGACTTCCGCTATGGCGTGGACCTGTGGGGCGGCAAGCGCGCCGCGTGGGAAGCAGCCGTGGACCAGGCGCATGCCGCCGAGGTGGACGCGCAGGCGGCACGCCTCAACCTGTCGGCGGCCATCGCCGAAGGCTACGCACAGCTCGCCTACGCCTGGGATCTGCAGGACGTGGCCAACGATGAGCTGGCACGTGCGCAGAAAACCCTGGAGTTGACCCAGCGCCGCCGCGGCGCCGGCATCGACAGCGAATTGCAGGTGCGTCAGGCGCAGGCCCGCGTGCCCGCCGCGCAGCAGCAGGTGCAATCGGCGCAGCAGCAGATCGACGAAGCACGCAATGCCCTGGCCGCGCTGGTCGGGCAGGGCCCGGACCGCGGGCTGGACATCGCGCGCCCGGTGCTGAGCCAGAGCCTGCCGCCGCAACTGCCCAGCGCCTTGCCAGCCGATCTGCTCGGCCGTCGCCCCGATGTGGTGGCGGCGCGCTGGCGCGTGGAAGCGGCTGACAAGGACATTGCCGTCGCCAAGGCGCGCTTCTATCCCAGCCTCAACCTCACCGCGCTGGGCGGGGTGATCAACTCCGATGTCGGCAAGCTGCTGGAAAGCGGCTCGGTCCTCGGTGTGGTGGCCCCGGCCTTGAGCCTGCCCATCTTCGATGGCGGCCGGCTGCGCGCCGGCTTGGCCGGCAGCGATGCGCAGTACGACCTGGCGGTGGCCGATTACAACCAGAAGGTGCTCGACGCCCTGCGTGAAGTGGCCGACCAGGTCAACGCGGTGCGCTCGCTGGAGCAGCGTGCACGCGCACAGAACGACGCCGTGCAGACCGCCAGCGCCGCCTTTGGCCTGGCCCAGCAGCGCTACCGCGCCGGCATCGGCAGCTATCTGGAAGTGCTGAGCGTGCAGGAGCAATTGCTCACCGCGCGCCAGCGCATGGCCGGGCTGCACTCCCAACAACTCATGGCCTCGGTGAAGTTGCGCCGTGCGCTGGGCGGCGGCTTTACGCCGGAACCAGCGCACGACACCGCACACACCGCGACCTCTTCCGCACAACCGCATTCCTGAGACATCGACGATGAGCCAGACGACTCCTACCTCTTCGCATCCCGCGCCGGCCGCACCGAGCAAGCGCCGTACACTGCTGCGCATCGTCGCCATCCTGGTGATCCTTGCGGTCATCGGCTTGGTGGTGTGGTACTTCCTGATCGGGCGCTGGGCTGAAGACACCGACGACGCCTACGTGCAGGGCAACCAGGTGCAGATCACCCCGATGGTGGGTGGCACCGTGGTGAGCATCGGCGCCGAAGACGGCATGCGCGTGGAGCGCGGCCAGCTGCTGGTGCAGCTCGACCCGTCCGACACCGCGGTCGCCTTGCAGCAGGCCGAAGCCAACCTCGCCAAGACCGTGCGCCAGGTGCGTGGTCTGTACCGCAGCGTGGAAGGTGCGCAGGCCGAGCTCTCCGCACGCGAAGTGACATTGCGCAGCGCACGTGCCGACTTCGCACGCCGCAAGGACCTTGCTGCAAGCGGCGCGATTTCCAACGAAGAACTGGCCCATGCGCGCGATGAACTCGCTGCCGCCGAAGCGGCGGTGAGCGGCTCGCGCGAAAGCTTCGAGCGCAATCGCGCGTTGATCGACGATACCGAAGTGGCCACCCAGCCCGACGTGCAGGCCGCCGCGGCGCAGCTGCGCCAGGCCTTCCTCAACCATGCGCGTACCGGCGTGGTAGCACCGGTGTCCGGATATGTCGCGCGGCGTTCGGCGCAGGTAGGCCAGCGGGTGCAGCCTGGCACCGTGCTGATGGCGGTGGTGCCGCCGGAACAGATGTGGGTGGAAGCCAATTTCAAGGAAACCCAGCTCAAGCACATGCGTCTGGGCCAGACCGTGGAACTGCATTCGGATCTTTACGGCGGTGGCGTGGATTACACCGGCCGGATCGAAAGCCTGGGCTTGGGCACCGGCAGCGCGTTCTCGTTGTTGCCGGCGCAGAACGCCAGCGGCAACTGGATCAAGATCGTGCAGCGCGTGCCGGTGCGTATCGCCATCGAACCCAAGCAACTGGCGGCCAACCCGCTGCGTCTGGGGTTGTCGATGAAGGCCGACGTCAACCTGCGCGACCAGCAGGGCAGCGTGCTGCCGACCAAGCTTGCCAGCGGCGCGGTGTTCTCCACCGATGTCTACGCGCAGCAGCTCAAGGCCGCCGACGCCGACATCCATCGCATCATCCAGGACAACCTGCCGACGCAGGCTGCCACCAAGGCGGGCTAAGCCACCATGTCTTCGCAAGCTCCCACCGCGCCCGGCGGCCCTTCGGCACCGGCGCCCGCCGCGGGCTTTCGCCCGGCGAGCGTGGCGCTGTGCACCGTAGGCCTGGCGATGGCCTCGTTCATGCAGGTGCTGGACACCACCATCGCCAACGTCTCACTGCCCACCATCGCCGGCAATCTCGGCGCCAGTTCGCAGCAGGCCACCTGGGTCATCACCTCGTTCGCGGTGAGCACCGCGATCGCGTTGCCGCTGACCGGCTGGCTGAGCCGTCGCTTCGGCGAAACCAAGCTGTTCGTGTGGTCCACGCTGGCCTTCACCATTGCCTCGTTGCTGTGCGGCCTCGCCCAGAGCATGGGCATGTTGGTGGTGGCGCGCGCGCTGCAGGGCTTCGTGGCCGGGCCGATGTACCCGATCACGCAGAGTTTGCTGGTGTCGATCTATCCGCGCGAAAAACGCGGGCAGGCGCTGGCCTTGCTGGCCATGATCACGGTGGTGGCGCCGATCGCCGGCCCGATCCTGGGCGGCTGGATCACCGACAACTACAGCTGGGAATGGATCTTCCTGATCAACGTGCCGCTGGGCATCATCGCCAGCAGCATCGTCGGTTCGCAGTTGCGGCATCGCCCGGAACAGCTGGAACGGCCGCGCATGGATTACATCGGCCTGATCCTGCTGGTGGTCGGCGTGGGCGCGCTGCAGCTGGTGCTGGACCTGGGCAACGACGAAGACTGGTTTTCTTCCGACAAGATCGTGGTGCTGGCCTGTGTCGCGGCCGTGGCGCTGGTGGTGTTCGTGATCTGGGAGCTCACCGACAAGGACCCCATCGTCGATCTCAAGCTGTTCCGGCACCGCAACTTCCGCGCCGGCACGCTCGCCATGGTGGTGGCCTACGCGGCGTTCTTCAGCGTCAGCCTGCTGATCCCGCAGTGGTTGCAGCGCGACATGGGCTACACCGCGATCTGGGCGGGCCTGGCCACCGCACCGATCGGCATCCTGCCGGTGTTGATGACGCCGTTCGTGGGCAAGTATGCGTTGCGTTTCGATCTGCGCATGCTCGCCACCATTGCCTTCATCTTCATGTCGTTCACCAGCTTCTTCCGTTCCAACTTCAACCTGCAGGTGGACTTCAGCCATGTGGCCACCATCCAGTTGGTGATGGGCGTGGGCGTTGCCTTGTTCTTCATGCCGGTGCTGCAGATCCTGCTCTCGGACCTGGACGGTCGCGAGATCGCGGCAGGTTCCGGCCTGGCCACGTTCCTGCGCACGTTGGGCGGCAGTTTCGCCGCATCGTTGACCACGTATCTATGGGCACGGCGCACCCAGGTGCACCACGCGCACATCACCGAACACATCTCGGTATACACGCCGGGCATGCAGGAGCAGGTCGCCGCGATGGGGCAGGGCGACCTGCAACGCGGCGCGGCATCGCTCAACAACATGATCAATCACCAGGCCTCGCAGATGGGCTTCAACGACATCTTCTACCTGCTCGGCTGGACGTTCCTGGCGATCATCTTCTTCCTGTGGCTGGCCAAGCCGCCGTTTGGTGCGGGTGCCGGTGGTGCGGCGGCTGGTGGTGGGCATTGAGCCCATTGTGAAAGAGAGCTTGCGTGAAATTAGTTGATGTGCTTATGTGTTCGGTGTTGGGATAAAACGCCGTCTCAAGTCGGGAGATCTAATTAAAAATGGATTTTTTAAATGATAGCGTTGGGCTGAAAGTTGGCCGACGAATTACGGTACAAGTTGCCGCAGTTTCCTTATGTGCGGGCATCTTTGCTTTCATTGCGAAGTTAGCCTTTCAATACGCTGGATTTAAGCATGCAAGCGCACTAGCGATAGTATCTGCAATAGTTATCCTCGAAGTGTTCGTGTCTCTTAGTGAGTTGATGCTCCGTGGTTTCACTTGTGATTACGTGCCAAAGGTCAAGAACTACGATGAGTCCGGACTTCCAGACTCATCTAAGGTGGTTATTGCTGTGCCTGTACAGCTTCATTCTATGGAGCAAATCGAAGCCGTTGTAGAAACCGCCGCGTGGAACGTGCGGATGGCAAACGATTCAAATGTTTTTCTAGTGATTTTATCCGATTTTCCTGATCGTTTCCGAGATTTCCAAGATCCGGATGAATATGCACTGTTCGAAAAGCTTTCGAAGCGGGTTGATGAAATAAATTATGAGCTGGACAGTCGGTATGGGAAGTCCATTCATATAATTCACCGTCCTTTGACGTGGATTGACAGCGAAAATTGCTGGATGGGAAGTGAGCGAAAGCGCGGAAAAATTAGATTAATCAATGACCTTATTCTATCTCGCGGTTGTCATGATGTTGAAGTCTCAAGCGACCTAAGGATGGTCTGATCAACGGCGTCGGAGGATGAGCCCAACTACATCGGCCAGGCTGACGGC
>NZ_JBGOFY010000008.1:0-183992 GCF_041520885.1 Xanthomonas sp. NCPPB 2922 | reverse complement strand
GTATTCTTTCGCGCCGATGAAAACGGTGTTGCTCATGGGGTCAAGCTCCTGCAGAGGGAGAGGGCAATGGGGCTGCGCGCAACGCCGTGACGGTGCTGCGCGCGGAGCAGGGTTGCATGCAGCGCACGCTCGGGGATTGCGCAATGTTAGCGCTACCAAAACTGCGACTGAAAAAAGCCGCGCCATGCAGCGAAGCCGAGTGGGTCATGCCGATCCTGCGTCGAACGGTCCGGGCGACTTTACCCAGCCCGCGCCAGAAAGGCTTGCTGCGCTGCGAGATGCGCAGCGCGGCCGCGTGCGCTGTCACACAATCGCCGCAGGGGCGGGGCCGCCAGCGGCCGGCCGCCGCCAAGGCAGGCGCGGCGGCCATCGCCGGCATCGGCGCGGTCACGCCGCGCCAGCGGGCCGGCGCTCAGGCAGCGGCGGTCCGGCCAGCTACAATGGCCGGCTTATGACCGCTGTCCTGCCGCTGCCGATTCCCCTGGCCGATCCCGCGCCGCGTACCCCGCGGCTGCAGCGCGAGCCGCTGCGCCTGGCCAAGCGGCTGCGCCACGCGGTGGGCCAGGCGATTGCCGATTTCGGCATGATCGCCCCTGGTGACAAGGTCATGGTCTGCCTGTCCGGCGGCAAGGACAGCTACACCTTGCTGGACATGCTGCTGCAGCTGCAGCGCAAGGCCCCGGTGCCGTTCACGCTGGTGGCGGTGAACCTGGACCAGAAGCAGCCGGACTTTCCCGCCGACGTGCTGCCCACCTACCTGCGCGCCCAGCAGGTGCCGTTCGACATCATCGAACAGGACACCTATTCGGTGGTCAGCCGGGTGATCCCGCAGGGCAAGACGATGTGTTCGCTGTGCTCGCGGCTGCGCCGTGGCGCGCTGTATGCCTACGCGCAGGCGCACGGGGTGACCAAGATTGCGCTGGGCCATCACCGCGACGACATCGTGGCGACCTTTTTCATGAATCTGTTTCACCACGCCCGGCTCGCGGCGATGGCGCCCAAGCTGCGCAGTGACGACGGCGCGCATGTGGTGATCCGTCCGCTGGCCTATGTGCGCGAGGCCGACATCGCCGCCTACGCGCAGGCCCGCCAGTTCCCGATCATTCCCTGCAACCTGTGCGGCAGCCAGGAAAACCTGCAGCGTCAGCAGGTCGGGCGCATGCTGCAGCAGTGGGACCGCGAGCAGCCCGGACGCGTGGACCAGATTGCCCGCGCGCTGGGCGATGTGCGTCCGGAGCAGCTGGCCGACCGCACGTTATTTGATTTTCTGGGATTGGGCGGCGGCGCCGATGCACCGCTGCCCGATGCCACTGGCTGGTTGGCCGGCAGCGCTGCCGAGCACGCGCGCGACTAGCGCAGACTTCGTTACCGACCACCTCACTCCCGCCACCTTCTTTCCTCCTCTTCGGTCTTTCGCATGTTCTTTCGCAATCTCACGCTGTTCCGCTTCCCGACCACCCTGGATTTTTCCGAAATCGAAACGCTGCTGCCGCAGGTGCAGCTCAAGCCGGTTGGCCCGCTGGAAATGACCTCGCGCGGCTTCATCTCCCCGTTCGGCCGCGACGAGCACGAAGTGCTCTCGCACCGGCTTGAGGATTTCCTGTGGCTCACCGTTGGCGGCGAGGACAAGATCCTGCCCGGCGCGGTGGTGAACGATCTGCTCGAGCGCAAGGTGGCCGAGATCGAAGAGAAGGAAGGCCGCCGCCCGGGTGGCAAAGCGCGCAAGCGTCTGAAGGACGACCTGATCCATGAGCTGCTGCCGCGTGCCTTCGTCAAGAGTTCGCGCACCGACGCCATCCTGGACCTGCAGCACGGCTACATCGCGGTCAACACCTCCAGCCGCAAGAGCGGCGAGAACGTGATGAGCGAGATCCGCGGCGCACTCGGCAGCTTCCCGGCGCTGCCCTTGAATGCCGAAGTCGCCCCGCGTGCGATCCTCACCGGCTGGATCGCCGGCGAACCGTTGCCCGAAGGCCTGAGCCTGGGCGAAGAGTGCGAGATGAAGGACCCGATCGAAGGCGGTGCGGTGGTCAAGTGCCAGCACCAGGAATTGCGCGGCGACGAGATCGACAAGCACCTGGAAGCCGGCAAGCAGGTCACCAAGCTGGCGCTGGTGATGGACGACAACCTGTCCTTCGTGCTCGGCGACGATCTGGTGATCCGCAAGCTCAAGTTCCTCGATGGCGCACTGGACCAGCTCGAGCACAGCGAAGGCGACGGCGCACGTGCCGAACTCGACGCGCGCTTTGCGCTGATGAGCGCCGAAGTGCGACGCCTGTTCCTGTTGCTGGAAGACGCCTTGAAGCTGAGCAAGGCCGAGGCCTGATCGGTCTCACCGGCTGACACATCGCAGCGCTATCCTGTGGCCATGTTCAAGCCTGTCCGCCGCCTCATCGCACCCGCACCGCAGGTCGTCGAACGCGACTGCGTGCGCCTGCAGCTGGAAGGGCGCGAGATCGTCGTGCTGCGCGTGCGCGACCCACGCGCGCGGCGCATCAAGCTCAGCGTGGATGAACGCGGCGCGCGGCTGACCCTGCCGCTGCGTGCAAGCCTGGTGGCCGGCGAGCGGTTTTTGCACGCGCATCTGGACTGGTTGAGCACGCAGCTGTCGCGCTACCAGCAGGTGGATGCGCTACCGCCGCTGGAGCGTGGCGTGCCCGGCCTGCTGCCGTTGCGCGGCGCGCTGCTGCCGCTGAGCTGGCACGACGGCCGCTATGCCCGCATCGACATCACCGATGACAGCGCCCAGTTCCACGTCCCGGCGCGCCTCGGGGAGGCCGGGCTGCGGCGCACCTTGAAGGAATTCTACGAAGCCCAGGCGCGCGCCGATATCGGCCGCTGGCTGCCCACCTACCTGCCGGGATTGCCGCGCGCGCCCGCCCGTCTGCGGTTGAAGGTGATGTCTTCGCAGTGGGGCTCGCTGGCACCGGACGGCTCGCTGGCGCTGGACCTGGCGCTGGTGCTCGGCCGCCCCTCGGCGTTCGAATACGTGCTGGTGCACGAGCTCTGCCATCTGGTGCAGGCCAACCATTCGCCGGCGTTCTGGGCCGAGGTGGAACAGCGCTTTCCCGCCTGGCGCGACGAGCGCAGCTATTTCCACGAACACGGCCGCCAGCTCAAGGCGCAACTGCGGCGGTTGCTGCAGGCGGAGTGATCGTCGGCGCACGCATGCAGCCCTACACGTGCGTGCGAGCGGGGCTTGGTGTGCGCGTGCTGGACACTTGGGCGAACGCAACGTCACTGGCGCCAGAGAACGGACGCGTGGTTGCGCTGACGCCGCACCGAGCTCTCCCATCTGTCCAGCCGTCTTGATTCGCCGACGCCTGACAGTGCTGGAAGAACGGGCAGGGTTGGGCTGGACAACGCAGACTTCACGGCAGTGCGTGCGGTCCCACGTGCATCTCGCTACCGCCACGCATACGCCGCTGCGCGCGCCAGCTGCCCACACGCACGCGACGACAGCCACGGATAACGGGTCGCCAATGCGGTCTGCACGGCATCAATCATCACAGCAAGCGGCGCGTTGCCGCGCCATAGCTGCGGGTCGCAGGCTGCAGCCCAGACCTGCTGCAGAAGAGGGCTGTCCTGCGCTTGCAGTGCTGCGCACACGCTGTCGAAGAATGTCCACGGCGTGTGCCACGCCTGGAATGCTTCGATCGCGGTGACAACGTGGACAGGCGTGTTCAACGCGAGACCTCGATGGTGATGTGCAGTGATCCGCCGTGCAGACGACTACAGATGATGCGTGTATCACAGCAAGCATCTATCGAGTGCCGTTGTCAGCGGAGCGTGTGTTCTTACACGCGCGGCGTCGGCAGTCCGGCCAGGAACGCATTGATCACCGCAGCCACCGCGTCGGGTGCCTCCATGTGCACATGGTGCGTGCCGGGCAGCAGATGCAAGCGCGCGTCGGCCACCATCGCCACACGATGGTCGCGCAGGTCGTCGGGGAAATACGGCTGCGCCGGCGTGGCGAAAATGGCCTGGGTGGGGCAAACAATACTGCTCAACAGCGCATCGATCTGCACTTCGGTCATGCGGATGGCGGTGGGCAGGGTGAGCCGCGGGTCCGAGCACCAGCTGTAGCCCCCCTCCACCACGCGCACGCCGCGCTCCACCAGCAGGCGGGCCGCCGGCTCGGTGAGCTGGTTGGCCATCATGCGCGCGCGCACCGGCATCTCCATCGACGGGAACACCCGCAGCGGCCGCTGCGCCAGCGTGCGCGTGGAGCTGACAGCCTCGCGCAGACGGCTGGCGGTGCTCTCCACCGGCTCGGCCAGCGCGCCCAGCGCCTCGATCGCGATCAAGGCCTCGACCCGTTCCGGCGCGGCTGCGGCCATCAGGCTGGCCACACCGCCGCCGAGCGAGTGGCCCAGCACGGTGAAGCGTTCCCAGCCCAGCGCGTCTGCTACCAGCAGCAAATTGTGGATGGCGCTGCTGAGCGTGTATTCGGCGCCCACCGGCAGCCACGCGCTGTGGCCGTGGCCGGGCAGGTCGAGCAACACCAGATCCAGCGCATCGGCCGGCAGGTGCGCGCTCAGCGGCAGGAAGCTGGCCGCGTTATCCAGCCAGCCATGCAGCGCCAACACCCGGCGTGGCCCGCGCTCGGCAGTGCGCAGCCCGGTGATACGGCCAATCGGCAGGTCGCAGTGAAACGGCTGCAACCTCACGCGCGGCGGGCCACTGCGGCCAACGCCTGCGCATGCGTGGTGCTGTCGTTGAGGCAGGGGATGTAGCTCAGCGTGGCGCCGCGTTCGGCCAGCGTTTCGGCAAAGCCCAGCGCCACTTCTTCCAGCGTTTCCAGGCAGTCGGTGGCAAAGCCCGGGCACACCAGGTCGAAGCTGCGCACGCCGCCCTCGGCCAGTGCCCACAGCGTGGGTTCGGCATACGGCTGCAACCAGCGTTCTGCACCGAAGCGCGACTGGTAGCCCATCTGCCACGCATCCGGGCCCAGGCCCAGCGCGGTGACGATCGCCTGCGCGCTGCGTTCGCACTGCTGCGGATACGGGTCGCCGGCGTTGGCCACGCGCTGCGGCAGGCCGTGGAAGGAGAACATCAGCTTCTCGCTGCGCCCATGCACCTGCCAGTGCGTGCGGATGGAATCGGCGATCGCCGCCACCCAGCCGGCGTCTTCGCAATAGTCCTGGATCACCTCCACCGCGATCTCCGGCGCGCTCGGGCGCCAGGCATCCACCACGTCCTGGATCGAGGCGGTGGTGGTGGTCGAATACTGCGGATACAGCGGCAGCACCACGATGCGCTTGATGCCGCGCGCACGCAGGCCATCCATCGCTTTGCGCAGGGCCGGCGCGCCGTAGCGCATGGCCCAGGTGACGTGCCAGTCGGGCATGACCTGCTGCAGGCCCTCGGTCAGGCGCCGCGTGTACACCGCCAGTGGCGAGCCATCCGGCAGCCACACCTTGGCGTATTTTTCTGCCGACTTGGGGCCGCGGATGGGCAGGATCACGCCATACAGCAGCGGCTTCCAGAACAGCGGCGGGATCGCGACCACGCGGCGGTCGCTGAGAAACTCGGCCAGGTAGCGGCGCACGGCCGGGGCAGTGGGCGACTCGGGGGTGCCGAGGTTGACCACCAGCAGGGCGGTGTCGGAAGTGGTGTTCATGGCGACCATTCTGGCAGAGCTTGGCGAGCCTGCCGAATGCACCGATCCGATCACTGCGATCGGGCCCGTCTGCGCCCCGGGTGCGCTCACCACCGATTCATTGCCCCGCGACTAACGTCGCGCCATTGATTTATCTTTGACGGATTGCCCTTTGGAGCTTGTCATGCCCCGTTTGTCGCGCCTGGCCCTGTTGTTGTCGCTGACCTTCGCCGCCGGCCATGCCGTGGCGGGCCCGGAAGAGGACCAGCGCGCGCGTAATGCGGTGCGGGTGCTCAACGAGATCATGAACATCCCCGAGCAGGCCATCCCCGACAAGCTGCTCGACGAAGCGCGCGCGATCGTGGTGATCCCCGACACGCTCAAGGCCGGCCTGGTGATCGGCGGCCGTCGCGGCCACGGCCTGATGTCAATGAAGAACGCCGACGGCAGCTGGTCGCAGCCGGTGTTCGTCAAGCTCACCGGCGGCAGCATCGGCTTCCAGGCCGGCGTGCAGTCTTCCGATGTGGTGCTGGTGTTCCGCAACGACCGCAGCCTGGACAACATCGTCAACGGCAAATTCACCCTGGGCGCCGATGCCGGCGTGGCCGCAGGCCCGGTGGGCCGCAACGCCGCCGCTGCCACCGACGGCCAGCTCAAGGCCGAAATCTGGTCCTGGTCGCGCGCGCGTGGCCTGTTTGCCGGCGTGGCGCTGGACGGCGCGGTGCTGCAGATCGACGATGCCGCCGACCTCAACGCCTACGGCGGCGGCGCCACCCCGCGCATGATCTTCGAAGGCCGCACCAACGAGCGCCCGTCCACCGACGTGATCGCCTTCCGCGACCGTCTGGAAGAGGTCACCTACACCGCGCGCACCAACCGCAGCAGCGATGGCGACACGCCGCCGCCGGCGCCGCGCCCGGTCAGCCAGTCACCCGCGCAGGCCCCGGCGACGCCACCGCCGCCGAGCAACGAGGCCAGCACCATGCCGATCCAGCCTTCGGCCACGCCGCCGCAGCAGCAAGGCTTTCAGCCGGTGTCCGATGGTGAAATCCGCACCGAATCACTAGACGGCAACCGCTGACCGGCTGTCATCCCCCTGCGCGGTGCGGTGGGGTATCCTGAGTCTCCTATTCTTCAAGCGAGCGAGCGGATCATGGGCAGTTTCAGCATTTGGCACTGGCTGATCGTGCTGGTGATCGTGCTGCTGGTGTTTGGCACCAAGCGGCTCACCAGTGGTGCCAAGGATCTCGGCAGCGCAGTCAAGGAATTCAAGAAGGGCATGCACGACGACGACAAGCCGGCCGGCAAGCTCGGCGACGACTCGCGTAGCGCCGAGCAGGCCCGCGAGGCGCAGGCCGAGCGCGACCGCGACGCGCGCTGATCCGGAACAGCGTCCGTGTTCGATATTGGGTTTAGCGAGCTGGCGCTGATCGCGGTGGTTGCCCTGGTGGTGCTCGGTCCCGAGCGCCTGCCCAAGGCCGCGCGATTTGCCGGGTTGTGGGTGCGCCGCGCGCGCATGCAGTGGGATTCGGTCAAGCAGGAACTCGAACGCGAGCTCGAAGCCGAAGAGCTCAAGCGCAGCCTGCAGGATGTACAGGCCTCGCTGCGCGAAGCCGAAGGCCAGCTGCGCAATACGCAGCAACAGGTCGAAGACGGCGCACGCGGCCTGCATGACCAGGCACGCGAACTCCACGACGAGGTCGGCCGCGATATCGACATCCGCACCAGCGCCACGCCGCTTGCCGCACCGCTCGAGCTGCCGGCCGATGCGCCGGTGGTGCTGGAGCCGGGCAGCGCGCAGCCGCACACCCCTGTTCCAGCGCCTGCGCCGGTGGTCGCCCAGGCACAACCAATGGCGCCGGCGCCCAAGCAGACCCTGGTGCCGGCACCGCACGGCAGCCTGGCCTCCACCCCGGTCACGACGCATGCTCCCAGCGCGTCGGCGACTGCCAGCAGCACCAGTCCCCAGGAGAAGACGCCGTGAGCCTGTTCGACGACGCACAGGCCGAAAGCAGTCTGATCGAGCATCTGGTCGAATTGCGCAGCCGGCTGGTCCGCGCGCTGATCGGCTTGGGTGTGGTGCTGATCGCGTTGCTGCCGTTCTCGCGCACCATTTACTCGTGGCTCGCCGCCCCGCTGATCTCGCAGCTGCCGCTGGGGCAGACGATGATCGCGATGAACCCGGCCGGCGCGTTCTTCGCCCCGCTCAAGCTGACCTTTTTCGTGGCGGTGTTCTTCAGCGTGCCGTGGCTGCTGTACCAGGCCTGGGCGTTCGTGGCGCCGGGCCTGTACCAGCGCGAAAAGAAGCTGGCTTTCCCGTTGCTGGCCTCGGCGGTGGCGCTGTTCTACATCGGCTGTGCGTTTGCGTACTTCCTGGTGCTGCCGGCGGTGTTCCACTTCCTGACGACCTTCAAGCCGGACGTCATCGCCATCACGCCGGACGCCAACTCCTACCTGGACTTCGTGCTGGCGATCTTCTTCGCCTTCGGCGCGAGTTTCGAGTTGCCGGTGGCGCTGGTAATCCTGGTGCTGATGGGATGGGTCAGTCCCAAGCAGCTGAGCGAAGGCCGCGGCTACGCCATCGTCGGCATCTTCGTCCTGGCCGCTGTGCTCACTCCCCCGGACGTGGTCTCGCAGCTGATGCTCGCCATCCCGATGTGCCTGCTCTACGAACTGGGCATCATCGCCTCACGTGCCGTGGCGCCGAAGGCAAGCTAGCGCGCCGCAGGACGGCTGCTTGTAGGAGCGCACTCGTGCGCGATGAGGCTTTACCGGCAGCGCTTCAACGCGCGCAAGCGCGATCCTACGGATGCTGCGGTATCAGGCAGCAAACACGTCCGGGCGCGAGGGCGGCGGCGGGCGGGCGACGGCGCCTTCGTGGGTGAACATCTGTTTCCAGGCCGCGTACACCGAGCCGGCGAAGACCGGCATCAGCACGGCCATCAGCAGCAGCTGGGCCAGCCACATCGCCACGGTCTGGCCGGCCACCAGGCCGACGATCAGCGCCACGATCATCACCGCGAAATAGATTGCGAAGATGGCGATGAAGGCCAGCACGAAGAACACCAGCATCGCCGGCAGGTTGTGCAGGCTGGCCCGCAGGCTTTCGCGCAACGCATGGCCGCCGGTGCTGCGGTCGAACATCACCTGCGGCGGCATCACGAACAGGGCCAGCGTCAGCGCGGCGAAGGTCGCCACCATCAGCAGCAACCACAGCAGGATGCGGCCGGCCGGCAAGCTGGCGGCCAGCTGCTCGATCTGCACCGGGTCCGGCTGCGCGCCGGACTGGCTGATCTCGTTGATCTTGACCATCACCTCGGACAGCTGCTGCAGCCCGCTCGGGCCGATCATCACCAGCAGCAGCACGCCCAGCACCAGGCCGGCCAGCAACTGCGGCAGCAGCGAGACCAGCAGATGCGGCGCGCGGCCGTCCTGCAGGCCGTGCAGCAGGTGCCCGGGCCGGGCAACGCGGCCTTCGTCCACTTCGCGCACCGCCCACAGCAGGCCGCCCATGAACAACGGGCCGGCCAGCACCATCAGGAATTGCAGCGCCGGGCCCAGCAACGGCACCAGCACCGACAGCGACACCACCAGGGTGGCGGCCACACTCCAGATCACCCCCAGCGTGCCCAGCGCCAGCGGCGCCCGCTTCAGCAGGGAGAACCCGGTCAACAGCCATTCTGCGCCGGCAGATGCCGGCACCTTGCGGATTTCGCTCATTCCCATTCCGGATCGATACGCACCGGACCACCCGGCGAATGGGGATTATCGCTGCTTTTGCGTGTGCGCGGCGGGATGGCCGGCCACAGTTTGCAAGCCACGTGCGTGGTGGACGAAGCGCCGCAGCAGCTTGCGCGCCATCGGTGCGGCGCTGACCTCGCTGGCCACGGTGCGGGCGCAGCGGCCGTGACGGGCGATGCAGTCCGCCCGCGCGCGCACATAGCCGCGCATATGGTGGGTGGCGAACTCGGGGTGGAATTGCACGCCCCAGGTGGACTGGCCCCAGCGGAACGCGTGGCACTGATCCTGCGGCGAGCGCGCCAGTACCACCGCGCCGTCGGGCGCGCGCAGCACGGTCTGCAAATGGGTGGCATGCGCCGGGAACTGCGGCGGAAGCCCGGCGAACAAGGGGTCTTCGTGCGCGGGTGGGTGCAGTTCCAGGGCGATGGTGCCGGATTCGCGCCCGGCCGGGTTGTAGTCGACCTGCCCGCCAAGTGCGTGCGCGATCAACTGGTGGCCGTAGCAGATGCCCAGCAACGGCATGCCGGCGTGGGCGGCATCGCGCAGCCACTCGGCGCTGCGCTCGCTCCAGTCGGCGCGATCGGTGACGAACGCGGCCGAACCGCTGATCAAGGTGCCGGCAAAGCCGCGGCGGTCGGGCAGGCGGTCGCCGTTGGCGACATCGATGACCACCGTCTCACGCTCGGCCAGCCCGGCCGCCACGCGGATCCAGTGCGGAAATCGCCCGTACCGTTTCATCCCCGACACAGGGTGGCCGGTTTCGATGATCAGGAACGGCAAGGCGGACATGCGGACGAAACACCCGGCAGCGATGGATGGGGCCGATTGTAGGCAGCAGCGGCCGGGTTTTTTCAACTGGCGTGCCAACGCATGTAGCTAAGGTTATGCCGGATGGCTATGTATGAGGTTTGGAGACCGGGCTAGGCAGGGGGGCTGGCTACGCGCGCTGTGCAGGGAAGAGCAGTGATGGTTGAGATGGTTTGTGGTCACGTTGGTCCCCGACTTGATTGTGCAGTGATCGCCGCGCCACCGATCCGGCCGTCCTCGGCCGTGCCGTGGACTTGGTCAATGGTGAGAATTCCCCCGCCGATGGCGACATGTGCGTGCTGACGTACCGTCATCCGCCCTTCGGGCACCTTCTCCCGCTGGGAGAAGGGAGCAACGGTGTGAGAACGGAGCGAGCCCCTCTACCGCCCGGGCGAGAGGGCACGGCTTGCGCGCCACTTGCGCGCGTGCCTTTGGGCGCCCAAGTCGCAAACGCGGGCCGGGGCGCGATCGAGGCCCCTCTCCCGCCGGGAGAGGGGTTGGGGTGAGGGGTGCCTGCGCCGTTAACGGTGCAAACCCCAGCAATCCGCTATTCCCGAGGTGGCAACACCGACAGCACCTCTTCCACCGTGGTCAGCCCGGCGGCGACCTTTTCCAGGCCGGTGCGGCGCAGGGTGCGTAGCCCGTCGCCGCGGGCGGCCTGGCTGAAGCTGGCCAGGTCGGTATCGGCGCGGATCAGGCTGCGCAGACGTGGGGTCACCGGCAACAGTTCGTACAGGCCCACGCGGCCCAGGTAACCGGTGCGGCGGCATTCCAGGCAGCCGACCGGGGCGTGCACGGTGAGCACCTCCGGCAAGGCTTCGCCCGGTTCCTGGATGGCCGCCCAATCCGCCTCGCTGAGCGTGTGCGGGCGCTTGCAATGCACGCACAACGTGCGCACCAGGCGCTGGGCGAGCACGCCGTTGAGGGTGGAGGCGACCAGGTAGTGCGGCACGCCCAGATCGAGCAGGCGGGTGATCGCCGAAGCGGCGTCGTTGGTGTGCAGGGTGGACAGCACCAGATGCCCGGTGAGCGAGGCCTGCACCGCCATCTGCGCGGTTTCCAGGTCGCGGATTTCGCCGATCATGATGATGTCCGGGTCCTGCCGCAGCAGCGTGCGCACGCCGCTGGCGAAATCCAGGTCGATGTTTTGCTGGACCTGCATCTGGTTGAATTCGGGGGCGATCATTTCGATCGGGTCTTCCACGCTGCAGACATTCACATCCGGCGTGGCCAGGCGCTTGAGCGTGGAATACAGCGTGGTGGTCTTGCCCGAGCCGGTCGGGCCGGTGACCAGCACGATGCCATGCGGGCGCTCCACCAGCGCGCTCCAGCCGGCGGCTTCTTCGGCGCTGAAGCCGAGTTGTTCGATGCTCTTGAATGCCGAATCCGGGTCGAAGATACGCATCACGCACTTCTCGCCGAACGCGGTGGGCATCGTGGACAGACGCATTTCCACCTCGCGCCCGCCCGGCGACCGGGTCTTGATGCGGCCGTCCTGCGGGCGGCGGCGTTCGGCCAGGTCCATGCGCCCGAGCACCTTGATCCGGCTGACCACCGCGGTCATCACCGTGGGCGGCACTTCCAGCACCTTGTGCAGCACACCGTCGATGCGAAAACGCATGCGCCCGGCTTCGCGGCGCGGCTCCAGATGGATGTCGCTGGCCCGCTGTTCGTAGGCGTACTGCAGCAGCCAGTCGACGATATGCACGATGTGGTGGTCGTCGGCGTTGACGTCACCGGCGCGGCCCAGTTCCACCAGTTGTTCGAAGCTGGGCAGGCCCGAGCCGGGTTCGGCACTGCGCGCATCGCCACGCGCGCCACGCACCGATTGTGTGACGCCGAAGAACTCCATCGTGTAGCGGTGCAGATCCAGCGGGTTGATCAGCGCCAGCTCGATGCGCCGGCGGCTGAGGTGCTGCACGTCGGCCAGCCAGTCCAGCGCCAGCGGCTCGCTGGTGGCCACCAGCACGCGCTCGGCGTCCAGTGCCAGCGGCAGGATGCGGTGGCGGCGTGCGTACGCATGCGAGACCACGCCGGTGACCGCGGCCACGTCGATGCGGGTGGGGTCGATGCGCAGGTAGCGCAGCCCGGTGCGGGTGGCCAGCCATTCGGTCAGCCGCTCCAGGCCCAATTCACCGGCCGGGGGCTGCGCGGCGTGCAGCTTGAGGTTGGCCAGCAGCACCAGCGGATGCACTTCGCTGGCGTTGCGCACGCCGGCGGCGGAGAACTGCACGCGCTCGTGTTCGTGCGGCACCACCATGCCATCGGCCAGCAGCGCGGCGGCCACCGGATCGAACATCAGGCGTCCGCGCGGCAGCGGTGCGGAGGTGCTGGGATCGGCCGGGCGCCGCTGTTCCATCTGCTGTAGTCCCCTGCGGCGGTGCTCCCGCGGCAAAGCGCTGCGGGTCGGCCGGTATACTAGCGCACCCCTTCCGCACGGCCTTTGCTGCATGTCCGATTCCCGGCGCGTTCCAATCACTTTCCAGGGCCTGATCCAGACCCTCAACCAGTACTGGGCCGAGCAGGGCTGTGTGCTGATCCAGCCACTGGACCTGGAAGTGGGCGCGGGCACGTTCCATCCGGCCACCTTCCTGCGCGCGCTGGGACCGGAGCCGTGGAATGCGGCCTACGTGCAGCCCTCGCGCCGTCCCACCGATGGCCGCTACGGCGAAAACCCCAACCGGCTGCAGCGTTACTACCAGTACCAGGTGGCGATGAAGCCCAACCCGGACAACATCCAGGACCTGTACCTGGGTTCGCTCAAGGCGCTGGGCATCGACCCGCTGGTGCACGACCTGCGCTTTGTCGAAGACAACTGGGAATCGCCCACGCTGGGCGCCTGGGGGCTGGGCTGGGAAGTCTGGCTCAACGGCATGGAGGTGACCCAGTTCACCTACTTCCAGCAGGCTGGCGGGCTGGAGTGCAAGCCGGTGCTCGGCGAGATCACCTACGGGCTGGAACGGCTGTGCATGTATCTGCAGAGCTGCGACAACGTCTACGACCTGGTGTGGACCTACGGCCCGGACGGCACCCCGGTGAGCTATGGCGATGTGTATCACCAGAACGAAGTGGAGCAGAGCGCCTACAACTTCGAGCATGCCAATGTGGAAGAGCTGTTCCACCGCTTCGACGCCTGCGAGGCCGAAGCCAAGCATCTGGTGGAGGTGGGCCTGCCGCTGCCGGCGTACGAGCAGGTCACCAAGGCCAGCCACGCCTTCAATCTGCTGGATGCGCGCCGTGCGATCAGCGTGACCGAGCGCCAGCGCTACATCCTGCGGGTGCGTGCATTGGCGCAGGGCGTGGCGCAGGCCTACTACGCGCAGCGCGAGAAGCTGGGCTTTCCCGGCGTGAAGAAGTAACTCAAAGCCCCTCTCCCACCGGGAGAGGGGTTGGGGTGAGGGTCCGAGGCGTAGCCCTCGTGTACCCAAACTCCACAGAGCTTCGCCCGTACCCTCATCCGCCTCTTCGAGGCACCTTCTCCCGATGGGAGAATGGACCAGCAAGCCCTCTCCCACCGGAAGAGGGGTTGGGGTGAGGGTACGGGGCGTAGCCCTCGTGCATCCAAACTCCGCAAAGCTTCGCCCGTACCCTCATCCGCCCCTTCGGGGCACCTTCTCCCGACGGGAGAAGGGAACACGTCAAGGTCCACGTCTTATGAGCGAACAACTTCCCCTGCTGATCGAACTGGGCACCGAAGAGCTGCCGGTCAAGGCGCTGCCGGGCCTGGCGCAGGCCTTCTTCCACGGCGTACTGGCCGGGCTGGAAAAGCGCGGCGTCGCCGTCACCCGTGGCGATGCCAAGCCGCTGTCCACCCCGCGGCGCCTGGCGGTGCTGCTGCCGGGCGTGGCCACCGAGCAGCCGGAGCAACGCTCCGAAGTGCTGGGCCCGTATCTCAACATCGCGCTCGATGCCGAGGGCAAGCCGACCAAGGCGCTGGCCGGTTTCGCGGCCAAGGCGGGGATCGACTGGACCGCGCTGGAGCGCACCAGCGACGCCAAGGGCGAGCGCTTCGTGCACCGTGCGGTGACACCAGGCGCACAGACCGCCGCACTGCTGCCGGAGATCCTGCGCGAAGCAATTGCCGCCATGCCGATCCCCAAGCCGATGCGCTGGGGCGCACACGAATACGCATTCGCGCGGCCGGTGCAATGGCTGGTGCTGTTGTTCGGCAACGCGGTGATTCCTGCCGAGCTGCTAGGCGTGCGTGGCGACCGCATCACCCGCGGCCATCGGTTCATGCATGACGGCGACATCGCGCTGGCGGCGCCGGGCGATTACATCGACGCGCTGCGCGCCGCGCACGTGCTGGTGGATGCGGACGCACGTCGTGCGCGCATCGTCGAAGAAGTCGATGCGGCGGCTAGGCAGGCCGGCGGCAGCGCACGCATCAGCGACGACAATCTGGAGCAGGTGGTCAACCTGGTCGAATGGCCGTCGGCGGTGTTGTGCAGTTTCGAGCGCGCGTTCCTGGCGGTACCGCAGGAAGCGCTGATCGAGACGATGGAGATCAACCAGAAATTCTTCCCGGTGCTGGACGACGGCGGCAAGTTGACCGAGCAGTTCATCGGCATTGCCAATATCGTCTCCAAGGACGTGGCGGAAGTGGCCAAGGGCTACGAGCGGGTGATCCGTCCGCGGTTTGCCGATGCCAAGTTCTTCTTCGACGAAGACCTTAAGCAGGGGCTGGAGGCGATGGGCGCGGGCCTGGCCAGCGTCACGTATCAGGCCAAGCTGGGCACGGTGGCCGACAAGGTTGAATGTGTAGCGGCGCTGGCGGAAGCAATTGCGCCGCAAGTCGGTGCCGATCCGGTGCAGGCGTGTCGCGCTGCGCAATTGGCCAAGAACGACCTGCAGTCGCGCATGGTCAACGAGTTCCCGGAACTGCAGGGCATCGCCGGCCGGCATTACGCCAAGGCTGCCGGTGAGCCGAGCGAAATTTCGCTGGCGATCGACGAGGCCTACCAGCCGCGTTTTGCCGGCGATGACATCGCACTCTCGCCGCTGGGCAAGGTGCTGGCGATCGCCGAGCGGCTGGATACCTTGGCTGGTGGCTTTGCGGCCGGCCTGAAGCCGACTGGCAACAAGGACCCGTTTGCGTTGCGGCGTAATGCGCTGGGATTGGCGCGGACGGTGATTGAGAGTGGGTTTGATCTTGATTTGAAGGCGATGCTGGTAACTGCGGTCAAGTTGCTGCCGTGGGATCGCCTTGTCAGAAAAGCCAAGCTGACGAGCGAAGAATCGATTTCTGATATCGACACCACGCAGTACGCGCAGCTTGCCCAAGAAATCTTCGACTTCATCCTCGACCGTTTGCGAGGCTACTACGCAGACAAAGGCGTCCCTGCTACGCATTTCAACGCAGTCGCCGGATTGTTCTCGGTCGCGCCCGAGGGCGCTCCTACAGCGCTCGGCGTAGGAGCGCACCTGGGCGCGACCCATGGCTCCCTCTACGACTTCGACCGCCGCATCGACGCCATCGGCATTTTCGCCACCTTGCCTGAGGCCGAAGCGCTGGCTGCAGCCAACAAGCGCATCCGCAACATCCTGCGCAAGGTCGAAGGTGAAATCCCCGGCGACATCGACACCACGCTGCTGCGCGAACCGGCCGAAGAAGCCCTCGCCGAAGCAGTGGAAGCGGCCATCGGCGACACCGGCGATGCGCTGCACCGCCACGACTACGTCGCCGTGCTCGCCCGCCTGGCGCGCCTGCGTCCGCAGGTGGATGCGTTCTTCGACGGCGTGATGGTCAATGCCGACGACCCGCAACTACGCGCCAACCGGCTCGCCCTGCTGAAGAAGCTCGGCGACCGCCTGGGCAGCGTGGCCGCCATCGAGCATCTGTCCAGCTGATGCGAACCGCGCGCGATGGCGCTGCAACTATCGCGTGCCGGACAGGGCTGGCGAATGCTGACTGGTTCATCGGTAGCCGCTGCCACGAGGCTGCTGTGCCATTCCCGCTGCAGATGCCGCATGCCTGCACGCCACAGCAGCGCTCGCGCCCAACACAGCAGGCCCGAACACCCCGAAACCCGGCATTTGCCGCACCGGGTGAGACGCCCCGACCGCCTTCCATGCGAAGACCTGTGCATGTATGTCCATGATGTGCATGCCTATATGACACACGGCATGGCACTCTCGACGCCTAGACGCCCCATTAACAGACCCTCGCGGTCCTCCCGGTATCCTGCGCCGATGCGATTCATTCTCCGGGTTCGTCCCGTTTTTCTGCTCTTGTGCATCCTGGCCGGTTCTGCCTTTGCCCGCGGAACCATCGACAAGGTCGAGATCAAGGGGTTGGACGGCGACGACGACGCCGAGATGATCGAGAACATCGAGGTGTCCTTGTCGTTGTATGAGGCTGTCGGCAAGGAGCAGGGCGAGTCGCGGCTGGAGTACCTGCTGGCGCAGGCGGAGCGGCAGACGCGCGAGGCGTTGGAGCCGTTTGGCTATTACTCGCCCACCATCGACATCGCCGCGCCGCGCGATGGCGAGCGCCTGACCGTGGTGATCACGGTGAACCGTGGCGAGCCGGTGCGGGTGCGGCAGTCGCATATTTCGATCACCGGCTGGGCCGAGCAAGACCGCTACCTGGGCCAGGACCTCAAGCAGTTCGAGCCGCGCGAAGGGCAGGTCTTCAGCCATCCGCAGTACGAAGCCAGCAAGGTGCGCATCACCCGCCGCCTGGCCGAGCGCGGCTACTTCGATGCCGACTTCACCCAGCGCCGGGTGGCGGTGACGCGTGCCGAGCATGCCGCCGACATCGATCTGAACTGGGACAGTGGCCGCCGCTACGACATGGGCACCGTGCGCTTTGACTACGATTATTTCCGCCCGGGGCTGTTCGAGCCGCTGGTGTACTGGGACGAGGGCAGCTACTACCACGAAGGCAAGCTGGATCGGCTGCGCGAGTCGCTGACCAAGCTCGATTACTTCAGCACCATCGACATCCAGCCCAAGCCGGAAGAAGCCGATGACCAGGGCCGGGTACCGGTGGACGTCAAACTCACCCGTGCCAAGCGCACCGTATACACCTCCGGTCTGAGCTATGGCAGCGAGAGCGGCGCCGGTGTGCGCGGGGGCGTGGAGCGGCGCTATGTGAATTCGCGCGGCCACAAGATGGACACGCAGCTGGACTACGCGCAGAACCGCAAGAGCCTGACCACCAGCTACCGGGTGCCGGCGTTCCGCTGGCTGGATGGCTGGTACACCGCCTCGGCGCGGCTGTACGACGAGCAGACCGAATACATCGACCTGCGCAACGTCAAACTCACCGGCAGCCGCAGTGGCCAGATCAACGAGCGCTGGAGTGCGATCGCCTCGATCAACGCCTTGCGCGAGCGTTGGCGTTTCAGCAGCGGCAGCGATTTCACCGATGCCGTGTACGAGACCTCCACGCTGATCTATCCGCAGCTGCAGGCCAACTACGTCAACGTCGATGACCGGCTGTTCCCGCGCAGCGGCGTGTCCGGGCAGATGTTCATCCGCGGCGGCGCCGAGGGCGCCGGGTCGGACACCAATTTCGGTCAGCTCTACGGCCAGCTACGGTGGTTCCTGGGCGCTGGCGACAACGGCCGGGTGATCCTGCGTGGCGAAGGTGGCACCACCTGGACCAGCGATCTGGTGGCGATGCCGCCGAGCCTGCGGTTCTTTGCCGGTGGCCCCAACAGCATCCGCGGCTATGCATTCCGCGAAGTGGGCCCGCGCACGCCCAAGCCGGACGAATTCGCGCTGGGTGCCAAGAACGTGGTCACCGCCAGCGCCGAATACGAGCATTACCTCAAGGGCGGGCCGTGGGGCGGTGCGGTGTTCGTCGATAGCGGCAGTGCCTTCGATGACACCCCGGACTGGCGCACCGGCATTGGCTTCGGCTTGCGTTGGCGCTCGCCGGTGGGACCGGTGCGGGTGGATATTGCGCACGGCTTGAACGACCCCGATTCGCAGTTCCAGCTCTACATCGACATCGGGGCGAACCTGTGAATACACCAACGCCCCCCACCAGCCCCGCGCCGCGCCCGCGCTTCTACCGGCGCCGCCGGTTCTGGGTGGGCTCCGGCCTGACCGTGCTCGGCCTGGGCCTGCTGGCATTGATTGCGTTGTACTGGTTGCTGCAGACCGTGGCCGGGCGCGATGTGTTGCTGGCCCAGGTCACCGCGCGCCTGCCGGTGGGTGCCAGCTTCACCTATGGCAGCGTCGAAGGCCCGGTGGCCGGCCCGCTGACCCTGCGCAATGTCGACTTCAGGTATCAGGACATCCACTTCACCGCCGAGCGCGTGTACCTGGAACCCGACCTGCGCCCGCTGCTGGGCCGCAAGCTGCAACTGGATGCGGTGCAGGTCAGCAATGCCACGTTGAACCTGGGCAAGAGCGACGAGCCCTTCACCCTGCCGAGCTGGCCGGAGTCGCTGCCGCAGATCAACGTGCCGCTGGCGATCCAGGCCGACCACATCGGCGTGGACAACCTGCGTATCACCCAGCTGCAACAGCCCATGATCACCCTGCACCGCGTGCAGGGCGGCCTGGAAGTGGCCACCGGCGAATTGCGCACGCGCAATCTGGTGGTCGATACCGACATGGGCGACTTCCGCCTCAACGGCGATTACGTGCCCAGTGACGATTACCGCGCCGACCTCACCGCCACCGCGGTGTTGCCGGCCGCACGTGGGCGCACGCCGGCCAGCCTGGGCCTGGTGGCACGCGGTGACCTGGACAAGATGGAAGTGGCGATCGCCGGGCGTGCGCCGGCGCCGCTACGCGCCAGCCTGGTGTTCACCGGCCGCGACGACCCGACCTGGGCCTTCAAGGCGGTGACCGAGGCCCTGGATACCTCACTGCTGATACCGGCGCCCGCCGGGCAGGAGACCCCGCCGGCCACGCCGATCGCGCTGGACCTGCAGGCCTCGGGCAAGGGCGGCAAGGCCGACTTGCGTGGCAGCGTCAAACAAGGCGAGTTGAGCGCCACCTTGCAGTCCTCGCACGTGAGCCTGCAAGACCAGGTGCTCACGGTGGAGCCGTTGATCATCGATGCGTTCGAAGGCCGCACCCAGCTACGCGGCAGCGCCGATTTCCGCGACCCCGACAACGCCAGCTTCCGGTTTTCGGTCAATGCCAGCGGCCTGCGCTTTACGCCTGCAGCAGACCCCGCCACCCCGGACGCGCCGGCGGTGCCGGTGGAACTCACCGACGCGCGCCTGGGCCTGGCCGGGACGCTCAAGGCCTGGGCCGCCATCGGGCGGGCCACCGTGCAGCGCGATGGCCAGCAGGCCGAACTGGTGTTCGACAGCCGCGGCAACGATCAGCGTGCCCAGCTCAAGCAGGTGCAGGCCAAGACCCCGGGCGGCTCGCTGGATCTCACCGGCGAGGTGGCCTGGGCGCCCGCACTGCAGTGGGACCTCACCGCGCAGCTGGCCAAGTTCGACCCGGGCTATTTCGTGCCGGGCTGGAACGGCAATCTGTCCGGCCAGGTGGCCTCCAAGGGCCGCCAGTTGCCGGCACCGGCCGGGGGCGTCTCGCCGGGCTACGAGGCCACCGCCGACATCCCGACCCTGAGCGGCCAGTTGCGCCAACGCGCGCTGTCGGCCAATGGCAAGTTCGCCTTGCGCGGCACGCAGGGCGAAGGGCAACTGCAGCTGGCACTGGGCAGCAGCCGCATCGACGCCAAGGGCACCGTGGGCGATCAGCTCGACATCGCCGCGCAATTGCAGCCGCTGCAGCTGGACGACCTGTTGCCCGGCGCCACCGGCACCGTGCGTGGGCAGCTGCAGGTCAACGGCCGCCGCGATGCGCCGACCATCACCGCCGACCTGGCCGGCACTGGCCTGCGCTGGAACGACTACAGCGCGCAGAGCGTGAGCCTGCGCGGGCGCCTGCCATGGAGCGGCAGCGACGGGCAGTTGGCGTTGCAGGGCACCGCCATCGAAGCGGGCGTGGTGCTGGATAGCGTGCGCGTGCAGGCACGCGGTGCGGTGGAAGCGCTGCGGCTGGATGCGGACATCGCCAACAGCATGGCCAGCGTCGCGCTGCAGGGCGATGTGCGCCGCAACGGCGCGCGCTGGCAGGGGCAGGTGAGCACGCTGCGCATCGTGCCGGCCAAGGGCGATGCCTGGGCGCTGCGCCAGCCGGCGCAGTTCAGCACCGAGGGTGCGGCCTTCACCTTGTCCGATACCTGCCTGGGTGCAGCCACCGGCGGTGCGCTGTGCGCCAGCGCCAACTGGCCGCGTGAGGGCATGGTGGTGCATGGCGACGCGTTGCCATTGTCGCTGGTGCAGCCGTGGCTGCCCAAGCAGGAAGGCCGGCAGATCTATCTGCGCGGTGACCTCACCCTGGACGGCAGCTTCAAGCCACGCGGCAATGCCTGGGAAGGCTCGTTCCGCATTACCTCGCCGGAAGGCGGCGTGCGCCTGGGCGAGAACCGCTACGCGGCGGTAGCCGGCAATCCCAATCGTGGCGAGTTGCTGCGCTACGACCAGTTCAGCGTGCAGGCCGATTTCACCCCGCAACAGATCCAGGGCAAGCTCGGCGTGGGCTTCCAGGGCAATGGCTTTGTGGATGCCAAGTTCAACACCGGCTGGGATGCGTATGCGCCGCTCAACGGCGAGCTGTATCTCAACATGTCGCGGCTGTATTGGCTGGAGCTGGTGGTGGCCGATGTGGTGCGGCCCAAGGGGCTGGTCGAAGGCCACGTGAGCCTGCGCGGCACCCGCGACAAACCGCTGCTTGGCGGCGATGCGACCTTGAGCGATTTCACCGCCGAATACCCGTCGATGGGCCTGACCCTGAGCGAGGGCAAGGGCCGCTTCGACGCGCTGCCGGATGGCTCGGCCAAGATCACCGCCTCGGCCAAGTCCGGCGACGGCACGCTCAACATCGATGGCGGGCTGTCGTGGTTCGGCACCAGTACGCCGCTGCTGCTCAATATCCGCGGTGAAAACGTGCTGGCCTACAACACCAGCGAGTTGCGCATCGTCGCCAACCCGGACATGCAGTTCGGCATCGTCGACACCACCATGCAGCTGCGCGGCAAGGTCACCGTGCCCGAGGCCGACATCGATCTGGAACGGCTCGACCGCGGCACCTCGGTGTCCGAGGACGTGGTGGTGCTGGACCCGGTGGACCCGGAAGCCGCACCCGCTTCGCCACTGGATATGGACCTGGCCATCGTGCTCGGCGACAAGGTCAACATGAGCGGTTTCGGCCTGAAAGGCGGGCTAAGCGGCCAGATGCAGATCCGCGCGCGCCCGGGCCGCGAAATGACCGCCAATGGCGGGCTGGATGTGCGCGGCCGCTACAAGGCCTATGGCCAGGATCTGACCATCAGCCGCGGCCAGCTGACCTGGAACAACAACATCGTCTCCGACCCGCGCGTGAGCCTGCGCGCCGAACGCAAGATCGGCGACGTCACCGCCGGCATCGACGTCAGCGGCCGCGCCGAATCGCCGCGTGCAGATGTGTGGTCGGAGCCGGCGATGTCGCAATCCGAAGCGCTGTCGTACCTGGTGCTCGGCCGCGGCCTGTCCACCGCCAGCAGCGACGAAACCCAGCAGGTCAGCGCCGCCTCGGCGGCCCTGTCGGCCGGCAGCAGCCTGATTGCCTCGCAGATCGGCGCCAAGCTCGGCCTCGACGAAGCCGGCGTGAGCGAATCCAGCACCGTCGGCTCGGTCGTGGGCTTCGGCAAGTACCTCTCGCCCAAACTCTACGTCGGCTACGGCGTCTCGATGGTCGGCAGCGGCTCGGTATTGACGCTGAAATATCTGCTCAGCCGCGGCTTCGATGTGGAAGCCGAATCCAGCACGGTGGAGACCAAGGGATCGATCAATTGGCGGCGTGAGAAGTAGGCGAGCGCCTGCTGCGCGCTGTGTTCTGCCGACCACATATGCGGCGCGATGGATCTCATCGCGCTGCATATGTGATGACGGGTAGTTGACTGTTCCCACGACACTGATCGTCGCGCGTCTGTCGCCTACCTACCTGGCCGCTTACGCCTTTTTTATGGTCTGTGGCCTCGGCGCAAATAGCGCCTTTATGCCCGGCAGGCCTACTTTGGCACTCCCGCACTCTGGTGCGTTGAGTCGAAGACGATGTGTATCCTGATTTTGCGTGGCCCGCAGTCCGATGCAATGCCGATGGCGCCGCTGCCGCTGTGTGCCGGTCGTGAGCTGCGCATGCTGGCGTGTGCTGACCTTGCGAGCTTGATCGCCGGGCTGCAGGCAGCCGGTGGCGATGCCGAGGTGGAATTGGTGCTGCTTGATTCCGGCGATCTGCCGCTGTCCGAGCGGACGTGTGCAACGGCACTGCGTGCGGCAGTAGATGCCTTGCCCACGCCGTACATCGAGCTGCATGCCGACGCCGGGCAGGAGCTGGAGCCGTGGCTGCATCCGCAGCATGCGCCGCTGGCGGTGGTGATTACGCCACACGATGCGCCGCGTGCGTATGCGATGTCACTCGGCATTGCGGCGCGGTGTTTGCCGGCGCTGCATGCGCCGATGCGCGTGGCTGTCTGAGGCCGCCGACATGTCGATCATGATTCTGCGTGGGCCGGAAGCGGCGTCGTCACTGGTGCGTGGGCCGCAGGCATTGCCACGTGCGGTGATCACCCAGTTGGTGCGCTGCGCCGGGGATGCGGGCAAGACGGTGGCGCTGCGCGCCTGTGGGTCGGAGCAGGAGTTGCTGGATGCCTTACGCGTGGCCGGGCAGGCGCGCATGGAGATCGCGCTGATCGATCCGGGCAGCTGCGTGGATAGCGTGCGGCTGCACTGCGTGCTCGCCGGGCTGGCGTATCCGTATGTAGAAGCCCACGACGACAGCACGGACCGACCGGAGCCTTGTTTGCCCGCCGGCCTGGGCCAGCGGGTGGCCATCGTGCGCGGCTACTGCGCGCAGAGTTATTTGCTTGGGCTGGAGATCGCGCTGGAACATCTGGGCTGCACGGAGATTCAGGGCGATGTCCACGTTGGCACCTGAGCGGCAGCTGCTGCATTACTTCGCCGACTACGAAGGCTATTGCGATGGTCGGCCGGTGCTGTGGGGGCAACTGGCCCACAGCGTGGAGGTACCTGTCGATGGTGTGCTGGATGCCGTAGAACTGGTGTGCGCGTTGCGCCGTCGCGCGGCCGAAGCGCATGGGCTGGAGGCGGGACAGATCCGCTTATGCCAGGTCACGCGGCTGTAGGGCGTGGTCGCGCTCGAAGCAAGGCCGGTGTGGGACGTGCAGCAATGAGGGCGCCGATCAAGTGCACATGCACATCAGATGTGGCCCGTCGCTTGGCGCCACACACAACGACGCCACCCGAAGGTGGCGTCGTTGTTTTGCTGTCACTGCGCGTCATTCAACGCAGCGCACGTACTTGCCGGTTACTTGGCCGCGCCTCTCTCTGGCACGAACTTGATCAGCTGGTTGCTGGTGGCGGCGGTGCCGAAGTTGAAGCGGCCATAGCCCGCGCCCCAGTACAGCGCGCCATCGACCACTGCCGGCGAACTGATCACCGAACCGGTGGCGTTGTAGTTCCACAACGTGGCGCCGGTGTCGGTATCCAGGGCGACCATGTTGCCGGCCATCGAACCGGCGTACAGCAGGTTCGGCGACACGGTCAGCGAGCCCTGACCACCGGCCGGCACGTTCGGGTTGACGCTGTTCACGCCGGGCACCTTGACCTGCCACTTGATCTTGCCGGTGGCCGCATCCAGCGCCGCCCACGAGCCGCCGTTGTGGCTGACGGTGTTGTCCGGCCCCAGGGTGTAGGTAGCGTTGGAGCTGTTATTGATGGCCACATAGACCTGCGACTTGTACGGGTCGAACGCGGTGCCCCACTCGACGCCGCCGGTGGTGCCGCCCGGGCCCACCTGCGTGGACCACACCTTGGCGCCAGTCCTGGCGTCGAAGGCCCAGTAAATGCCGCTCTTCTGGCCGGCGCCGACCAACTGCTGCGGCTTGCCGTCGCGCCAGACGGTGAACAGCTGTACGCCGGCGCCACCGAAGTCGTAGTCAGGCCCGGTCAGGTTGGTGGCCTGCGTGTTCGGGCACAGCCCATTGGTGGGCGCCACGATGCAGGACAGGTTCCAGGCGTCGTAGCCCTGCGCGCGGTCGGCCCAGGCCAGCTTGCCGGTGTCCAGGTTCAAGGCGACCACCGAGTCGACGTAGTTGTCCGGCGCCATGCAGTTCAACTCATCCTGCACGGTGAGTTCGCTGCCGAGGTAGGAGCGCGCATTGGAGACGCAATTGCCCACGCCAGCGGGGATGTTGTAGTTGTTGCCGGTGCCGAAATACAGGCGGCGGCTGATCGGATCGATTGCCACCTGGCCCCACACCGATGCGCCGGTATAGCCCTCGGGCACGTTGTAGAACTGCCACACCTTCTTGCCGGTGTTCAGATCCAGTGCCACCACGCTGCCGCGGAAGCTGAAGGTGTGGTTGGCGGCCAGGTTGCCCCAGTCACCCGAGGAAATACCTACGTAGATACGGTTGCCGTAGATCACCGGCGAAGAAGTGATGCGTGCCTGCGGATTGGATTCGGCCACGCTGCTCCACAGCAACTTGCCGGTCTTCTTGTCGATTGCCATCACCGTACCGGAGGCCTGGTCGCCAACGATGATGCTCTTGCCGCTGATGGCTGGGGTATTGCGGGTCACCGAGTTGGCGTTGCCGGTGTAGTCGGACAGCTTGGCCTGCCAGTTCGGCTTGCCGCTCTGCGTGTCCACGCTATACAGCGTGCCGCCCCAGTCGGGCACGTACAGCGTGCCGCCTTCTACGCTCGGCGTCGCCGAGATATCGCCAGTGGTGGTCAAGGTCCACGCCGGCTTGAGGGTCGGGGCGGTGGTGCGATTGATCTTCCATTCGCCAGGCGCGAAGCGGCTGTTGAAATAACCGCCACCGGCGGTAGGCCAATTATTTGGGCTGGCAAACGGAAGATTGCTGCCAAAGGAACGCCAGACCTGGCCGGACGCTGCAAAGGCGCGGGTATCCAGGGAGGACACCGACGGTGGGACGGTTGTGCCGGACTGGGCGAAAGCCACTGCGCTGGCGAGCAGGCAGGGGATGAGCGTCAAACTGCGAAACCGCAAGCGGCGAAGAGAATTGGTCATCACGGCGTGTCCATTGGTGAAGGAAAGCGCTGAATCCCCCCGGATCTGCGTGGTGAAGATCGCCGATTGCGATGACCGTGCAACCCATCGGTGGCGCCGTGTTCATGTCGCGGTCGGGTCTGGTTGTGTCTGGTAGTACCAGCTTGGAAAAATTCTGTTCAGCGCGTTCGTTATTCGCACAAATACTGATGATGCATCACGATCTGCGCGGGCTGCGATAGACAAAATGATTCAATCGGACGATCACGCAAACCCCTGTAAAACAGCGGTCTACTGAAAGTAACCTGGCCACGTTGCGCATCCTGTGTGACGCCTGGCACACGCGTGAGCTGCCCTGTATCGCGGCATCTGCAGACCACCAATACGCCGCGCTTCAAGCGGCTCGATGCGTTCAATCCTTTAGCGGTGCAACGCGCTGCGTGTGCGCCGGTCACGGTGGGGTTCGATGCGTGCACCGATTACGTATTGGCGCATGCCCCCGGATATGCGAGGGCGCGTTGAGTTGGATGGCGTGGAAGCAGCCAGCTGCGCATCGTCGCCGAACGCGAACGCGATGGTGCCGTTTGCTGCAAAGTGCCGTGCGCCGCAGCGTCAGCAGCGCGTTCTGCGGCAGCAATTTCTATCGTATCCGCAAGTTGAAGCTACATGCTGTGCGGCGGACCCCACGAGCTGCCACGCATCACGCCGTCACCGCACCTGAGTTGGCGCTGCAGCGGCGTTATCGCACGCACGCCGCCGTGCACGCAGGCGAACCAACGGAGCCACTACCGCTGCAACGCGTTTGCGTTACTCCAATGCCAGCTGCGCGATCGCGTCCTGCACCACCTCCGGCACGGTGGCATCCACGTCCACCGATACCACGTCGGCTTCGTCCAGCGGCAGTTCCAGCGTCTGCAGCTGGCTGTCGAGCAGGCTCGGCGGCATGAAATGGCCCGCACGCGCGCTCAGGCGTGCGGCGATCACGTGTGGCGCGGCATGCAGGAACACAAAGCGCATCGGAACCCCGCTGCGACGCAGCAATTGGCGGTGCGTGCCGCGCAATCCGGAGAACGCCAGCACCACCGATTCACCGCTCTGCACACAGTCGCGCAAGGTCGCCGACAGCAGCTCCACCCAGGGCAGCCGCATCGCATCGGTGAGCGGTTGCCCGGATGCCATCTGCGCGCGCGCGGCCACGCTGTGATAGTCGTCGGCATCGAGAAAACGGAAGCCGTAGTGCGTGGCCAGGGCCTGCGCAATGGTGGTCTTGCCGCTGCCCGAAACGCCCATCACCACGATGGCCAGGGGCGAAGCGGACGCGGGCGTGGCAGCTGCTGCAGTCTCCATCACGTCAGGTTATATCTCCGGATCGATTCGGCATGTTGCCGGATTTCACGTTGGCGGCAGGCCGATGCGTGGTGTAGCGTCGGCGCTCCTTGCCAGGTGAGCGGTCCAGCAGCGTAACGGGGCGCTCCGCCGGGTTCAACGCATCCGAAGGTCTGTCGATGACGTCATCGCCTGCAACGCCTCCGCCGTTGGCGCCACTGCGCCTGCGCGAAAAACTCGGTTACGGTGCCGGCGATCTGGGCCTGAATCTGTACTGGGCCAACATTTCCGCGTTCCTGCTGATCTTCTACACCGACACCATGCACCTACCGGCCGCGGCCGTGGGCACGATGATCCTGCTCACCAAGATCGCCGATGCGATCGCCGACCCGGCGATGGGCGCGCTGGCCGACCGCACGCGCAGCCGCTGGGGCAAGTTCCGCCCGTATCTGTTGTGGGGCGCCGTCCCGATGGCGGTGACCGGCGTGCTCGCCTACACCACGCCGGCGCTGGATCAGAACGGGCGCATGTGGTGGGCCACGATCAGCTTCCTGGTGATGATGCTGGCCTACACGGTGGTGAGCATTCCGTACTCGGCGTTGTCGGGCGTGATCACCGCCGACAGCAACCAGCGCACCAGTCTGATCAGCCTGCGCTTCATCGCCGCCTTTGCCGGCACCACGCTGGTCAATTACTGCACGATGGATCTGGTGAAGTGGTTCGGCGGCGGCAACGATGCGCTGGGCTGGCAACGCACGATGATGCTGTACGGCGCGGTGGCGGTGGCGTTGTTCGTCACCGTGGCGCTGACCACGCGCGAACGTGTGCAGCCACCGCCGCAGCAGCGCTCGCCGATCCGCCAGGACATCGCCGACCTGCTGCACAACCGCCCGTGGTGTGTGCTGTTCGTGCTGTCGTTGATCATCATGATCACCATCGTGATGCGCGGCGGCGCCGGCGTGTACTACCTCAAGTATTACGTGCAGCGCCCGGAGCTCACCGGGTTGTTTCTGGGTGGCTATTCGGTGTCGCTGGCGGTGGGTGCGGCAATCACGCCGCTGCTGACGCGTCACTGGGACAAGCGAACGCTGATGACTGCGCTGATGGCCGTCGTGGGCCTGCTCAGCTGCCTGATGTTCTTCATCCCCGCCGACATGGTGTGGGCGATCTTCGCCTTGAACATGCTGATCGGCGTGGCGCTGGGGCCGAAATCGCCATTGGCGTTCTCGATGTATGCCGACAGCGCCGACTACACCGAATGGAGCACCGGGCGGCGTGCCACCGCGATGACCTTTGCCGCGGCCACGTTCTCGCAAAAGCTTGGCGGCGCGCTGGCCTCGGCCGGCATCGCCTGGGTGCTGGCCGGCATGGGCTATGTCGCCAACAGCGCGCAGTCGCAAGCGTCGTTGACCGGCATCGTGCTGCTGTTGACGGTGATCCCCGGCGTGGTGGCCTTGCTGGCCGCCTGGACCATGCGTTTTTACCCGCTGGACGACGGCCTGCTACGCCGCATCCAGCTTGAACTGGCCGCGCGCAAGCGCGACGAACCGGAGCACTCCTGACCGTGTCTGCAGCTTCCCCCGCACCCGACGATCTCGCCACGTTGATGGCGCCCAGCACCGACGGCATGCGCTATGCGCTCTACAGCCCCACCGCCATGCCCACGGCCGGCGGCTTCCTGTGGAACCGCCGCATGATGGTGCAGCTCACCTGCCGCGGTTACGCCACCGCGCAATTCATGCAGCCGGAGCCGGCCAAGTACGCGCATGCGCCGCTGCTGGAAGCGCGCAATTTCATGATGCCGGAGCAGCCGTACTACGCGCATCATCCCGGGCGCTTCTTCTACCTCAAGGACGAAGACACCGGCGCGCTGTATTCGGTGCCGCATGAACCGGTGCGTGCGCCGGCGGAAGCGTTCGAGTTTTCCGCCGGCAAGCACGATGTGCGCTGGCGGGTGCGCCACGACGGCATCGTGGTGGAGCTGTGCGTGTCGTTGCCCACCGACGATGCGGTGGAGTTGTGGGAATGCCGCGTGCACAACCAGTCCGGGCGTACGCGGCGGCTCAGCCTGTATCCGTATTTCCCGATCGGCTACATGTCGTGGATGCACCAGAGCGGCGGTTACTCGCCGGAGCTGGGTGGCATTGTCTGCCGCAGCGTGACGCCGTATCAAAAGGTGGATGACTACTTCCGTCAGCGCGATTTCAAGGACTGCACGTTCTTGCTGCATGAGCAGCCGCCGGTGGCCTGGGACGCGCAGCAGATGGCGTTCGAAGGCGAGGGTGGGTTGCATGCACCGTCGGCGGTGCAGGCCGAGCAGTTAGGCAACCACGACGCGCATTACGAAAACCCCGCCGCGGCGCTGCAGTACCGGCTCAGCCTGGAGCCGGATGCGGCAACGGTGTATCGCTTTGCGTTCGGCCCGGCCAAGGACGATGCGGAGATTGCGGCCCTGCGTGCGCGGTACCTGTCGGCCGAAGGCTTCGCCGCTGCCGCACAGGACTACGCGCAGTATCTGCAGGCCGGGCGCGGCTGCGTGCAGATCGCCACGCCCGATGCGGCGTTGGACAACCTGGTCAATCACTGGCTGCCGCGCCAGGTGTTCTATCACGGCGACGTCAATCGCCTCACCACCGATCCGCAGACGCGCAACTATCTGCAGGACCACATGGGCATGGCCTATCTGCAGCCGGCCACCGCGCGCGCGGCGTTGCTGCATGCGTTGTCGCAGCAGGAGCCCAGCGGTGCGATGCCGGACGGCATCCTGCTGGTGGAAGGCGCCGAGCTCAAATACATCAACCAGGTGCCGCATACCGACCACTGCGTGTGGCTGCCGATCTTCCTGGATGCGTATCTGGCCGAAACCGGCGATGTGGCGGTGTTGGATGCGGTGGTGCGCACGCACGACGGGCAGGCGCTCAGCGTGGCCGAGCGGCTGGACGCAGCGATGCAATGGCTGCTGGATGCGCGCGACGCACGCGGGCTGAGCTTCATCGCGCAAGGCGATTGGAACGACCCGATGAACATGGTGGGCTGGCGCGGCGTGGGGGTGTCCGGCTGGCTGACCGTGGCCACGGCCTATGCGCTGCGGCTGTGGTCCGGGATCTGCGCCGCTAACGGGCGCAGCGCGCAGGCAACGCAGTTCGGCCAGGCGGTGGAGGAGGTCAACGCTGCCGCCAACCGCGAGCTGTGGGACGGCCACTGGTATGCGCGCGGCATCACCGATGATGGCGTGCGCTTCGGCATCGCCGACGATGAAGAAGGCCGTATCTATCTCAATCCACAGAGCTGGGCGCTGCTGGCCGGGACCGCCGATGCCGAACAACGCACGGCACTGCTGGACGCGGTGCGCGAGCAACTGCATACCCCGTACGGGCCGGTGATGCTGGCGCCGGCGTACACGCACATGCGCGACGACGTGGGCCGCCTGACCCAGAAATGGCCGGGCGCCGCGGAGAACGGTGCGGTCTACAACCACGCGGTGGCGTTCTATCTCTACAGCCTGTACCAGATCGGCGACGCCGATCGTGCCTGGGAGATCCTGCGCGCCATGTTGCCGGGCCCGGACATGGCCGATGCGCTGCAACGCGGGCATCTGCCGGTGTCGCTGCCCAATTACTACCGCGGTGCCTGGCACCAGTATCCGCGTACCGCCGGGCGTTCCAGCCAGCTCTTCAACACCGGCACGGTGGCCTGGGTGTACCGCTGCGTGCTCGAGGGCCTGTTCGGGCTGGTGGGTGACGGCGATGCACTGGCGGTGCGCCCGCAGCTGCCCTCGCACTGGCCGCAGGCGCAGGTGACCCGGCAGTTCCGCGGCGCGCAGTTCGAGGTGGCCCTGACCCGCGAGCCAGGCCGCACCCAGCTGGAAGTGCAGGTGGATGGCGTGGTCAGCCCGGACCAGCGCGTGCACGGCATCGTCGCCGGACGCACCTACCAGCTCCAGGTACGGCTGCCGGGCTAGGCGCCCGGTGACGGTGGAGCGTTTGACGGTGCAGCGTTGGGGCGACGTGCGCGATGGGGTTCCTGGTGAGGCCCATCGCTGGTAAAGCCCATCGCGCGCGAGCGCGCTCCTACGGGAGCGGGCCAGCGGACGTTGGCCAGATCGTTCCTGTGCGGATGGGCGCCATCGGCCGGGCCGTCCCGTTAAACGCCAACGGATAGGCCACGCGGGTTTCGATACGCACGCGGGTTTCGATACGACAGCACCTACGGTTCTCGATGCCCCCCGCAGGCCGCCACCAGCCAGTCGCCACGATCACAACGCCCTGTAGGAGCGCGCTTGCGCGCGATGAAGCTGTCCCGATACGCCGAACGCATAGCGCCGGCTCACCGCGGCTGTTAGTTCCCCAGGGCACGCACGTCCGGCAAAGCGCCTCACCTAGCAGCTCTAGCTACGGTCCAGCTGCAGCTGCTTGCCCGGCCTAATTGCACCGGTAACGGCGCAGCGTGGGCGCGAGGAGCACGATGGGCGTCCCGGTAAAGCCCATCGCGCGCGAGCGCGCTCCTACGAGAGCTGGCGGACGCCGGCCAGTGCCCTGCGCGGATAACCGGCATCCACCGCCATAGCCATCACCCTCCACCGCGCCCCAGCCAGCCGCTCTTGCGATTCCCGACTCCCCATTCCCCATTCCCCATTCCCGATTCCCGATTCCCGATTCCCGATTCCCGACCCCACTGCGTAAACTCCCCCCTCGCATTCCCGCCTAGGAAGCCCGTTGGTCTCGAGCTGGATACTGCTGCTGGTCTCGCTGGGATATGCCGCGCTGCTGTTCGGGGTGGCGTGGTGGGGCGATCACCGCCCGCTGTACCCGGAGCGGCCGTGGCTGCGGCCGGCGGTGTACAGCTTGGCGCTGGCGGTGTACTGCTCGTCGTGGACCTTCTACGGCGCCGTGGGCTCGGCGGTGCGCAACGGCATCGGCTACCTGCCGATCTACCTGGGCCCGCTGCTGTTGCTGCTGTTTGGCTGGCGCATCATCGAGCGGCTGGCGCTGATCGCGCGCGCCGAAAACACCGTCTCCATCGCCGACTTCATTTCCTCGCGTTATGGCCGCTCACGGCGGCTGGCGGCGCTGGTGGCGGTAATCGCGCTGGTCGGCATCGTTCCCTACCTGGCCCTGCAGTACAAAGCGGTGGCGATGAGCCTGGAAGTGCTCACCGGCCACAGCAGCGCCGGGCGCGGCATCTTTGCCGATCCGGCGCTATACGTGGCGCTGCTGATGGCGTTGTTCGCCACCTTGTTCGGCACCCGCCAGGTGGATGCCACCGAGCATCACCACGGCATGATGCTGGCGATTGCGCTGGAGTCGGTGATCAAGCTGGTGGCGATCGTGGCGGTGGGCGTGTTCGCCTGGCTGTGGCTGGGTGATCACCAGCTGCACATCGCCGATTCGGCGCGCACACTGTTCCAGCACACGCCATCGGTAGGCTTCATCTCGCAGACCTTGCTCAGCTTCCTGGCCGTGGTGTGCCTGCCGCGGCAGTTCCATGTGGCGGTGGTGGAATGCAGCGATGTCGGCGACATCCGCCGCGCGCGCTGGCTGTTCGGCGCCTACCTGGTGATCATCTCGGCGATGGTGGTGCCCATCGCCTCGGCCGGTGTGGCCTTGTTCGGCCAGGACAGCTCGGTGGTGGACGATGCGGTGGTGCTGGCGCTGCCGCTGAGCCAGGGCAACACCGTGCTGGCACTGGTGGCCTACGTGGGCGGGTTCTCTGCGGCCACCGGCATGGTGATCGTGGCCAGCATCGCGCTGGCCACCATGGTCAGCAACGACCTGGTGATGCCGGTGCTGTTGCGCCGGCGCAGCAGTGCCGATGCGCGCGCCACCGTGGCCTCGCGGGTGTTGTGGATCCGCCGGGTGGCGATCCTGTTGCTGGCGTTGGTCGCCTACGGCTACCACCGCAGCGTGGCCAACGACACCACGCTGGCCGCCTACGGGTTGATGGCGTTCGCGGCGGTGGCGCAGTTCGCGCCGGGCGTGATCGGCGGGCTGTACTGGCGCGGCGCCAGCCGCAAGGGCGTGGAGACCGGCATGGTGCTGGGCTTCATGACCTGGATCTACACGCTGCTGCTGCCGGCGGCCACGCGCGCCGGCTGGCTGCAGCCGGAGTGGCTGGTGGATGGCCCGTTCGGCATCGGCTGGCTTCAGCCGCAGCAACTGTTCGGCATGAGCGGCTGGGACCCGCTGGCGCATGGCACGTTCTGGTCGCTGCTGATCAATACCGGCACCATGATGGTGGTGTCGGCGCGCTGGCGGCCCGGTGTGGACGAGCGCCTGCGCGCAGCGCCGTTCCTGGACCCGTATTCGCAGCGGCCAGCGGTGGCCGGCGAATGGCCTGGCCACGTGCATGTGGCCGACCTGCAGGCGCTGGCCGAGCGCGTGGTGGGCGAGCGGCATGCGCATCGTGCGTTTCTGGATCAGGCGCAGTTGCTGGAACGCGAGCTGCAGCCCACCGCCGTGGCCGACCGCGCCTGGGTGCAGTTCACCGAGCGCCTGCTGGCCGCGTCCATTGGCGCCGCGTCCGCGCGCCTGGTGCTGACCAGTCTGCTGCGTGGCTCGGGCATGGAGCTGGGCGAGGTGGTGGCGGTGCTCGACGAGGCCGGCCAGGAGTTGCGCTTCAATCGCGAAATTCTCTCCACCACGTTGGAGAACATCAGCGCCGCAGTCAGCGTGGTCGACCCGGACATGCGCCTGACCGCGTGGAATCGCCGCTACCAGCAGCTGTTCGGCTACCCCGACGGCATGCTCTACGTCGGCCGCCCGGTGGCGGACCTGATCCGCTACAACGCCGAGCGCGGCGAGCTGGGCGAGGGCGATATCGAAGACCAGATCGACCGCCGCATCCGCCACATGCGCGCCGGCTCGCCGCACGTGTTCGAGCGCACCCGCAGCGACGGCAAGGTGATCGAAATGCGTGGCCAGGCGCTGCCCGGCGGCGGCTACGTCACCAGCTACAACGACATCACCGACTACAAGCGCGCTGAGCGCGCGCTGCTGGACGCCAACGAAAACCTGGAGCAACGCGTGGCCGACCGCTCGCGCGAGGCCGAGCTGGCGCAGCAGTCCAAGACGCGCTTTCTGGCGGCGATCAGCCACGACGTGTTGCAGCCGCTCAACGCCGCGCGGCTGTTTGCTTCGGCATTGCGCGAGAGCCACCAGAACAACGAAGAGCAGCGCCACCTGGCCGAGCGCGTGGATGCCTCGCTGCGTGCAGCCGAAGAGTTGCTGGACGGCCTGCTCGACGTCTCGCGGCTGGATGCCGGCGGCTTGCGGCCCACGGTCGAAGACTTCGATGCCAGTGCCTTGATGCACGAGCTGGCCGCGCAGTACGCACCGGTGGCGGCCAGCCGCGGGCTGCGGCTGCAGGTGCACGCCCGCGCGCTGTGGGTGCGCAGCGACCGCCGCCTGCTGCGCCGGGTGATGCAGAACTTTCTGGCCAACGCGCTGCGCTACACCCGCCAGGGCCGCATCGTGCTGGGCATGCGCGGGCGCGGCGCGCAGGTGGAGCTGCAGGTGTGGGACACCGGCCCGGGCATTCCCGAGCACCACATGCGGCAGATCTTCGAGGAATTCCGCCGCTACCAGCAGCCGTTCGACTGGGGCGAGCAGGGGCTGGGGCTGGGCCTGTCGATCTGCCAGCGCATCTCGCGCCTGCTCGATCACGACCTGAGCGCGCGTAGCCAGGTCGGCCAGGGCAGCATGTTCTCGATCCTGCTGCCGCGTGTGGACGCGGTGCCGGCCGAACCGGTGCCGGTGCTGGCGGTGCGCCCGCAGGCCAGCGGCGATTCGCTGGCCGGGCTGCGGGTGCTGTGCGTGGACAACGACCGCGAGATTCTGGACGGCATGCGCGCGCTGCTCGGCCGCTGGCAGGTGGAGGTGATCACCGCCAGCACCGTGGACCAGGCGCTGGAGCGTGCCCGCGAGCGCCCGGACGTGATGCTGGTGGACTACCACCTGCACGACCGCCTCGACGGCCTGGACACCCTGGACGCCTTGCAGGCCGCCGCCGTGGACCCGATCGCCGGCGCACTGCTCACCGCCGACGGCCGCGACGAACTCAAGCAACTGGCGCGCCAACGCGGCTACCGTCTGCTCACCAAACCGGTCAAACCGGCGTCATTGCGCGCGTTCTTGAGTGCGTATCACGACACCATGCGGTGACGTGCGCCAGTTGTGGCTTGACCGCGCTGCTTATAAAACACGCAGCACCGTAGGAGCGCGCTCGCGCGCGATGAAGCGTTACCGAGGACGCCACATCACCGGGACTGCCCCATCGCGCGCGAGCGCGCTCCTACGAGTGAGTCGCGCCCTGATCCAGGAGCCTGTGCGCAGGCAACGGTCCGCTGATGTCGCCGTGCGCATTCTTGAGCGCCCATCGCGACAAGATGCGTTGATGCACGGCGGCATCTTTGATGCACCACGCTGCTTACAGAACATCCAACACCGTAGGAGCGCGCTCGCGCGCGATGAAGCGTTACCGAGAACGCCACATCACCGGGAACGCCCCATCGCGCGCGAGCGCGCTCCTGCCAGTGCCCAGGCCGGTACCGGTGTCTGCCCGCAGGCAATTTTCCACTGATCTCGACGCGCGCGCCCCTGAGTGCCTATTGCGCATGATCCGCTGATACGCGGGGGTTTATAGATGCACCATCCTGCTTACAGCAGACGCAAATTCCGTAGGAGCGCGCTTGCGCGCGATGAAGCTTTACCGAGAACGCCACATCACCGGGAACGCCCCATCGCGCGCGAGCACGCTCCTACCAGTGCCCGGGCCGATATAAAGTCTGCGCGCAGGTAGCAGTCCGCTGATCTCGACGTGCGCACGTCTTAAGTGCGTATCACGACATGATGCGTTGATACGCGGAGGCCTGACTCGATCGCGCTGCTTGCAGACCACACACTCGGTAGGAGCGCGCTCGCGCGCGATGAAGCGTTACCGAGAACGCCACATCACCGATAATGCCCCATCGCGCGCAAGCGCGCTCCTACCACGGCAATCACGCTGCTCACGCCGCGCCGCTGAGGTGTTCGTACAGGATGGTGCTGCCGATGAGGATCAGGATCACGCCGCCCAGGATCTCCGCACGCTTGCCGATCAGCGCGCCCAGTGCACGGCCGAGCATCACGCCGGCGGTGACCATGCTCAACGTGCACAGCCCGACCACGGCCGCCACCACGCCGATGTGCACATCCAGAAACGCCAGGCTCACGCCCACCGCCATCGCATCGATGCTGGTGGCAAAGCCGGTGGCGGCCAGTGCCAGCAAGCCATAGCGCTTGGGTGTATCGCGCAGTGCCTCATCCACCTCGGACTCGTTGCGCAGCCCGGCCACGATCATGTGCGCTCCCAGCGCGCCGAGCAGGCCGAAGGCGATCCAGTGATCGAAGGCGGCGAGGTAATCGGAGGCCGCGCGTCCGAGCATCCAGCCGATCACCGGGGTGATGGCTTCGATGCAACCGAACACCAACCCGGCACGCACGGCATCACGCCAGCGCGGCCGCCGCATCGCCGCGCCCTTGCCGATGGCCGCGGCAAACGCGTCGGTGGACATCGCAAAACCAAGCAACACGATAGAGAGCGGAGACATCGACAACCTCGGGTTGGGCACGATCACAACGGCATGCGCCCGCGCCCAACCATCGTTGTGCACGCATGCCGCTGGTCTCGCCAAACCAAGAGTGGTTGCCCGCACCACGGCGCAACGGCCGAGTATGTTGATGCGGGCGCTTCCATCGACTGGAAGCAGGCTACTCCCCAAGGGGGCGCGCAGTGTACCAACGTGCGCCACGGATCAGCGCGTTTTGCCTGCACGCGAAGGTCGGTCTGATCTTTATAGCCGAAGCTATGTGGCAGCACTGCGGAAGGCGACTGACCCGGCTCACGCACCGGGCAGCAACGCGGTGACCGCCGCCATTTCCGCATCGGTACCGTGCTGCAGATCCGCAGCGCTTGGCCGCACGGTGATGTCGGGCAGCACGCCGCGATCCGGTTGTGCGGTCAAAGGGAACTGGCCCACCAGCGGCAGGTCCACTTCGATGTGGGAGTTGGGCAGCTGCACGAAGAAGAACGCGCTGCCATTGATGCCACGCAGATTGCCACCGGTGGGTTGCCCGACCAGCGTGGCCAGCCCATTGGCTTGCACGCGTTGGGCGAATTCGAACGTGGCCGAGCTGTTCTCGGCGCCGATCAGCACGAACACCTTGCCGGCGAAATGCGGCGCGCGCGGCGCGATCTGCGTTGACGTCTTGGTAGATGCATCGTCGCTGGCCGCGTCATGCAGTGTGTAGAAGCGTGCATCGTCAGCGTCTTCAACCGCCCGCGCGCCCCAATCGCGAAAGGAGGTGTCCCAGGTGGTGACAAACGGTGCCAGCGACGCGGGCAGGCGGCGGTAGCGCACCCGCTTGCGCATCGGCGGCACACCGAGCGCACGCGCGGACAGATATCCCTGCAGCATACTGCCCACATCAAGCCCGCCTTCGTTACCACGCAGGTCGATCACCAGCGCGGGGACCTTGCGCGCGGCCAGGGTGGAAAAACCCTGCGCCAGAAATCCGCGCCAGTCCCACTGGCTGTCGTACAAGGCCCAATCGGGCATGCGCAGGATCGCCAGCCGCGCGTCTGGCATTTCCAGGCGCCATGCCGGCGCGGTGCTGTCGCGCGGTTGGATCGGCGTCATTGCCCGCCGTTGCGCCGCCGTCAGGCTGTGCACCTGCAACGTGCGCAGTGCGCCACCCCCAGGCCCGCGCACGCGCAGCAGCGGTTCGGCGCTGATCTGCGGAAACAGCAGCGGCAGGTAGGCATCGAACGCCTCGATGCGCGCGAAGCCCTGCACCTCCATCTGCGCGATGCGCTTGGCGTCGTTGCTGCCGTCCGCGCGTGCCACGCTCATCAGGGCCGACAGGATCTGCGCGGCGGGCACGCCGTCGATCGCCAGCACCTCGGTGCCGGGGACCAGCGATCGCTGGTTCGAGCCGTTGCGGCTGATCACCATGCGCCCGTCCAGCCAGCGGAAGTAGAACGGCAGATGGCGGTCGTGGTCGAACAGCGCGTGCTGGATCGCCTCGGGTTGATTGACGAAGTTGGGGAAGCTGTGGCCGCAGCGCACGCTGGCGGTCAGGCGGGAGATCGCCAGATAGGCGTGGGCCAGGGTGGCGCCCTGGCCGAGTTCGGCGCGCAGCGCTGCAAAGCGTTGCGCCACCGCCTGCTCGCTGGAATACCGATACAGCCCGGGATGCAGCGCAGCGTAGGCCTGCTCCAGCACCGCGATGTCGGCAAGCAGGGCGGGGCCGGGCAGGACGCTATCACTGCGCACCGGTGGCGCAGGGGCTGCAATGGTGGCGCCAGCCGGCTGCCAGCTCAGCAGTGCCACGACCAACAACAGGCGTAGGCGACGGGACATGGCGACTCCTTGATAGGGAGCCCCCAGCCTGCTGATCGCTGCTGCACCAGACGACTCAACGGCCCAATTGCGCGTTGATTTTCAGGCGATGGGACGTTGCGAGCGGCGGTAGTCGCTGGGCGTGCACTGCAGGCTGGCGCGGAACACGCGGTTGAAGCTGGCCTTGGAGCCGAAGCCGACCGCCAGTGCGATGGTGAGGATGTCCTGGTCGCCGGCAAGCAGACGCCGCGCCTCGGCAATCCGCAGCCCATTGATGAACCCGCTGAAGGTCTGCCCCAGCCCCTCGTTGAGGCCGCGCGAGAGGTAGTTGCTGTTGGTGCCCATGCGCCGCGCCAGCTCCGGCAGGCTCAGGTCCGGCTCGCGCCACCAACCATGTGCATCGACCTCGGCCGCAATGCGCGCGCCAAACGCGTGCCAGTCTTTTTCCTGGGTCGCGCTGACCACTGCCAGCCCCGCCGGGGCGCTGGCGTGCTCCGGCAGCGGAACGGCGGGTGGCGCGGACCCTGCACGTGCCGGCGCATCGCCGCTCAGCAGGAGATCGCGGCGCGGATACCGGGCCCGCGCATGGCGCCAGCCTTCCAGGCCCAGGTAATAGACCACTGCCACGGTGGCCAGGTAGCGCGGAAATTCGTCGAAGTACGACAGCCGGTGCCACCAGCGGTCGCTGACCGTGAAGCCGAGCCGCAACAGCAGCAGCGCGCTGGCCGCCAGCAGGAAGCCGCGCAGCCACGGCAGGCGTAGTTCCTCGCGCGCGCCGCTGTGATGCTCCAGCCAGCGTTGATAGCTCAGATATTCGCGCCAGGCCATCAGCAGATACACGCCGAGCGAGAGCAGCACCAGCGCGTCCTGCAGCGGCGTAACCCAGGGCCGCTGCACGGCGGCGTCCCAGGCCCATTTGCGCTGCAGCGGCCAGGTGAACAGCCAGGCGTAGTAGCCGCCCTGCAGCAGTGCCGGCAGCAAGTGCAGCGCCCACCGGCGTGGCAGATGCGCGCGCGCCAACTGGCGCACATAGAGCCAGACCAGCGGGCCAATCGCCAGCTCCCAGAACAAAGGGGCGTAGGTCAGGTCGGGATAGGCGTCGTAGGCACCGGCGTAGCCGAGCGTATAAGGCGTGATCAGCGCCACCACCACCAGCAGCAGGGCGGCCAGACAGCGGTTGGCAATGCGGTTGCGCGGCGCCCAGAGCAGCAGGCCCGCGCCGATCACGCCGTGTGCGCTGCCAAGCAGCAGGCTGGTGCTCCACATCCCGAAACTGATGCTGGACATGTCATCCCGCTGTGCCGATCGCGCCGAGTATAGGCCCGCGTCCGCGGCGCGGTGCATCAGGTGCGTGCAGCCATCTCCGCAGCCTCGCAACAACGGTGTGTCAATGCAGCCCGGCCGAGATCTCGGCAGTTGCCGCACGCAGCGCGCTCAATGCGGCCTGCGGGCCGACCAGCTCCGGGCGGCGTTCGATGAAGGGCACGGTGAGCGTGTAGGTGGCACTGCCGCGCTGCAGGATCGGTGCGGTGAGGTCCACCACGCCCACCACCGCCTCGCTGGCGTGCATCGCGTAGCCGGCCTGGCGGGTTTGCTCGGCATCGCGCAGGAACTGCGCGCGGTTGTAGGGCACGTCGCTGGCGTCCAGCTGCTCCAGCCAGCGGGTCTGCACCTCCGGCTGCTGAAAGGCGAACAGCACCAGGCCCGAGGTGGAATGGGCGAGCGGGCGGCGATGCCCGGGCCGCACCACCAGGCCCAGGTCACTGGGCACGTCCATCTGCGCGATCACCACAATCTGGTCGCCGGAGGGCGCCACCAAATGGCAGGGCTGGAAGATCGCATCGGCCAGCCGGCGCATCACCGGCAGCGCGGCATCGGTGATGGTCTGCACCTGCGGCTGCTGCATGCCGAGCATGAACAACCGGTTGGTCAGCACGTAGTCGCCTTCGCCATCGCGGGTGAGGTAGCCGCGCTCTTCCAGCACCTGCAGCATGCGGAAGATCTCCCCGCGCGAACGGCCGATGCCCTGCGAGATCGCGCCCATGCTCATGGGCTGCGCCTGGCGCGCCAGCAGCTCCAGGATGTCCAGGCCCTTGTCCAGGGCGGGGGCACGGTACTTGGCGGGTTCGATGCTCATCCGTTTGCAACTCCAGGCACGATGCGGCGCGTCAGGGTACAGGCATCGGCTGGAGGCTCGCCAACGCCACTCGGTGCAAATATAAACAAAGTTTTTATATTTGCATGCCACTGCGGCGCGCAGTACGCTCGCCTGCACAATTTGCGCAAGCGCCACAGCCTTGGGAGGGGAGAGGTCGCATGCATTACAGCGATACCGCCGCGTCACCGCGCGGCAACCTGGCGCGTACCGCCGTGGTGCCCCTGTTGTTGATCGTCAGCCTGTTTTTTCTATGGGGCATGGCGAACAACCTCAACGACATCCTGATCAAGCAGTTCAAGAAGGCCTTCGAACTGTCCGACCTGCAGGCCGGGCTGGTGCAAAGCGCCTTCTACCTGGGCTATTTCGTGTTCGCGATGCCGGCGGCGATGTTCATGCGCCGCTACAGCTACAAGGCGGCGGTGGTGCTGGGCCTGCTGCTGTATGCCTGCGGCGCGTTCCTGTTCTATCCGGCCGCGCAGGTGCACACCTACTGGCTGTTCCTGCTGGCGTTGTTCGTGATCGCCAGCGGCCTGGCGTTTCTGGAAACCACCGCCAATCCGCTGGTCACCGTGCTGGGCCCAGCCGACGGCGCGGCGCGGCGGCTCAATCTTGCGCAGGCCTTCAATCCGCTGGGCTCGATCACCGGCGTGCTGGTGGGCCAGCATTTCATTTTCTCCGGCGTGGAGCACACCCCAGCCGAACTGGCGGCGATGGCGCCGGCCGCGCGCGAGGCCTTCTTTGCCACCGAATCCTCAGCCGTGCAGATGCCCTATCTGATCATCGGCGTCGTGGTGGTGCTATGGGCGATCCTGATCGCGCTGGTGCGCTTCCCGACCGGCGATGCCGGCGTGGGCGCGGCGGCCCCCAAGCGTGCCAAGTTCGGCGAATTGCTGCATAACCGGCTGTTCGTGTTTTCGGTGGTGGCGCAGTTCTTCTACGTGGGCGCGCAGGTCGGCATCTGGAGTTACTTGATCCGCTACCTGCAGGATGCGGTGCCGGGTACACCGGAAAAAAGCGCGGCCACCTATCTGACCATCTCGCTGGTGCTGTTCATGGCCGGGCGCTTTATCGGCACCGCACTGCTGCGCTATCTGGCGCCGGCCAAGTTGCTGGCCAGCTTTGCCACGATCAATCTGCTGCTGTGTGCAGTCGCGATCGCGTTGCCCGGCTGGACTGGCCTGTATGCGCTGGTTGCGGCCAGCGTGTTCATGTCGGTGATGTTCCCGACCATCTTCGCGCTGGGCCTGGATGGCATGCACGATGACGCACGCAAGCTGGGGTCTTCGTTGCTGGTGATGGCCATCATTGGTGGCGCCTTGCTCACTGCGCTCATGGGTGCGGTGTCGGACATGGCCGGCATCCATTGGGCGATGGTGGTGCCCGGCGTGTGCTTCGGCGTGATCCTGCTGTTCGCGTTGCGTGCCCGTCGCGCTGCGCCTGTGGTGGCGGGGGCATGAGCATGCAGCGGCTGTGCTATGTGCTGGATCTGCACGACGATGCGGCGTTGATTGCGCAGTACGAGCGTTGGCATCGGCCGAGCGAGGTGTGGCCGGAGGTGGTGGCGTCGTTGCAGCAGGCCGGGATCGCGGAGCTGGAGATCTTTCGCAGCGGTGACCGCTTGGTGATGTTGATGACGGTCGGTGAGGACTACGATCCGGCGGCCAAGGCCGCACGTGATGCGGGGGATCCGCGCATCCAGGCATGGGAGGAGCTGATGTGGCGGTTTCAGAAAGCCTTGCCTGGGAGTGCGCCTGGGGAGAAGTGGCGGGAGGCTGGGCGGATTTTTGCGTTGAGTGAGGCGGTGAGTGTGCAGCAGGGTTGAGTGCTGTTGATTCTAAGGCGTTGCCGATTTCTTGATCGGAATTTCAGCGCTTTGGTCCAATGTGATCTTGCTTGGCCGCAGTGTTTTTGCGCTTGCGCTGACTGGAACTCTTGCCCTTGAATGGGGTGGGCACCTTTTCGCTTTACTTGACACCCTTTCTCTGAACTCGCGTTCGGAAGTTCAAGGGCTTTCACGCCCTCTCGGGCGCGAGTCACTTTTCTTTGCTTGTGCAAAGAAAAGTAACCAAAAGAAAGCACACCCCGTCCTCGCGCCCGGCGCGCTGCGCGCGACGGGTGCGCAAGCCCGGCAGAAATTTTTGTAAGGGACATCCATGTCCCTTACAAAAACGTCGCGCATCCATGCGCGCCGCCCTGCGGGTTGTATCTGCCAGCCTTGCCGCTGCGGTATGGGGCCCCGGAAGCGGAATGGCAAAGCAAGAGCAACAGCGAAAGCCAAAGCCAAAGCGAGTGAGCGAGTGAGAGCGAGACTCAGCGCAACATTCGGAGCCACGCTCGAAGCAAAAAAAGTCGGTGCAGCAAGCAGTGCAGCAGTGCCAAAGCAACAATAGCCAAGCAATAACGACGGCTCAGTTGGGGGGCGAGGGCAGTAGGTTCTCGCCGGTTGCTGGTGCGCGGTCGCGTCGATCGCCGGAAGCGCGGATGGGTAAGCGATACCAGGTGCCAGAAGGTCTGTACATCAACGTCAGTTTCCCGACCCGGTTTGCCAAGGCGCTGAAGAACAGCGCGAAGAAGGCGGTCACGTTGCGTGGTGACGCTTGCGCGATGTGCCTGGCCTGTCCTGGACTTGTTGTCGTGTTGCCTTGTTGCTTCGGTGCTGACGTTGCGCACCGAAGATACGTTTCTTGCTGTGGCGGTCGCAGTGCCGGCCGCGCCTCTTGGGCAGCCGATCGGCGTGGAGCTGTTGTGGAATGCTGCGCGTTGTCGCCGCTCGCCGCTTTGGAGGTGCGTGACTCCACACCTGCATACTGTGTAGGCATAGAGCAGCGCCCTCGCACCACCCAACTGTGTTTGTCAACGCACCGCTCGGTCCACGCGCGGGGTCCACTGCAAACCAACGAGAAACGGCTTCAGTCGCGATCAGGCTCAGCGAAAACTGCCTGTCGCTATTGAAGCCGTTATTGCACCGCGCACTGCTGCACACGCGGTGCGTTGACGCTGCTTATGCCTTCGCCTTGCTGGCTGCCAGGTCTTCGACCCAGAAGCGGCCGTCGGGGTAGCTGAATTCTGCGATCGAGGCGGGGTGCATTTCCGCCGAGAAGCCGGGCACCTCTGGAGCGAGGTAGCGGCCGTGCTGGATGCGTACCGGGTCCAGGAAGTGCTGGTGCAGGTGGTCGACGAATTCGATGGCGCGGTCTTCCATCTTGCCGGTGATCGCGACGAAGTCGGCCATCGCCAGGTGCTGCACCAGTTCGCACAGGCCCACGCCGCCGGCGTGCGGGAACACGCGCACGCCGAACTTGGCGGCCAGCAGCAGGATGGCGAGGTTTTCGTTGACGCCGCCCACGCGCGCGGCATCGATCTGGATCAGGTCTACCGCGCCGGCCTGCAGCAGCTGCTTGAACACCACCCGGTTCTGGGTGTGCTCGCCGGTGGAGACCGGCACCGGGGTGATGCCCTGGCGAATGGCGGCATGGCCCAGCACGTCGTCCGGGCTGGTGGGTTCTTCGATCCAGGCGATGTCGAATTCGGCCAGCTGGCGCATCCAGTCGATTGCCGGGCCCACGTCCCAGCGCTGGTTGGCGTCCACCGCCATCGCGATGTCCGGGCCGATCGCGGCGCGCGCCAAGCGGCAGCGACGGATATCGTCCTGCACGTTGGCGCCGACCTTGAGCTTGATGGTGCGGAAGCCATCGGCCACCGCTTCCTTGGCCAGGCGCACCAGCTTTTCATCCGAATAGCCGAGCCAGCCGGGCGAGGTGGTGTAGGCCGGATAGCCCTGTTCGATCAGCGTGGCGATGCGTGCTACACGCTGCGGTTGTGCATCGCGCAGGAGGGCCAGCGCTTCGTCGCGGGTGAGGGCGTCGCTGAGGTAGCGGAAGTCGATGGTGTCCACCAACTGCTCGGGCGTGAGCTCGGCAATGAAGCGCCACAGCGGCTTGTTGGCGGCGCGCGCGGCCAGGTCCCAGGCGGCGTTGATCACCGCGCCGATCGCCATGTGCATCACGCCCTTTTCCGGGCCCAGCCAGCGCAGCTGCGAATCGTTGGTGAGGCGGCGTGCGAACGCGCCTAGGTCCGCGATCACTTCGTCCACCGACAGGCCAACCACGTGCTCGGCCAAAGCGGCCACGGCGGCGGTCTGCACGTCGTTGCCGCGGCCGATGGTGAACACCAGGCCGTAACCGGCCAGGTCTTCCGCACCGTCGGTGCGCAGCACCACATAGGCGGCCGAGTAATCCGGATCGGGATTCATCGCGTCCGACCCATCGAGCTCGCGCGAGGTGGGGAAGCGGACGTCGTGGGTCTCGAGGGCGATGATGGTGCGCATGGAAGTCCTGGGCGATGGAAACGGGGAATAGGAAAATGGGTTGAAAAAACGTGAGCGAAGCGGTGCGCTTGAGCCCCTCTCCCCTCGGGAGAGGGGTTGGGGTGAGGGTACGGACGCAAAGCGCCGGAGATACTGAAGCGCTGCAATGACCATGCGCTTGCAACGCAGATCAGTAAGAGCAGCTATCAAAACTACTGCGCAGCCGCCAGGCGGGCGCGGCCGGTGCTCGGAATCGGCATGTACCCACGTACATTCCGGTTCCTCCGCGCCGTCCGCACCCACCTGACGACTGCTCGCTACGTTTTGTTAGCCGCTCTAAATCAACTTCCTGACTCACTGCGCGTCGGTATCGACGCGCTGCGACGCTTGGAAGTTCAACGCCCTCGCACCCCGCATATAAAAATTTGCGCATGACGCATCGACACACGTGCCGACATGTCAGGCCTAACAACAAAGACACATTGCGACGAACTGCTTGGATACGTCGCTACGTACCCTCACCCCAACCCCTCTCCCGCGGGGAGAGGGGCTTGAGTTGCATCGCGCGGATGCATCATTACCTGTCTTGACTGCAAGCTCGCTCCCAGGGGACCAGCATCCCGGGAAGGGAGAGGGAAGGCTTTAGACAGCTTCAGGCCGCATCACGCGGATGGGCCACCACTGGCTGACGCTGGCGACCCAGGCCTTCGATCTCCAGCTCCATCACGTCGCCCGGCTTGAGGTACACCGGCGGCTTCTGGCCCAGGCCCACGCCCGGCGGGGTGCCGGTGCTGATCACATCGCCCGGCATCAGCGTCATGTAGCGGCTGATGTGGCTGACCAGTTCGGCCACGCCGAATACCATCGTGCGGGTGCTGCCGTGCTGGTAGCGGTGGCCGTTGACCTCCAGCCACATCGACAGGTTCTGCGGGTCGGCGATCTCATCGCGCGTCACCAACCACGGGCCGATCGGGCCGAAGGTGTCTGCGCTCTTGCCCTTGACCCACTGGCCACCGTGTTCGAGCTGGAATTCGCGTTCGGACAGATCGTTGATCACCGCGTAGCCGGCCACGTGGTTCAGCGCCTCGTCCACCGAGACATCGCGCGCCACATCGCCAATCACCACGCCCAGCTCCACTTCCCAGTCGCTCTTCACCGAGCCGCGCGGGATGATCACGGTGTCGTTGGGGCCGCACACCGCGGTGGTGGCTTTCATGAAAAGAATCGGCATCTTGGGCACTTCCATGCCCGATTCGGCGGCGTGGTCGGCGTAGTTCAGGCCAACGCAGATGAACTTGCCGATCTGGCCAACCGCCGCGCCGTAGCGCTGCTCGCCTTCGATCAGCGGCAGCGATGCGACATCCAGCGCGCGCAACGTGTCCAGACCGGCGTTGGTGATGTGCTCACCGGCCACATCGCTGATCACGCCGCTCAGGTCGCGGAGCTTGCCGTCGCTGTCGATCAGGCCGGGACGTTCGTGGCCGGGGGCGCCTACGCGTACGAGTTTCATGCAGTCTTCCTTTGCAGATGAGGAATGGAGCGGCTAGCAAACCTAGCGCGCGTGCATCGGGTGGATAAGGACGGGGTGCTCAAATCAAGTCGGACGCGCGATACAGACCGCATCTGGCACTGGCCGCGTCCACGATGTGGTGAGCGGCACCTTGATGCGTTGCCGCGCTCAGTTGGACCAGCCGCCGTCGATGATGTGGGTCTGGCCGGTGGTGAATGACGATTCGTCCGAGGCCAGGTACACCACCAGCTGCGCGATCTCGCGCGGGTCGCCCAGGCGGCCCATCGGCTGGCGGTCGGTGAAGCTCTTCCACACCGCCTGCTCGTCGCCGCCGAGTGCTTGCACGCGCTGGCCCAGCGACGGCGTCTTGATGGTGCCAGGGCAGATCGCATTGCAGCGCACGCCCTGGGCCACGTAATCGGCGGCGATCGCCTTGCTCAGGCCGATCACTGCGGCCTTGGTCACGCCGTAGACGAAGCGGTTCGGCACGCCCTTGATGCTGGAAGCCACCGAGGACATGTTGATGATGCTGCCGCGGCCGCGCTCCAGCATGCCCGGCAGCACCGCCTTGCAGGTGTAGTACATCGCATCGACATTGATCGAGAACGAGCGGCGCCAGGCCGGCTCGTCGCAGTCCAGAATGCTGCCCTGATGCACGTAGCCGGCGCAGTTGAACAACACATCGAACGGGCCGTGCGCCGCGACCAGCGCAGTGATCGCCGCCGCGTCGGTGACATCCAGCAACTGGGTAGTGATGGCGTCGGATTCGGCGGCCAGCGCCTTCAGCGCGGCGGCGTCGATGTCGGTGGCGATCACGTGCGCACCGGCGCGTGCGCAGGCCAGCGCGCTTTCGCGGCCTATGCCGGCGCCGGCGGCGGTGATCAGGCAGCGCTTGCCCTGCAGGCGGGTGTTGGGCGTCGTGGGAATGGAGACTGTCATACCGATAAGGTTCCGTGGGTGGGGGCCGCCGGCCGTGGCAGACGATAGAACGTGCGTGCGTTGTCGCCGAACACCGCCGCGGCGTGGCCGTCGGCGTACTGCTGTACCAGCTGCTGTGCGATCTGCAGCCACTGTGCGTAGTCCGCGCGCTGGGTCAGCACCGGCCAGTCGCTACCCCACAGCACACGTTGCCCGCCGAAGCGTGCGAACAGATGCGCCACATAGGGCTCGAGCGTTTGCGCGGTGGCGCCGCGCGCCGCTTCGGTGAGCAGGCCGGAGAGTTTGCAGTGCACGCCGGGATGCTGCGCCAGCGCCGCGATGCCGGCGGCCCAGGCAACGAATTCGCCGGCGGCAATCGCCGGTTTGCCGCCATGGTCGACGACCACGCGCAGGCCGGGATGACGCTGCAGGCGCGCCTGCAACGCGGGCACGTGCGCGGCGCGGATCAAGGCATCGAATGCCACGTCGTGCGCGATCAGTGCGTCGAAGGCGGCATCCAGCGCGGGGCTGGCCAGCCACTGCACATCGGCAATGTCCTGCACCATCGGGCGCAGGCCCTTGAGCAGGCCACCGCCGGCGCGCACCAATGCGCCGATCCGCGCCGGTGCATCGGGCGCGGCAAAATCCACCCAGCCCACCACGCCGGCGATGCGCGGGGTGTCGCGCGCCAGCTCGAACAGGTAGCAGGTTTCCGCCTCGGTGGCGGCGGCCTGCACCACCACCACGCTGTCGACATCGGCCGCATCCAGCGCGGCGCTCACATCGTCCGGACCGAAGTCGCGGTACAGCGCACTCAGCTCCGGCGTAAGCCAGTCGTAATCGCCACGGCCCAGGTGCCAGAAATGCAGGTGCGCATCGACCCGGCTCATGGCGTGGGCAACGCCGCGTCGAGCAGGCCGTCGTCGCGCAGCCGCTGCCACAGTGCGGCCGGCACCGTCGCCTGCAGGCGCGCACTGGCCGACTGCACTTCGGCCACGCTACGCATGCCTGCCACCACCGTGATCACCGCCGGATGCGCCAGCGGGAACTGCAACGCGGCCGCACCGATATCCACGCCGAACGCGGCGCAGGCGGCGTACAGGCGCTGCGCATGGTCCAGCGTGGCTGCATCCACCGGCGCGTAGTTATAGGTTGCGCCAGGGCCGCGCGCATCGCTCAGCAGGCCCGAGCTGTATGGGCCAGCCGACAGGATCGCCACGTTGCGTTGCTGCGCCTGGTCCAGCAGCGCGCGTGCGCCGTGCTGTTCCAGCAGGGTGTAGCGGCCGGCCAGCATCACGCAGTCGAGCGGAAACCGTGGCAGCACCTCCAGTGCCACGTCCTGCTCGTTGACGCCCAGCCCGATCGCCCCGCACGCACCGGCCGCCTTCAGTTCCGCCATCGCCGGCAAGGCCTCCTCCAAGGCCTGGCGCAGCACGTTGGCGTGGTTGTCGCCGTGGGTCAGCGCACCGATGTCGTGCAGCAACAGCACATCGATGTAGTCGGTGCCCAGGCGTTCCAGGCTGGAGGCGAACGCGCGCCGCACGCCATCGGCGCTGTAGTCGAACTCGGCGCGCCGGCCCGCCACCGCAAAGCCGTCGCGCCCGGCAACGGCCGTTGCGTCGTCATAAACGCAGCGGCCCACCTTGGTCGACAGCGTGTAGTCCGCGCGCGGCACGCCGGCCAGCCCACGGCCCAGGCGCGCCTCGCTCAGCCCGTAGCCGTAGTAGGGCGCGGTATCGAAATGGCGGATGCCGGCCTCGAACGCGCCCGTCACCGCGGCCAGCGCGTCGCCCTCGTCGACTGCGCTGTACAGATTGCCGATCGGCGCCGCGCCAAAGCCCAGTGCCGACAACTGCACCGCAGTGCTGCCCACACGCTGGCGCGGCACATTCATGCCGGCCACCGGGTGCGCAGGGCGCGGGCGGCAAGGGGGCGCACGTGATCGGCACAGCGGTAATGCGACATCGGGGACATCCAGCAGCCGGTGGGGCCGGGCTGTTCGCATATGAATATCGCAATCATAAGTAAACAGGGCACGCTGCAGTGCAGCATATGCCGGCAGGCGTGCCTGCCAGTCGAGGTTCCTATAGCAGGGCAAATCCCTGTTGCCTGCATGCAGGTGCTGGGGCTAGATACCAGGTCCTCATGACGCCACAGGCCCTGCGTGCCAACCCCCACCCGGCGGGACGTATTCAAGCTGCTGGCGGCAAGTGCCGGTGCCGCCGTGGCACCGGCGGCGCTGGGCGCCACCGCAGCCCCGCCGGCCGCAGCCTGCGGGCAACTCCTGCAGTGGGGGCGCGGAGTCGAGGGCCAGCGCACTGCGGATCTGGGCAACGGCACCTATCGCAATCCCATCGTGGCCGGCGACCACCCGGACCCAACCATCCTCAAGGATGGCGACGACTACTCCATGACGTTTTCGTCGTTCTTCTCCTACCCGGGCATCGTGCTGTGGCATTCCACCGACCTGCTCAACTGGACGCCGATCGGCCCGGCCCTGCGCCAGCAGCTCGGCACCATCTGGGCGCTGGACCTGTGCAAACACGACGGTCGCTACTTCATCTACATCCCGGCCAATCCGGACGACCGTGGTTGGTCGATCTTCGTGATCTGGGCCGATGACATCCGTGGCCCGTGGAGCGCGCCGATCGATTTGAAGATCGCCGGCTGCATCGACCCGGGCCACGTGGTGGGCGAAGACGGCGCGCGCTATCTGTTCGTCAACGGCATCCGCAAGATCCGTCTACGCGCCGATGGCCTGGCCACCGACGGCCCGCTCGAACCGGCATACGCGCCGTGGCGTTATCCAGACGACTGGGTGGTGGAAAACTTCGCGCCCGAGGGCCCCAAGCTCACCTGGCACAACGGCTGGCTGTATCTGGTCACCGCGGTCGGCGGCACCGCCGGGCCGGTGACCGGGCACATGGTGATCGCCGCACGTTCGCGCTCGGTGCATGGGCCGTGGGAACACTGCCCGCACAATCCACTGGTGCTCACGCAATCACCGCAGGAGCCGTGGTGGTCGCGCGGCCATGCCACGCTGGTGGAAGGCCCACGCGGCGACTGGTGGATGGTCTATCACGGCTACGAAAACGGCTTCCGCACGCTGGGCCGGCAGACCTTGCTGGAGCCGATCGAATGGACCGCCGATGGCTGGTTCCGTGCCACCGGCGGTGATCTGTCCAGGCCGTTGCGCACGCCGGCGCATCCGGCAACGGCGGCGGCACCGATGGCGACAGGCTTCGCGTTGTCGGACGACTTTTCCACCGACAAGCTCGGCACCCAATGGAGCCTGCATGCGCCCAAGCCCGGCGAGCAGGCGCGCGTGCGGCGGGCCAACCAGGCGTTGACGCTGGCCTGCGCCGGCACATCGCCGGCAGACAGCGCACCGCTGACCTGCGGCGTCCCCGATCATGCCTACGCGGCCGAGGTCTCACTGGAGCTGGTAGGCAATGCCGAAGGCGGCATCCTGCTGTTCTACAACCACAAGGCGTTCGTCGGGATTGGCTTCACCGCCGACACCATGAAAACCTACGAATATTCCGAAGACTGGTGTGGGCACGCGCGCCCACCACGCAGCGCCACATCCGCCTGCGCCTGACCAACGATCAGCAAGTGGTGACCTACCACTATTCGTTCGATGAGGGCCGCAACTGGGTGCGCCATCCCACCCGCATGGAAGTCTCCGGCATGCATCACAACGTGTTCGGTGGCTTTCTGAGTCTGCAGCTGGGCATCTACGCCGCGCAGGAGGGCAGCGTGGTGCTACGTGATTTCCGCTATCGCGCGCTGGGTTGATGCGGCTGGCTGCGCTTGGGTGAATTGCCAGTGCATGCGCACGTGTGGACAGCATGCGCGAGGACATGCAGGAACACGTTGAGGCAGCGCTATCACCTACGCACTCAGCGCATGCGCACGTCACTACATTGCAACGCCGAGAAAAACAGCGCACATCACGCGCGCCGTCTAATGCGATATCCACCAGGTGCTTGCTGCCTTGCACGCAGTGCGCCTCACAGTTCGTGCGTGCAAAAAAGCGGGGCCACGTGGCCCCGCCTGGCGGCTTAGCCGCAGCAATAGCACACGTTGCCTTGCCCCAATTGACCGCCGAATTCCGGACACTCGGCCGCGCATTGCCATGCGCTGCAGGCCTCGGCCGTCGGCTGGGTGTTGCTGCCTGCCATGACCTGGAATGCGCCGAAGCCGGTACTGGCCAGGAACGCCGCTGCCACCAACGCATTGCGTACAGATAACCAACGCTTGTTCATGCACTCACTCCTTCACCGTTGCCAATGCCGCTGGCGCATCCGTGCGGCGCAACGCGGCGACCAGGTCCTGCACCCGCTCCGTGGTATCGAACAGGCCAACATGGGAATGGCGCACGCGCCCCTCCCCATCGACGGCCATCACCAATGGCACATTGGGCGCCCGAAACAGCATCAGCGCGCGGCGGTCGGTCAGCGTGACCACCGGAAAATCGAAACCATGCACGTGCGCATAGCGCGCAGCCTGCGCCGGATCGCAATGGCAGACGCCCAGCAATTGCGGACGGCCCGGCAGGTTGGCCTGCAACTGGCGCGCCGCACGCACCACCGTCGGCGCCGAGCGCCGGCAATACGGGCAGGTGGTGGTGAAGAAAAACAGCGCTTGCGGCTGACCTTGCGCGGCGCCCAACGTATAGCTGCGTCCATCCACACCCGGGGCAGCGATGGTCGGCACGTACATGCCGGCGTAGGGCGCAGTCACGCGCGTCTGCAGCCAATGTTGCTGCGTGCGCAATTGCTGGTTCTGCCACGCCAGCACCGCCACCAGGATGCACGCCGCCAGCAAGCCCAACCATAGCCATGGAAAACGTCGCGCCATCTGTGCTCCTGCTGCATCGCGTGAGCACGAGCCTTGTCCAGGCATCAGCAGATGGTCAATGGTGATATCGACAACTGCGATGGCGCGCGATACCTGGCTGTGGAAGCGATCACGCCGCAGCGCTTGGGCTTGCCAGTCTTCTTGCGTGACGTAGCCGTTAGTTGCGCAAGTGCACGCGGTTGGCGCGCGGTGCGCATGTTGCCAACAGGTCGTGTTGCAGAACGTGTGGGTTCGCTGGCGGCCGGCAAAGGTGAGCAAGCGCGTCGTACCCGATTGCGAGCAGTCGCAGCGATGTGGCGCTTGGGTCTGCTGCGCCTGGAGATGACATGGCATGCTAGCGCTCTGCGGCGCGCCGGTGCGCGCCGGTACCAGGGGACCCATGCATACGCTCTTTTCCGCACGCCGCCTGCTGGCGCTGGCCGTGCTTGTCTGCGCCAGCGCGCAGGCCAATGACAGCAGTTTTGGCGATGACAACGGCACCATCCGCTTGCTGCACCAGCCCGACATCAGCATGGACAAGGAAGTGCTGTTCCTGAGCGAGGAGCGCGTACAGGTGGACTACGTGTTCACCAACAACAGCGAGCGCGACCTCAGCGTGCCGGTGGCCTTCCCGATGCCGCCGATGTATTTCGGCATGGCCGACCACAGCGAACTCACCGATTTCAAACTGTGGGCGGACGGCAAGCCGATTGCCACCACGCGCAAGTTGGTGGTGTTGCTGGACGACGGCAGCGACATCTCCAAGGCGTTCGTTGCCACCGGCTGGACCCAGGACGATGTGGCCGCCTTCACCGAATCCGGCACCACACCCAAGGGACGCAAACCGTTGCCCGCGCGTTGGGTCGATGCCGACGCGCAACCGCGTTTCACCCTCAACGAGTACTTCGTGTGGCAACAGGCTTTTCCGGCGCGCCGCAGCGTGCAGATCCGGCATGCGTATGCGCCCAGCCTGTCCACCGGCGTGCCGCAGCCCAGCACGTATTTGCTGGAGTCCTATGCCAAGGACGCCTGCATTGAACCGGGCACCAAGACCAGCATGCAACGCCGCGAAGGCCAGTCCGGCCTGGCCTGGGCCAACTTGCGCTACGTGCTCACCACCGGCAAGAACTGGAACGGCCCGATCAAGGACTTCCAGCTGACCATCCGCAAGCAGGCCGCCAGCGACATCCTCAGCCTGTGCTTCGATGGTGAGCTGAAAAAGATCGACCTGCTGACCTTCCAGTTCAAGCAGGCCAACTTCGTACCGATGCGCGATCTGAACATCTTGTTCGTGCGCGCGCCGGAATAGACGGCAGAGCTCCACATGTAGGCGCGCACCCGGGCGCGACGGAGCTTTACCGGTAACGCCGACCACAGTCGTACGCGCCAATGCGCATCAGGGCTTTTCTGCAACACGCGGCTTCGCCGAGAAAGCCTTCGCGCCCAGGTGCGCTCCTACGCTGGTGCGGGTTGCGTTGCGCGGCATAGCAACTCTATCGATTGCCCAGCAACGAAGGCGACTGCAAATGTAGCGAGATCACATGTAGGGGCGCGCCCGGGCGCGACGGGGCCTTACTAGTAACGCCCACCACAGTCGTACGCGCCAATGCGTATCAGGGTTCTTCTGCAACACGCGGCTTCGCCGAGAAAGCCCATCGCGTCCAGGTGCGCTCCTGCGCTGGTGCGGCGTTGCGTTGTGCGGCATCGCAACTCTATCGTTTAACCCAACAACAACGACGGCAAAGGGTAGCGGGATCACACGTAGGAGCGCGCTCGGGCGCGACAGGGCTTCCCCCGACCAACCCAACGCCGCACACGCACGCTTGCGCGCGTCAGTCGTCTTCCGGCGGCGGCAGCACGATGCCGTCGGCATCGATGGCGAGCTTGCCGGCCATCAGCACCGCCTGGGTGCGATTCGTAACGCCAAGCTTGCGCAAAATCGCGGTGACGTGTGCCTTGATGGTGGCTTCGGACACGCCCAGGTCGTAGGCGATCTGCTTGTTGAGGCGGCCGGCGCCCAGCATCTGCAGCACACGGAATTGTTGCGGGGTGAGATCGCGCAGGCGCTGACCAACCTCACGTTCTTCGCTGTCGGTCGGCGGCAGGTTCTGTGCCTCGGCCGGAATCCAGCGTTCGCCATCGAGCACCGTGGCCAGGGCGCGGCCAATAGTGTCCGAGTCGGCGGATTTGGGGATGAATCCGAACGCGCCATGGTCGATCGCACGCCGCATCACCGTGGGCTCTTCGCGTGCAGACACAACCACCACCGGCAGCTGCGGATGCAGCGAGCGCATATGCACCAGCGCGCTGAATCCCTGCGCGCCCGGCATGTTGAGATCCATCAGCAACAGGTCGGCATCGGGCTGCGCATCGGCCAGGGTATACAGCGCGTCCACGTTGTCGGCCTCGAACAGTTCCACCCCCGGCATCACCCGCTGCACCGCCCCGCGCAAGGCTTCACGGAACAAGGGATGGTCGTCGGCAATCAGCAGGGTGGTCATTTTGGGGCCGGGAATCGGGAGTGGGGAATCGGGAATTGCAAAAGCAACAGCGGAAAGCGAAGGGCGTGCGATCTGGCGTTGGGCGTGTAAGGCGGCGGGAGCGGGGCGCCGAAGAGGAGGTGCGCGAACAGGGATCGGCGTCTCACCAATCCCCACCTCGCGCCCTAACTCCCCAGCCCCCAGGGAACCGCTCTCACGATTCCGCACTCCCGATTCCCCACTCCCAGCTCCTCAGCGCGTCAGCCGCTCATTGACCAGCGAATCCACCACCGATGGATCGGCCAGCGTGGAGGTGTCGCCCAGCTGATCCGGGGCGTTTTCGGCGATCTTGCGCAGGATGCGGCGCATGATCTTGCCCGAGCGGGTCTTCGGCAGGCCTGGGGCCCACTGCAGATGGTCCGGCGAGGCGATCGGGCCGATCTCCTTGCGCACCCAGCTCACCAGTTCCTTGTGCAGCTCTTCGCTGGGCGTCTCGCCGGCGATCAGGGTCACGTAGGCGTAGATGCCCTGGCCCTTGACGTCGTGCGGGAAGCCGACCACGGCCGCTTCAGCCACCTTCGGGTGCGAGACCAGCGCGCTTTCCACCTCGGCGGTGCCGATGCGGTGGCCGGAGACGTTGATCACGTCGTCCACGCGGCCGGTGATCCAGTAGTAGCCATCGGCGTCGCGGCGGCAGCCGTCACCGGTGAAGTAGCTGCCGGGGTAGGTGCGGAAGTAAGTGTCGATGAAGCGCTGGTGGTCGCCGTAGACGGTGCGCATCTGGCCCGGCCACGAATCCAGCAGCACCAGGTTGCCCTCGGTGGCGCCTTCCAGAATCTTGCCTTCGGCATCGACCAGCGCCGGCTGCACGCCGAAGAACGGCAGGGTGGCCGAGCCGGGCTTGAGGTCCACCGCGCCGGCCAGCGGCGAGATCAGGATGCCGCCGGTTTCGGTCTGCCACCAGGTGTCCACGATCGGGCAGCGGCTGTCGCCGACCACCTCGTAGTACCAGCGCCAGGCTTCGGGATTGATCGGCTCGCCAACGCTGCCGAGTAGGCGCAGGCTGCTGCGCGAGGTCTTCTTGACCGGTGCTTCGCCTTCGCGCATCAACGCGCGGATGGCGGTGGGCGCGGTGTAGAAGATGGTGACCTGGTGCTTGTCGATCACTTCCCAGAAACGCGAGACGTTGGGGTAATTCGGCACGCCTTCGAACATCACCGCGGTGGCGCCGTTGGCCAGCGGGCCGTAGACGATGTAGCTGTGGCCGGTAACCCAGCCCACGTCGGCGGTGCACCAGTAGATGTCGTCCTCGCGCAGATCGAACACCACTTCATGCGTATAGCTGGCAAACAGCAGGTAGCCGGCGGTGGTGTGCAGCACGCCCTTGGGCTTGCCGGTGGACCCGGAGGTGTAGAGGATGAACAACGGGTCTTCCGCGTTCATGCGCTCGGGTTCGCACTCGGCCGGCTGGCCATCGACCACGTCATGGAACCAGCGGTCGCGCGGGGCCTGCATGTCCACTGCACCGCCGGTGTGGCGCACCACCAGCACGGTTTCGACCGTGTTGGTGCCGGGGATCTTCAGCGCCGCGTCCACGTTCGCCTTGAGCGGGATCTTCTTGCCGCCGCGCAGGCCTTCGTCGGCGGTGATGATCAGCTTGCTCTGGCAGTCGATCACGCGGTCGGCGATGGAGTTGGCCGCAAAGCCGCCAAACACCACCGAGTGCACCGCACCGATGCGCGCGCAGGCGAGCATCGCCACGGCCGCATCGACGATCATCGGCAGATAGATGGTGACCCGGTCGCCCTTCTTGACGCCCAGGTTGCGCAGCGCGTTGCCCAGCTTGCACACGCGCTCATAGAGCTCGCGGTAGGTGACCGGGTAGGACGGCGAATCCGGGCTGTCGGGTTCGAACAGCAGCGCGGTCTTGTCGCCGCGGGTGGCCAGCTGGCGGTCCAGGCAGTTGACGCTGGCATTGAGCTCGCCGTCGCCGAACCAGCGCACGTGGAAGTCATCCAGCGCGAAGCTGACGTCCTTGATCTGGGTGGGTTGCTTGAACCAGTCCAGCCGCTGCGCGGCCTTGCCCCAGAACTGCTCGGGGTGTTCGATCGATTCGCGGTACAGCGTTGCGTACTGTTCCCGCGTGATGCGCGCACCGGCGGCGAACGCGGGATCGACGGGATAAACATCAGCCATGGCACCCTCACTTGCGATCAACTTGTCGGAAGAGGGCCGCTTGCGCGTGCCCCGTAGACAATCAGTGTGCCGCATCCATTCTGTCCCGGCGGTCAACGGAGTCTTAGACCATGGTCGTAACTGCCGCTGCGACAGTCGGTCGCCTTGCGAAATGCTGCATTGCAGCTACGACCAAAGGCGAATAGGCGGCAAAGCGTGGCCTGCCGCACGCTCCGCCTAGCGTCGCCGTCCATGCGCGATGCCTTCACCGGGGAGGGGGTTCCATGAAACACCGTAAAGCACCGTTGGTGCGCAAACCGCTGGCTGCCGCTTTGTTCGTGGCCACCATCCTGCCGGGTGTCGCGTTCGCGCAGACCTCCAAGGAAAAGGCGCTGGAAGCACGTATTGCCGATCTGGAACGCCAGGTCCAGATGCTGGTCTCCGCCCAGCAGCAACAGCAGGGCCAGATCACCCAGACGCAGACCCAGGTCGGCGAGGTGCGTGCGGCGCAGGCACAGGCGCCTGCGGCCCCGGCACTGCCGGCGGGCAAGCGGCCGATCCAGCTGACCAGCATTACGCCGAATGCGTTGCCGGGGACGACGTTTCGTTTCGATGGCTTCATCAAGGCCGACTTCATGACCACCCGCACCTCCGACGGCGCATTGCCCGAAGGCGCGGTGGGGCGGTACCTGTATATCCCGACGCAGACGCCTGTCGGGGGACAGGCCTCGAGCACGGACACCGACTTCCATGCCAAGTTCTCGCGCTTCAACCTGGGCGTGGACACCGTCACCGAGAACGGCGACAAGCTCACCGGCTTCATCGAGCTGGATTTCTTCGGCAACGCGCTGGCCAACCAGGTCAACAATCTGTACGGCGGCACCTTGCGGCACGCCTACATGAGCTGGAACAACTGGCTGGCCGGTCAGACCTGGTCCAACTTCGTCGATGCCACGATCCTGCCCGAAGCGGCCGACATCGTCGGGCCGACCGACGGCGCGCTGTTCAGCCGCCAGACCCAGATCCGCTACACCCGCGGCGCCTTCAGCGTGTCGGCAGAAAACCCCGAGACCCTGACCACGCCCTACCAGGGCGGCAACACCATCCTGGCCTCGGACCACGGCGCCATGCCGGACCTGACCGCGCGCTACAACTGGAAGGGCACCTGGGGCACCTTCGGCCTGTCGGCAATTGCGCGCCAGTACCGCACGCGCAGCGCGCTGACCAACGACACCGATTTCGGCGGCGCCATCGCCGGCGGTGGCCGCTGGATCATCAATGCCAACAACGATCTGCGCTACCAGCTCAGCTACGGCGAAGGCCTGGGGCGGTATCTGGGCCTGGGTAACGGCTCGGACGTGGAGATCGACATCGACGGCAAGATCCAGACCGTCAGCACGCTTGCCGGCTGGGTGGCCTGGCGCCACGACTACAACGCCAAGCTGCGCAGCACGATCATGTATTCGCGCGTGAACTACGACCACGACATTGCCAACACCGGCGCGCTGGCGAGCAAGTCGCAGCAGAGCATCCGCGCCAACGTCTTCTATTCGCCACTGCCCAAGGTGGATGTGGGCGCAGAGCTGATGTATGGCCGCCGCGAAGCCGAAAACGGCGACAGCGGCGACATCTCGCGCCTGCAGTTCACCACCAAGTACAGCTTCTAAGTTTCACCCATCGGTCGCCCCTCCCACCGCGGTGGCAGGGGCCGTACCGCCCCCGCAGCACTGGAGACTGACCATGACCGTCTCGAATGACGCACTGATCGCCAAGATCGATGCCAATCCGAAGTACCACGCCCTCAAGCGCCAGCGCAACACGCTGGGCTGGACCCTCACTGCGCTGATGTTGCTGGCCTACTACGGCTACATCGGGTTGATCGCCTTCGACAAGGCGTTCCTGGCCAAACCCATCGGCGACGGCGTGACCTCCGTCGGCATCCCGATCGCGATCGGGGTGATGGTGTTCACCATCATCATCACCGCCATCTACGTGCGTCGTGCCAACAACACCTACGACCAGCTGACCGCGCAGATCCTGGAGGAAGCCCGCAAATGAGCAAGACTTCGCGCCTTCTCCTGATTTTGGCCGGCCTGCTGCCGGCCGGCCTCGCGCTGGCTGCCGGCGGCGACATGGGCCAGGTCGACAAGCAACCCACCAACTGGGTGGCGATCGGCATGTTCGGCTTCTTCGTGCTGGGCACCTTGTGGATCACCAAATGGGCGGCCGCCAAGACCAAGTCGGCCTCTGACTTCTACACCGCCGGCGGTGGCATCACCGGCTTTCAGAACGGCCTGGCGATCGCGGGCGACTTCATGTCGGCGGCCTCGTTCCTGGGCATCACCGCGGCGGTGATGGCCAACGGCTACGACGGCCTGATCTACGCGATCGGCTTTCTGGTCGGTTGGCCCATCCTGACCTTCCTGATGGCCGAACGGCTGCGCAACCTCGGCAAGTACACCTTCGCCGACGTGGCCGGCTACCGCTTCGCGCCGACCGCCATCCGCAGCTTTGCCGCATCGGGCACGCTGGTGGTGGTGCTGTTCTATCTGATTGCACAGATGGTCGGCGCCGGTGCGTTGATCAAGTTGCTGTTCGGCCTGGACTACTGGGTGGCGGTCACCCTGGTCGGCGTGCTGATGATGATCTACGTGCTGTTCGGCGGCATGACCGCCACCACCTGGGTGCAGATCATCAAGGCGGTGCTGCTGCTGACCGGCGTGACCTTCATGGCCGTGGCGATCATGTGGCACTTCAACTTCAGCTTCGAGGCGTTGTTTGCCGAGGGCGTGCGGGTGAAGACCGCGATTGCGGCCAATGGCGGTGCATCGCCTGAGGATGCAGCCAAGGCGGGCCTGTCGATCATGGGGCCGGGCGGCTTCGTGAAAGACCCGATCTCGGCGATCTCCTTCGGCATGGCACTGATGTTCGGTACCGCCGGCCTGCCGCACATCCTGATGCGCTTCTTCACCGTTCCCGATGCCAAGCAGGCACGCAAGTCGGTGCTGTGGGCCACCACCTGGATCGGCTACTTCTACATCCTGATCTTCATCATCGGCTTCGGCGCGATTGCACTGGTGCTGACCAACCCGCAGTTCGCCGATGTCACCACCGGCACCATCCACGGCGGCAAGGGTGCAGCCAACATGGCGGCGGTGCTGGTCGGCAATGCGGTGGGCGGCAACGTGTTCATGGGCTTCATCTCGGCAGTGGCCTTCGCCACCATCCTGGCGGTGGTCGCAGGTTTGACCCTGTCCGGCGCCTCGGCGGTGTCGCATGACCTGTACGCCACGGTGATCAAGAAGGGCAACCCGGCGCCGGGTTCGGAGCTGAAGGTCTCGCGTGCCACCACCCTGGTGCTGGGCGTGATCGCCGTGCTGCTGGGCATCGTGTTCGAGAAGCAGAACGTGGCCTTCATGGTGTCGCTGGCCTTCGCCATCGCTGCCTCGGCCAACTTCCCGGTGCTGATCCTGTCCTTGCTGTGGAAGAACTGCACCACGCGTGGTGCGGTGGTCGGCGGCTTCCTGGGCCTGATCTCCTCGCTGGTGCTCACGGTGCTGTCGCCGTCGGTGTGGGTGGACACGCTGGGTAACGCGGCCGGTTCGGCGCCGTTCCCGTACACCTCGCCGGCGCTGTTCTCGATGACGATTGGGTTCGTCGGTATCTGGCTGTTCTCGGTCCTGGACCGCAGCCCGCAGGCGGCCAACGAGCGCGCCGCGTTCAAGGCACAGCAGATCCGTGCCGAAACCGGCCTGGGTGCGTCCGGTGCCTCCGGTCACTGATCCACCGCATCACTGAGTGCTGTCACGCAGACGCCGGCCTTGTGCCGGCGTCTTGCGTTTGGGGCAGATGAGAGCGACCGACGCTACCGGCGTATTGCGATACCTCGCGTCGATCGGTTCATGAGCGCCTGCGCGTCCACCGGCGGCTGCGCTGTGCAAAGGCGCAGCCGAACCCTTCTCCAGAAGCCGACTGTCTGCGCAGCGCGCACGCGATGCACGTATCTGACGACTGTTGCGGATCGAAGGCCGAAAGTCCCGATCCTGACCACCACACCCCTGACCGTCGACGTCGGCGCGCGATGCCCGATGTGCACGCATCTGCATGCGGTCAGGCGTCGCCTCATCTCGCGCCGATTCGGGTGATGCCGTCATCTACTTCGTTTTTCGCGCCACTGCTGCGTGGTCGTAGAAAACGGCAACACCAGCGAAGAAATTAAGTCATCGAGAGTGACTAAATTGGCCCGCAAGCCGAACCCTGATCACGCCCGGCTTGGCCTCTCCCCCGGTATCGACCGGCTGGCGAGTGCGCTGCAAGCGAGTTCGCCGATTGCGTCGACCCATCGGCTCTCGTCCATCCCTTGCCCTTCTTGCACCTACGAACCGGAACACAGAGACCATGCCTACCATCCTTGCTCCACATCCGCTGGCCCGCGCCTGCCGCCTGCTCGGCGCACTGGCCCTGCTGGCTGCACTGCCGCAGCTGGCGTTGGCGGCCTGCAACGACAGCTCCGACCTCAAGATGCAACGCATCCTGTTCAACTCCTCCAACACCGTGGTGCTGGCACACCGCGGCCTGTGGGGCAAATACGCCGGTATCGCCGACATGCCGGAAAACTCGCGCGGCTCGCTGCAAATTGCCAACGACCAATGCATGGACGGCGTGGAGCTTGACGTCAAGCTCACCAGTGACGGCGTGCCGGTGCTGCTGCACGACTACAACCTGGGCCGCACCACCACTGTGTGGCAGCACCATCCGGGGGTGAAGTACGACCCGATCACCAACCAGGGCGTCAATCCATCCATTCTGGTCACCCCATGGTCGGAGGTCAGCCAGTTATTCCTGCTGACTCCGGACCGCCGCACCACCACTGGCTATCACGTGCCGCGCGTGGACGAGCTGTTCGCCTATTACAAGCAGCACAACTTGCGTACCCCGATGGTGTTCGACATCAAGGATGCGGCCACGGTACGCGCGGTGCGCAAGGCCGCCGAGAGCCAGTTCGACGTGGCATCCGCAAGCTACGTCGCCGCCAAGGTCAATGCGACGCTGTATACCAGTCGCGATGCCTACCGTGCAGATGCAGCGGCATGGTCGGCATTCCAGTGTTCACGACCAACATGCTGGGCAAGATCAATGTGCGCCAGACGATCTCGGCATGGATGAGTTCGGGTCACCAGACGATGGAGATCAACGTCAAGCAACTCGGTGGCTTGCTGCAGAGCGATGCCGATTTCATCCGCGAGCGTGGTTATCGTGTCGGCGTGTTCCAGGCGATTCCGGACGGCCCGTCTGCCGGCAAGTTTTATCAGAACAGCGGCGCCTGCTGCTACGCCCTGTCGGATCTGTATTTCTCCTATTCCGGTGGCCGCGATACCGCAGACAACCGCGGCAATCTGGACTACATCGTCCACAGCCAGGCCTTCGGCCTGATCACCACCGATGATCCGAAGGCCGCGATCCGGTATCTGCAGGCAGCCCACAAGCACGACTAACTGGTGCCTTTCCCGGCCCATGCGGGCCAGTGGCCCCGACGCCGGCATTGCCCGTCGTCGGGGCCTGTCATCACGGAGATCTCTTGCATGTTGCAGTCCCTTTGTTTGTCCGGCGCGCTTGCGCTGGGTCTGATTGCCGGCGTGCCGTCGGCGCAGGCCGCCACCGCCGATTCCGGCGTATCCCACAGCGTCACCACGGTGTTACAGATCGGCAAGCAGGCGTTTACTGCACCGGAATATCGCGCGCTTGCGCTGGCTGATCTGCCGCGGGGCGCCAACCCGGCCGGTGCGGCTGACCCGGCATTTGTCCGCGCGTTTGCCGACAGGCGGCTGCTGCTGGATCAGGCACGTCAGGTGCACCTGCAAGACGACCCGGTGGTCGCTGTGCAGCTCCGCCAGGCCACTGACGCCATCCTTGCCGACGCGATGCAGCGGCGCGCACGCACCACGGCCCACATCGATGCAGCGCAAGTGCAGGCGCAATTCAACGCGCACCCGCACGACTATGACGAAGTCCGCTTGAGCCATGTGTTCGTGGCGCTGCAGCCGCAAGGCGATGCCCGCCGCGGGACGCCGCTGAGCGATGCGCAGGCATTGGCCCGTGCACAGCAGCTCAAGCGTCAGCTGGACAGCGGCACGCCGTTCGAGGAACTGGCCAAGCGCGAATCCGACGATGGCAGCACGGCCGCAGAGGGCGGCGAGCTGTCGTCGATCTTCCTGCGCAACGTGGCCGATGTCTTCGCTGCCCCGGTCCAGGCGCTGGGCGTGGGCGACGTATCGGCACCGGTGCGTGGGCCAGAGGGCTATCACCTGATCCGTGTGGACGCGCGCATCCCCGCCACGCTGGAGACTGCACGCGGGCAGATCGAGGTGCAGTTGCGTGAGCAGGCGGCGACGGCCGCGCTGGAGCGACTGCGGCAGGCCAACCCGTTGCAGTTCGATCATGCGGCGTTGGAAGCGGCGCTGCGCTAAAGGCAGGAACCGATGGAGATGTCCGTCCCCGGTGCGCGCGCTGCCGTCGGCAGATCACGCTGGGTGTTGGCGGCCGTGTTGGCAGTCGCCGCGCTGGTGGTGGCGTGGTGCATGCACGGTGCGGCGAACTCCGCGGGCCGTGCTGCAGCCGTCGTGGCCGTACCAGCGGCGGTGAAGGTCGCCGCTCGTGCGCCCGTTCGACACGCAACATCAGGCGACCTGTTCGACACTGCGATGCAGGCGCTTGCCTGCACCGAGCGGCTGCAGCAACGCACGGCGCAGATCGCCCGTGGCGCAACCGCGCAGCCTGCACAGGCGCTGTGCACGGCGATGCCGCCAGAACAGGTCGACGCGCTGCTGCGTACGGCGGCAGCGCGTGGCGACCTGGCCGCGCAGCGCTATCTGTTGGCGCAACGTGCCGCGCAGGTGATGCAAGCCACTGCCGCCGCGACACCCGCCGGCCAGCAGGCACGGCTGGCGCCCAATGACGAACGAGAGATGGCCTCGATCGTCAGCGCGCTGGAGTTGCTGGCGCTGCAGGGGCAGCCCGATGCCATCGAGAGCCTGGCGCAGGTGGTGGCATCACCACTGCTGCGTGCGCCTGACCCGGGGTATGCCGCGGCCTGGCGCCTGGCCGCGCGCCAACCTGCGGGGTCATCGCACGATGCTTCCACAGCGTTGCAAGGCGAGGAGGAACTGCTCGACGGTTTGAGCGAACAGCAGGGCGCGCAGGCACGCACCCTGGCGTGGGAGATCTTCGATGCCTGCTGTCGTCGCGCAGCCGATGACGCACCTAGATGACGCACCTAACCGTGGTGCAGCCACTCAACCGAAATAGCGCGCCTGCAACGGCAATGTCGCCGCACCGATCGCGCAGGCATCGGCCGGTGCTTCGGCCGGCAGCAGCAGTGGCATCGGGCGCGCCTGCCCGCGGCGTGGCTGGTTGTCGATGCGGACCGCGGCAATCAGGCGGTGCGCCAGATCTGCCGGCAGGCGGCCGCCGAACACGATGGCCTCCGGGTCGCACACCGCGGTGATGGCCGAGACGATCAGCGACACACCCGGGGCACTACGCGCCAGCCAGCGTTCGATTGCCGGCCAGCGCGGGTCGTAGGCGGCCAGCAGTGCGCGGATATCCGGCAGCTCCACGCCGTCTTCGGCCAGTAGCTCGCGCAGCAATTCCAGCGTGGCGCGTTCCAGCCGCTGCGCGGGCAGCATGCCGGCGAATTCACCGGCGTTGCCGCGTGCGCCGCGTAGTACCTGGCCATCGATCACCAGGCCGCCGCCCAGGCCGTAGCTGAGATACAGGTAGGCGAAGTCGCGATGACGCCGGCCTATCCCCAGCATCGCCTCGCCGGCGGCGGCCACGCTGCCGTCGTTGTCCATCCACACCGGCTGCGCGCAGGCCTCCGCCAGCCACGGGCAGAGGGCGAACTCGCCCAGCGCACGCAGCGGGTCGGGCGGATTGATGCGCCCGTCCTGGCCGGTGAAAAACCCGGTCATCGCCACGCCGATGCCCAGGCGCGGGCCGGGCGCGTGCGGCAGGCTGGCCAGCAGCGCAGCATCGCCGGCCTGCAGCTGCGCCAGCACGCCGGCGGCGCTGGGATCGGTGAGCGGCAGCTCCTGCACGCCGAGCACCTGCCCGGCGAAGTCCATCAGCGCCAGGGTCAGCGCGTCGGTGGCAATCGAGACCCCAAGCGTGTGCCCGTGGCCGGGGCGCAACGACACGGCGATGCCCGGCTTGCCGCGGCCGGGCCGCGCCAGCCCCTCGCCCATGCGCACCATGCCGCGCGCCTGCAGGCTTTCGATCAACCGCACCGCGGTCTGCACGGTCAGCCCGGTGCCGCGGCTCAGGTCGGCGCGGGTCAGCACGCCGGCCAGGCGCAGGCGGTTGAGCATGTCGCGCTCATTGAGGCTCAGCCCTTCGAAGGGCTGGCGGTGCGCGGGCGCGGCGAAGGCGGTCGAGGACGGCATGGGCGAGCAGGGCGGGGGAGCAACGCGCAAGCATAGCCGCTGCGGCTGAAATAATTAATTCACAGTAAGTTATTAAATTGGCAGCTTCTGCCCTCATTGGTTGCGCCATGTCACGTTTCAGCACCTTTCTTTGCCCTTGTCGCAGTCTGCTGGCGCTGGGTGTTGCGGCCAGCCTGAGCGCGCAGGCCGCCGAACCCGTGGTTGCCGCGGCCGGGGGCGAGACCGCCCCGGTGCAGCTGGATGCCGTGCAGGTCTCCGGCCAGCACCTGTCCATCCGCCAGGCAATTGGCGCCAAGCGCGAGGCGGCGGTGGTCTCCGACGGCGTGGCGGCAGATGACATCGGCTCGATCCCGGACTTCGGCCTGGGCGAGGCGCTGCAGCGCGTGCCCGGCGTGTCGATGGTGGTCAACAACGGCCGCGGCGAAGCGCAGTTCATGAGCCTGCGTGGCTTCAATCCCGACTACAACACGGTGCTGATCGACGGCGTGGCGCTGCCGTCCACCGAAACCAGCCGGCGCGTGCAATCGCTGGACGTCATTCCCGCCTCGCTGGCGCAGCAGGTGGATATCTACAAGACCTTCAATGCCGATATGGACAGCAATGCCATTGGCGGTATGGCTGCGTTGCGCACGCGCAGCGCCTTCGATCACGACGGCCGCTTCGCCACCGTGCGGGCCAATGTGGCCGATTGGGAAAACCGCCGGCAGCTGCAGGGCAGCACGCCGTCCGGGCAGGTGCAGGGCAGTTTCAGCCAGACCTTCGGGCCGGACAACCACTTCGGCGTGGTGTTGTCTGCGGACTACTTCCGCCGCGATTCGTCGTCGTTGAACACTGCCATCGACAGTTACAGCTACTACGCCAACGGCCGCCGCCAGGACCTCACCCCGGCGCTGGACACCGATGGTCTGGCGATCGCGCCGGACCGGTTTCGCCCGCTCAGCTACGACAATGTGCGCCAGCGCCGCAGCGCGTTCGGCAAGCTGGAATACGACGATGGCGATAGTCTGAAACTTGCGCTCAGCGCCGGCGTGTTCGAGCACAGCAACGACGAGCAGCGCCGTTCGCAGTGGATCAACCGTGTCGGCAATGCGGCGGTAACCGATGCCGACAGCGGCCGGTTCGCACAGGGCAGCGCGCAGGTGGATGCCAACCGTTTCGACCAGACCCGCACGCTGCGTTACGCCCAGCTTGGCGGCAGCTTCCGGCTCAATCCCGAAGGCCATGTGGACCTTGTGCTCAACCGCGCCACCGGGCGCTATGTGCAGGACACCCGCGAAGACGTCTTTGCGGCGGCCGCGTCCGCGCGGCTGGGCTTTGGCTATGCGCTGGGCAGCGACACGCGGCCCACCATCACGCTGGCCGACCCGGCGTATTACGCCAGCCCTGCCAACTACACGCAGTCGTACTTCCTGACCCGCACTGAGAAGAGCAGCACCGACACCACCACGGTCAAGCTGGACTACAGCCAGAACGCCGATGCCGACGCGCAAGGCTGGGGGCTGCGCACCGGCCTGCAGTACCGCGATCTGCAACAGCGCTACAACCTGGACGAAGTGCGCCGCAATCCATCCGGGCGCGTGACGCTGGCCACTGTCGGCACCGATGACGCGCGCATCTGCCCGTTCGCCGATTTCAACTGCCTGCTGCTGGTCGACCCCGGCAAGGTGGCCGCATTCGCCGCCGCTGCACCTGGCGCCTACGTGCTGGCCAATACCAACGCGCGCAACAGCGCCATCAGTGATTTCCGCATCGACGAGCGCAATGGCGCCGCCTACGCGATGGGTGTCTGGCATGGCGCACGCACCCAGGCCACGCTGGGCCTGCGCAACGAGTACCTGCAACGCACCGTGCTCAGCGCGGTGCCGCAGCCGTTGACCAGCACCAGCAACTACGTCCAGCAATCGGCCGACAGCGACCGCCGCTTTTTGCTGCCATCGGCGAACTTCGCCTGGGACATCACGCAGGCACTCAAGCTGCGCATGGCCGGCAGCCGCACCATTGGCTTGCCCACCTATGGCGACATCGGCCAGAACAGCAGCCCGGTGGTGGATGTCACCGGCTTCACCATCAACCGCAGCATCGCCAACCCGCAGTTGCGCCCGCGCCGCTCGGACAACCTGGATCTGTCGCTGGAGTGGTACCCGGACCGCGACTCGCAACTGTCGGTGGCGCTGTTCCACAAGCGCATCGACGACGAGATCGTGCGCACCACCAGCACCGACACCCAGCGCGATCCCGGCGGGTTGAGCGGCACCTACCAGGTGACCACCACCCAGGCGATCAATGCCGGCACCGCGCAGGTGCAGGGCATCGAGTTCACCGCCATCGACAGCCGCTTCGATTTTCTGCCCGGCGGTTGGTCCAACCTGGGCGCGATGCTCAACCTCACCGTGCTCGACCCGCGCACGGCCGAGATACAGATGGCCGATGGCAGCCAGCGCGGCTTGCCCGGGCTGATGGAATCGCCCAAGCGCAGCGCCAACGCGTCATTGCTGTACGACGTGGGCCCGTTCAGTGCGCGCATCAGCGCCAACTACACCGGCGCGCAGCTGATTTCCGCAGCCACCGACAACCGCGTCAACGACCGCTATTACGACGCCATCACCAGCTACGACGCGCAGCTGGCCTGGCGCCTGAGCGCGCAGCTGCGGCTCACCCTGCAGGGCCGCAACCTCAGCAATGCGCGGCTCACCCGCGTGATCGGTGCAGAGCAACAACTCATGCGCGAGCAGCTCGACAACGGCCGTGCCTATTACCTTGGAGTGGACTATGCGTTTTGACCCGTCGCGTGCCGCTGCGCTGCTATGCGCACTGCTGACCCCGATCAGCGCTGCCGCCGGTGCCGAGACCAACGCGCCCGCTGCCAGCGTGCCATTCGTGCCGATCGAAACCGTGGTCAGCGGCGACTGCTGGGGCCAGTGGCCGCAGGATGTGCTGGCGGCGGTGAGCCGCTGCAAAGCGGCCGAAGGCAACCGCCTCGCGTTGCAGGTGCGCGATGACGCGCGCGGCCCGGCGCGGGTGGGGATGGATGCCACGCCCTGCACGGGCGCGCGCTGCGCCGGGCTGTTGCAGGTGCTGCAGCTGGCGCCCACCCAGCGCCTGCTCTTGCGCGTGCCGCCGGCGCAACTGGACAACGTGTTGGCGGTGCTGGATCAGGCCCAGGCGCGTGCGCGCGTCACCATCGAGCCGCTGGTGGCGCCGGTGCCCGCACCCACCGCACCGCTCACGCTGGCACCGGGGGTGCGTTATTGGCGGCAGGCCATCGGCGGGGCACAGCCGGTGATGCTGCACATCGCCCAGATCGACCTCACCACGCCGGGCCTGCAGCTGGTCGGCACCCCTGGCGACCGCAGCGACGGCGGCGAATTCCGCGCCACGCCGACCACCGCGTTCGTGCGCGACGGCGCGCTGGCCTTGGCGATCAATGCCGACTACTTCCTGCCCTTCGATGGCGGCCATCTGCTGGACAAGCCGTTCGTACCGGCCGCCGGCCAGGGCGTTACCGCCGAAGGCTTGGCCATCGAGGCCGGCCGCACAGATTCGGCGGCGGCCACCAGCGACCCCCGCGTCAACGCGGCGCTGTGCGTCAGCCAGCGCGAGGCGGTGCGCATCGTGCGCGGCAGCTGCCCGGCCGGATCGCGGCTGGGCGTGGGTGCAGGTCCCTTGCTGTTGCTCGATGGCAAGCGCCAACCGCGCGAAGCCAGCCGCGCCGCCTATTACGATGGCCCCGAACCGCGCAGCGCCGTGGGCCTGGACCGCAGCGGCCACACCCTGTGGATGGTGGTGGCCGACGGGCGCCAGCCCGGCTACAGCGCCGGCATGACACTGGACGCGCTCACCGCCGTGTTCGAGCAACTCGGCGCGCATGCAGCGATCAATCTCGATGGGGGCGGCTCCAGTACCCTGGCCGCACGCGTGGACGGCGACGTGCGCGCGCTCAATCGCCCCATCCACACCGGCATCCCGGGCCGCGAGCGCCCGGTGGCCAACCAGCTGGGCGTGCGCATCGCGCCTGCTGACTGAAAGCCACCGACAAAACCTGACAAGCGGGTGCCAGACAGGGGCCGCCTTTATGGACGCGGCGTGGATGACGCGTCCACGCACGCCTTCCCATATCGTCCGCCGTCCCGTGGTGAGAGTTCGCCAAGCTTTTATCAACCTCGGTGACGCGCCGGCCGGCACACCGTGGCGCCATCGCACCGGTCCGCCGATGCAGCTATACCCGTAAAGTACGCGCGCGATGCGCTTGCCAGGCCACCCGTCTGCGTTATGCTGCGTCCGTCAGTATCGCTTGCATTCGCCAGTTCGTTGCCACGGCAATCAGTGGCAGGCCGCGCGGTGCAGCGGTCACCCTTACCGCGTTCAACCAGCGGACACGTCGCAACGGAGGCGCGCGTGAAGTCATCGCATTGTTTCATCCGGTTCTGCTGCGTGGTGCTGCTGGCCATCACCGGCTGTTCGCCTGCCGCGCAATCGCGCTATTCGCCCGAGCGCAACTTCAGCGACCCCAGGGCCTTGGCACTGGCCTTGGCGGCCGAGCAGGGCGATGCCGAGGAAGTGCGGCGGTTGATGGCGGTGGAGGGCGTGAACCCGGATAGGATCTTCTCCAAGGATGGCCATCCGCTGTTGTTCTGGCCGATCTTCACCCACAACCCGACCGGGTTGAAGGCGATGCTGGACAATGGGGCTGATCCGAATGTGGCCAAGCCCTATCCGCCGGAACCAGGACGAAATCAGACCAATGTCAGTAATGCCATGGTCTGGGCAGCCGAGCAGGATGACCCGATCTATCTCAAAATGCTGCTGGATCATGGCGGTGATCCCAATACGCGTAATGCAAACAACGAGACATTGCTGTTTCACGCACTCATCAAGCAAGACAAGTGGCCGAACATTCAGTTGTTGGTCGAGCGTGGTGCTGATGTCAATGCGCTAGCAGGAATGGGCGGAACACTGATCGATACTTACGCAATCGGTGGCGCGTTCGAGCAGGTCCATTGGTTGCTGGAACGCAAGGCGGATCCGACATTGGTGTTCAATAGAGGGGTCCCCACGCATCGCATGGACTCTGGAACCATTGAGGCTATTTTTTGGCATCCGGGAAATCCAAAGGATCCCCGCTGGCAGCGAGAGTGCCAGCAATGGTTGCTCACGCACGGATATAAGCGGCCTGCGATGCCGGAACACTACAAGCGCATGCGCAAGGCGTTCCACTTCCCCTCGGAAGAAAAAGAGATTCCGCTGCTTTGACCTCCATGCGCAAGGATGGATCGCATGCAAACGCCCACCCAGCCGGCACCGCAACGCCGAGAAGACGCAGCGCACACGAAGTGCGGCGCAGCTCCTGCGCTGCAAGCGGCCAACTGGCTTACCATCCTGTCCCTATGCAATCAGCCGCAACGGAGGCGCGCATGAAGCCATCGCATTTTTTTATCCGGTTCTGCTGCGTGGTGCTGCTGGCCATCACCGGCTGTTCGCCTGCCGCGCAATCGCGCTATGCGCCCGAGCGCAACTTCAGCGACCCCAAGGCCCTGGCACTGGCCTTGGCGGCCGAGCAGGGCGATGTCGAGGAAGTGCGGCGGCTGATGAAGGTGGAGGGCGTGAACCCGGACACGATCTTCTCCAAGGACGGCCATCCGCTGTTGTTCTGGCCGATCTTTACCCACAGCCCGGCCGGGTTGAAGGCGATGCTGGAGAATGGGGCCGATCCGAATGCTGGGCAACTGCATCCTTTGCAGGAGACGACGCGGTTCAAGGGACGTTACCGGAACCGCGCAATGGTGTGGGCAGCCGAGCAAAATGATCCTGTTTATCTCAAACTGCTGCTCGATCACGGCGGGGATCCAAATACCTACAATTCAAATGGCGAGACACTGCTTTTCCATGCATTTATCAAGCAAAACAAATGGAATAACGTAAAGCTTCTTGTCGAGCGTGGCGCGGACGTGAATGCGCTTGCGGGAATGGGAAATAGCATTACGGCCGCCTATGCAATCCGCGGTGGCTTCGACTTCGTCTACTGGCTTCTGCAGCATGGTGCAGATCCAACCATCGAGTTCGCTTATGGCAACCCTGTCCATCTCAAAGACTCTGGAATAATTGAGGCCATCTTTTGGCATCCGGGCAATCCCAAGGACCCGCAGTGGCAGCGACAGTGCCAGCAATGGCTGTTGAAGCGGGGATATGAGCGCCCTCCGTTGCCAGAAAATTATCGGAGTATGCGCAAGGCGTTCCACTTCCCCTCGGAAGAAAAAGAGATTCCGCTGCTGTGACCTCCATGCGCAAGGATTGATCGAATGCAAACGCCCACCCAGCCGGCACCGCAACGTCGAGAAGACGCAGCGCACACGAAATGCAGCGCAGCTCCTGCGCTGCAAGCGGCCAACTGGCTTACCATTCAGTCCCTATGCAATCAGCCGCAACGGAGGCGCGCATGAAGCCATCGCATTTGTTCATTCGGTTGTGTTGCCTGGTGCTGCTGGCCATCACCGGCTGTTCGCCTGCTGCGCAATCGCGCTATGCGCCCGAGCGCAACTTCACCGATCCCAGGGCCCTGGCGCTGGCGCTGGCGGCCGAGCAGGGCGATGTCGAGGAAGTGCGTCGACTGATGAAGGTGGAGGGCCTGAACCCGGACACCATCTTCTCCAAGGACGGCCATCCGCTGTTGTTCTGGCCGATCTTCACCCACAGCCCGGCCGGGTTGAAGGCGATGCTGGAGAATGGGGCCGATCCGAATGTGGCCAAGCCCTATCCCCCGGAGCCTGGACGAAATCAGACCAATGTCAGTAATGCAATGGTCTGGGCAGCCGAGCAGGACGACCCGATCTATCTCAAGTTGCTGCTGGATCATGGTGGTAATCCCAATACGCGGAATGCGAACAACGAGAGCCTGTTATTCCACGCGTTTATCAAGCAGAACAAATGGGACAACATAAAGCTTCTTGTCGAGCGCGGTGCGGACATAAACGCGGTTGCGGGAATGGGAAATAGCATTACGGCCGCCTATGCAATCCGCGGTGGCTTCGACTTCGTCTACTGGCTTCTGCAGCATGGTGCAGATCCAACCATCGAGTTCGCTTATGGCAACCCTGTCCATCTCAAAGACTCTGGAATAATTGAGGCCATCTTTTGGCATCCGGGCAATCCCAAGGACCCGCAGTGGCAGCGACAGTGCCAGCAATGGCTGTTGAAGCGGGGATATGAGCGCCCTCCATTGCCAGAAAATTATCGGAGTATGCGCAAGGCGTTCCACTTCCCAACGGAAGAAAAAGACATCCCGCTGCTTTGACCTCCATGCACAAGGATTGATTGCATGCAAACGCCAGACTTGCACAGACAACGCGAGCAACTGTTGGAGGACTTGCATGCCAGTGGCACTGCGGAGGCTGCATCGCGCGCCGCTGAGCTTCAACAGCTTTATCATGCGCACGAGATGGCTTCGCTGGCAGACGATGTCTACGACTCAGCTAAGGGGATCGGTGATGCCCCTGTTGGATGGATGCGTGGGGGCGAAGATTTCGATCAACTTCGGAGGAGTGTTCCGCAGTTATACGCTACGAAAGATGCAGAACTAGCTGAACGGCTGCGGCCGCGCGAATCCGGCTTCCGCGCCGAAATCTACATTCCAGATCCGGCGATCCTCGGACCTGGCTACAAGCCCACCGTGGTCTACAAAGGCTCAGCGGGCGAAGTGGCGACCGCCAATGGTCTGCGCGATACCAGCGCTGAGGATTTTCTGGCCAACAACTTCCCGCAGTCGGTCGGCATGCAGACCGATTACTACGACCGTGCCATGCAGTTGGCAGCGACATTGAAAGAGCAGAGGGTCGATTTCGAGATCGCCGGTCATTCTCTCGGTGGTGGAATGGGCTCGGCTGCCTCGGCCGTCAGTGGCGCACCGGCCACCACCTTCAATGCAGCGGGCTTGCACCCAGTAACTGCGCAGCGATTCGCACTGGCGAATGGGTTGCCGACCTACGACACCGCCAACACCGTCGTGGCCTATCAAGTCCAGGGCGAAATGCTCAACAACGGCATCCAGGACAATATCCACCGGCTGGATGCGGCGCGGCGTCAGCAGCTGGCGGCGGTGATGGGCGACACCGCCACCCTGATGCGCAGCTTGCCGGAGGGGCAGGCCTTGCTCGACCACGCGCTGACCCGCGATGTGCCGGTGAATGCACAGCCGGCGGTGCATGCGTTCGTGGACCGGCTGGCGCAGGGCGATACCGCCCAGTTGCTGCAGCAGCTGCCGCTGGCCGCCGGCCGCATCGAGCCGGTGTTGCCGGCCAAGATGCAGGGCCAGGATGGCGCGTTGGTGGACCGCGCGCAGGCGCTGACCTTGCAGGAGAGCCTGTACCTGGCCGGCCCGGCGTTGGGCGTGTTGCGGGCCGGCGCTGCCGGTGCGCAGATCGGACGTGGCCTGGGCGAATACAGCGCCGCGCTGGGGCGGGCGGGCGATGCGGCGCTGGATGCGGCCGGCGACGGCGCGGCGCGCGGCATGCAGATGGGGGGTGCGGCCGTGCGCCATGGCGGTAGCGCTACGGGTGCAGCACTCGAAGCCGGCGGCGCCACGCTGGGCCGTGGCCTGGCCGCAGGCCGTGCGGTTGCCGGCGAGCTGGATGCCAGCGCGCAACGCTGGGCGGTGCAGGCCCAGGCCCAGGCGCAGGCGCAGGACACCGCCGCGGTCGCACTGCGCGGTGCCGCACGCTGGTTGCCCGATACCGCCCAGGCCGCCCTGCTGGAGCAGGCCCAGGCATTGGAGCGCCAGGCCCAGGCGGACCGCCAGCAGGCCGAGCAGCACGCCGCGCGGCTGCGCGAAGATAGCGCGCGGCAGGCAGAGACCTTGATGCACACGACCGCGGGCATGGCAACGGCCGCCGCGGATCGGGTGCGTACCGCGTCGGCGCTGCCGCAACAGGTGCTGGACGCTGTTGGCGGTCGCCTGAATCGCACCCTGGATGCCAGCGGCGATGCGCTCGCCGGCCTCACCGCGCATGCGCCCAGCGCCGGTGCGCTGGAAGGTGCGCTGCTGGCCGCCGGTGCTGCCACCCAACTCCGGTTCACGCCCAGCACCCCGCACAATCTTGGCAATGTGGCGCAGACGGCTACCTTGTCGGTGCATGGCCAACGCTCGCTGCACGAGGCGCTGGAACGCCACCTGATGACCGAGACGGTGGTGCCGAGCCTGCAGGCGCGGATCGATGCGGAAGAACAGCAGGCCCGTCAGGTCCTGGGCCAGGGCCGCACGGCTGCGCAGCAGGATCCGCACGCGCCGACGGCGCTGCGGACCGGCGATGCGGACATCGACGCGATGCTGCAGGCGCTGCGCAATCACGACGAGGCGGGGGTATTCAAGGCGGCCGAGCGGATCCGGCATTCGCCCGAAGGGCAAGCGCTGCTGCAGGAGGGGCAGGCGTTGATGCAGCAGCGCGAGCAGGAGGCGGTGACCAACCAGGTGACCTGGACCCCGGCCGACATGCAGCCGGCCGATGTGCAGATGGCGCACGGGCCGGTACGCGTGATGAGCCTGATGCACCAGGGGCCGGCGATGGCCGCGGCCGATAGCGGTGGCGGTGATGGCGGAGGAGGGGGCGGCGGTGGTGGAGGCAGCGGTGGCGGGTAGGCACCGGTATGTGCGGCAAGGCGGATGCGCGTTGGCGATGCACGGTGACGGAGACGACGGATGCACCAGGAAGAGCTGAAGGACCTGGCCAGGGCGTTGGGCACGCTGGCTGCCACCATCGAAGCGCGCGACCAGCGCCAGCATGCGGCGCTGGAGCGGGACATGGCAGCGCTGCGCGCCCTGGCTGCGCGCAACGGCGATGACATCAATCGCCTGGTCGGCGGCGCGGTGCCGCAGCTGCAGCAGGCCTGGCAGCAGGCGCTCGATAGCAGTCTCGCGCCCGCCGCGCGCCGGTTGGATGCGGTGATCTCGCGCTCCGGCACGGCCTTGCAGGCGGTGGAAACCGCGCACGAAGCGCTGCGTAGGCGGTGGCTCACCCGTGCCTGGATCACCTGCGCCGGGTTGATCGTTGCGACGGTGCTGGCCTGTGCCTCGAGTGTGTACCTGCTGACCGAAGCGCGCCGGGACCTGACGCGCTACCGGCTCGATGCCAAGGTGCTGCAGGCGGTGGCCAACAGCGATGTCGTTCTATGTGGTGACCGCTTGTGCGCCAATGTCGATGCGCGCGGGCCACGCAGCGGCGAGCGCAGCCAATACCGGGTGGTCAAACCGCGTCCATGACGGGAAGCCTTGAGCGTCGTGGGCGGGTGGACGGATCGGGCCATGGACGAGGGCGCGGTACCATTGGTGGTTTGAACCACGGTCCGCGCCATGAAGATTGCCTCCTGGAACGTCAACTCGCTCAACGTGCGCCTGCCGCACCTGCAACAGTGGCTGGCGGATTTTGCGCCGGACGTGGTGGGCATCCAGGAAACCAAGCTGGAAGACCACAAGTTCCCGGATGCGGCACTGGCCGCGCTGGGCTACCGCAGCGTGTTCTGCGGGCAGAAGACCTACAACGGCGTGGCGATCCTGTCGCGCTCGCCGGCGCTGGAGGTGCAGATGGGCATCCCCGGGTTCGATGACGTGCAGCAGCGCGTGATTGCCGCCACCGTCGATGGCGTGCGCATCATCAATCTGTATGTGGTCAACGGCCAGGACGTGGGCACCGACAAGTACGCCTACAAGCTGCGCTGGCTGGAGGCGGTGCACGACTGGATCGCGCAGGAGCTGCAGCGCCACCCGCAGCTGGTGGTGCTGGGCGACTTCAACATCGCCCCGGACGCGCGCGACGTGTACGAGCCGGAGGTGTGGAGCGACAACCACATCCTCACTTCCACCGCCGAGCGCGGCGCACTGCACAAGCTGTTGGCGCTGGGCCTGCACGATGCCTTTCGCCTGCATCACCACGATGCCGGCCACTTCAGCTGGTGGGATTACCGCCAGGCCGCCTACCGCCGCAACCTGGGGCTGCGCATCGACCTGACGTTGGTGTCGGATGCGCTGCGCGCCCGCGCGGTGGAAGCGGGCATCGACCGCGAACCGCGCACCTGGGAGCGCCCCAGCGACCACGCACCGGCGTGGGTGCTGCTGGCCGAGGCAGGCGCATGAGCGAGCGGCACCTACGGCGCAGCACGCACAAGGTGGGCGATGTCACGCTGGGCGCCGTGCATCGGTTGAATTGCCACTGCGGGGCGGTGCAGATCGATCTGGACCTGCCGCACGGCCTGGTGGATCCGCGCCGCTGTGATTGCTCGATGTGTCGCCGGCGCGGGGCCATCGTGGCCTCGGTGCCGCTGCAAGGCCTGCACGTGCGTCAAGGCGAGGACGTGTTGCGGCTGTACCAGTTCAACACGCATGCAGCCGCGCATTATTTCTGCGGGGTGTGCGGCATCTACACGCATCACCGCCGGCGTTCCAATCCCAACGAATACGGCTACAACGTCGGCTGCCTGGAGGGCGTCAACCCATACGCGTTGAACATCACGGTGCCGGTGGAAGACGGCATCCATCACCCGGCCGATCGCGTTGCGCCGCAGTGAGCCCCTGGCCGGCTGAAACAACAACGCCCGGGCAAGCCCGGGCGTTGTATTCACAGCACTGCGCTGGACTCAGCGCACGCGGCCGCGGGTAAACAGATTGACGATGGCCAGCAGGATCACCGCGCCCACCAGCGACCACACGAAGGTCCACAGCGTGATGGCCTGGTTGATGCCGCCGCCGAACAGGAAACCGGCAATCAACGCACCCACGATGCCCACCACCACGTTGAGGATGATGCCCTGCTGCGCATCACGCCGCATGATGATGCTGGCCAGCCAACCCACGATCCCGCCGACGATCAACCAGATGATGATGCCCATGCCGCCACTCTCCTCGTTCGTTCGCACCGGAGCTGGTGCGTGGGCGCCATTCAACGCAGCCGGCCGTGAAACGCCTGTGCAGCGCGCTGAACGGCGCGGCCTGCGGTTCGGGTTGGTGCAGGCCACGTGATGGCGTCCGGCATGCAGCCAGCAGCGGAGGCGGACCACTGGCAATTCGGCACCACCCAGGTCTGGCGGCGTGCGCATCGGCACGGCGAACGCGGCGAGCCGCAGGCGCGCGAATTGCTGGGCAAGGCGCTGGGACTGGACCCGGCGCAGGTGCCGCTGCAGCGTGACGCGCGTGGGCGGCCGACCTTGCAGCCGGCCTTGCCCGAGTGGGACACCGGCTGGAGCCACAGCGGCGATCACCTGCTGGTGGGGCTGGGCCACGGCGTGCGGCTGGGTGTGGATCTGGAGCGCATCCGCGAACGCCCCCGCTTGCTGGACATCGCGCAGCGGTTCTTCCACCCGGACGAGATCGCCTGGCTGACGGCGCTGCCCGCCGAGACGCAACAGCCGCTGTTCTTTCGCCTGTGGTGCGCCAAGGAAGCGCTGCTCAAGGCCCATGGCCACGGGCTGTCGTTCGGCCTGCACCGGTTGGCGTTTGCACCGGATGCTTCCGGTGCGCTGCAGCTGCACTGGTGCGACCCGGCGCTGGGCGAGGCTGCGCGCTGGCAGCTGCACGAATGGCTGGCCGCGCCCGACTGCCGCGCGGCGCTGGCCTGTTACCCGTTGGCGGTGTGAGGCTGCAATGCACCATGCGGCAGGATCGGCTGGCGAAACTGCGCCACGCCATCGAGGTCGCGCAAGGTCACCGTGAGCACGCCGCTGTGGCCGTCGATCTCCACCTCGCCGAAGAACTGAAAGCCTGCCAACGGTGAGGTGTTCGGTGCCGGTGGCGCCTTCTGGAACACCACCGTGGGGCCGAAGGTGGCATCCAGTGCATTCGGGCCGAAACTGCCGGCATTGAGCGGGCCGGCGACAAATTCCCAGAACGGTTCGAACTGCTGAAACGCGGCCTGATCCGGATGGTAGTAATGCGCCGCGCAGTAGTGCACGTCGGCAGTGAGCCAGAGTGTATTGCGGATGCGCGCGGTGCTGATGAAACGTAGCAATGCGGCGATCTCCTGCTCGCGGCCGCGTGGCACGCCCGGATCGCCATTGGCAATGGCTTCCCAGCGCGCACGTCCATCCGCATCCTGGCCGTCGGGAACCTGCAACCCGATCGGCATGTCGGCGGCAATCACTTTCCATTGCGCGCGCGAGCCGGCCAGTTCGCGCTGCAGCCAGGCCAGTTGTTGCGGGCCGAGAAACGCGGCATCTGCGCCCGGTGTCGGTTGCAGGTTGTCGCTGTTGGCACCGCGATAACTGCGCATGTCCAGCACGAACACATCCAGCAACGGGCCATAGCTGATCTTGCGGTAGATGCGCCCATCGCCGTCGGCCCGCACGCCGCGCATCGGCGCGTATTCCAGGAAGGCCTTGCGTGCGCGCGTTGCGAGCACCTCGATGTCGTGCACCTGGTAACGCGCATCCAGCTGCTTGCCGGGCGACCAGTTGTTGGTGGTTTCGTGGTCGTCCCACTGCCACACCTGCGCCACCTCGGCGTTGAAGCGGCGCAGATGGTCGTCGAGCAGGTTGTAGCGGTAATTGCCGCGAAATTCGTCCAGGGTCTCGGCCACCTTGCTCTTGGCGGCGGTGGTGAGATTGCGCCAACGCTTGCCGTCTTCCACCGTGAGTTCGGCCGGGACCGGGCCATCGGCATAGATGGTGTCGCCGCTGTGCAGGAAGAAGTCCGGGTTGCGTGCGCGCATCGCCGAATAGATGCGCATGCCACCGATGTCCGGATTGATGCCGAAGCCCTGGCCCACGGTGTCGCCGCTCCAGACAAAGCGCACATCGCGGCGTGTCTGCGGCGCGCTGCGCAGATGCCCATGCACCGGTGCGCTCAACACGCCGCTGTGCGCATCTTCAAAGCGCACCCGGTAGAAGATGTCTTGCCCCGGCGGCAGCGCGGCCAGGTCCACGCGTGCGGTGAAATCCTGGGTGGGCAGCGCCAACGGGCCGTCGATCCGCCGTGCATGGCGCAGGCTCGGTCGCGTATCCCATTCCACCCGCAACCGCGCCGGGCGATCGCAGCGGCTCCACAGCATCGCGCGGCCCTCCTGCACATCGCCGCTTTGCACGCCATCGGTGATCAGCGGCCGCCCGGACGGCGCCGCCAACGTGCGTGTAGACCAGCCGGCTGTGGCCGGCAACAGCAGGCCGGCACCCAGACCTTGCAGAAGGCGGCGGCGGGCGGGATCGGAGGCAGACATGGGATGTCCTTCAGTCAGCGGCGGCTGCCTGCAGGTGTAGCGCGGCTGTTTGACCGCCGCGTGTCCGCCAAGGGCACTGGCGGAAGTCGCGTGACCGGGATCACGCTGATGCCGGGCGGCCGGATACGCGTCCCCCACCGAACACGTCAGGCCGCGCCGGGGATGCGCCGCTGTGTCGCACCCGACACGGTATGAATTACGGGCTGGCTGGCGTCGGTGTGCAACGTGCTCGTGTGCTGCTACAGCCGCTTCCCGCTTCCCGCTTCCCGCTTCCCAATCCCGAATCCCGAATCCCGAATCCCGAATCCTGAATCCCCAATCCCGAATCCCGAATCCCCAATCCCCAATCCCCAATCCCCAATCCCCAATCCCCAATCCCGCCGCGCCACTGCCAGCTGCGATAATCGCGGCATGAATGATGCTGCGCTTCCCCCCGATGTCTCTGCCGCGCTGGCCAACGGCCTGCAGGCCCAATCCCTGGATGCGGACTTTGCCGCGCCGCTGCTGCGTTACCTGACGCTGCTAGTGCGCTGGAACAAGACCTACAACCTCACCGCCGTGCGCGACCCGCGCGAGATGGTCACCCGCCATCTGCTCGATTCGCTGGCCATGCAGCCCTACATCGTCAGCGGCACGCTGGCCGATCTGGGCACCGGCCCCGGGCTGCCCGGCATCCCGCTGGCGATCACCCGCCCGCAGCTGCAGGTGACGCTGGTGGAAAGCAACGGCAAGAAGGCGCGTTTCATGCGCGAGGCGCTGCGGCACCTGGCGTTGGGCAATGCCCGCGTGGCCGAGGCGCGTGCCGAAGCCGTCGACGAACCGGCCGCCTACGACCATCTCACCGCCCGCGCGCTGGATACGCTGGCCGGCATCATCGCCGTTGGCGGGCATCTGCTGCGCCCGGGCGGCAGCCTGCTGGCGATGAAGGGCGTCTACCCGCACGAGGAAATCGCCGCATTGCCCGCCGGCTGGCGCGTGGGCGAGGTGCATCCGTTGCAGGTGCCCGGCCTGGACGGCGAGCGCCACCTGGTGGTGGTGCACAAGGACTGATCTGGCGTGGCCGCACACGCGGCGGCGCGGATGGAAGCAAGCCCAACCGCAAGCCTGACGCACGCGTTGGGACTTCCGGCCCATGGCAGCCGGCCCGGTGCCTGCGATGATCGGAGGTTCGATTCGACCGCAGGTTGCCCGCACGTGACATCTCCCCTTGCCGCCGCACTCTCGTTCGCCCTGCTGGGCCTGTCCTTCAGCGCCGATGCCGCGCCACCGGTAGCGGCCAACGCGCCGGCCACGCTGCGCACCGAAGCGCCAGCCGATGCGCGCTTCCGCGCCATCTACGAGAAAGAATGGGCATGGCGGCAGGCCGAGACCGGCCAGGCCGACGAAGACACCGACACCACCGGCGACAACACCCGCCTGCCCGACGTTGGCCCGGCCGCGCAGCAGGCGCGCTTGGCGGTCTGGGACGGCGTGCTCAAGCAGCTCGACGGCATCGACCCGGCCACGCTCTCGCCGGCCAACCAGGTCAACTACGCCATCTACCGCCCGCAGGTGGAAAACCTCGCCGCCGAAGTGCGCCTGCGCGCCTACGAGATGCCGTTCAATTCGGACAGCTCGTTCTGGTCCAACCTGGGCTTCATGGCGCAGCGGCCGATGAAGACCGCCGCCGAATACCGCGCCTACATCGCCCGCCTCAATGACGTGCCGCGCTATTTCGACCAGCAGGTCGCCAACATGCGCGCCGGCCTGGCCCGCGGCTTCAGCGTGCCGCGCGCGGTGCTGGACGGGCGCGATGGCTCCATCGCCACCGTGGCGCAGGTGAGCGACCCCACCGAGTCCACCTTCTACGCACCGTTCAAGCAGCTGCCCGCGCAGATCCCCGCCGCTGAGCAGGCGCAGCTGCGCGCGCAGGCCAAGGCGGCCGTGAGCGGCGCGGTGATCCCGGCGTACGCCAGGTTGCTGACCTTCTTCCGCAACGACTACGTGCCCAAGGCGCGCACCACCCTGGCCGCCGAAGCCATGCCCGACGGCAAGGCGTTCTATCGCCAGCAGATCCGCGAATACACCACGCTGGATCTCACCCCGGACCAGATCCACCAGATTGGCCTGGACGAGGTGGCGCGCATCCAGACCCAGATGAACGCCATCATCCAACAGGTTGGTTTCAAAGGCAGCTTTGCGCAGTTTCTGACCTTCCTGCGCACCGATCCGCAGTTCTATGCCAAGACTCCGCAGGAGTTGCTGGACCGCGCCGCGTGGATTTCCAAGCGCGTGGACGGGCAGGTGGGCAAGTTCATCGGCACGCTGCCGCGCGGGCGCTTCACCATCAAGCCGGTGCCGGACGATATCGCCCCGTTCTGGACCGCCGGGCGCGGCGGCGCCACCACCTATTGGGTGAACACCTACAACCTGCCGTCGCGGCCGTTGTACAACCTGCCCGCGCTCACCCTGCACGAATCTTCGCCTGGCCACTCGCTGCAAGGCTCACTGGCGCTGGAACAGGGCGAGCAGCCGGCCTTTCGCCGCGAAAACTACATCTCCGCCTATGGCGAAGGCTGGGCGCTGTACACCGAAAAGCTTGGCCAGGAGATGGGCATCTACGAGACGCCGTACGAAGAGTTCGGCCGGCTCACTTACGAGATGTGGCGCGCCTGCCGTCTGGTGATCGACACCGGCGTGCATCACGACGGCTGGAGCCGCGACCAGGCGCTGGCCTACCTGCGCGACCACACCGCGCTGAGCGAGCACGAAGTCACCACCGAGGTGGACCGCTACATCTCCTGGCCGGCGCAGGCGCTGAGCTACAAGCTCGGCGAGATCGCCATCGTCAAACTGCGTGCCGAAGCCGAACAGGCGCTGGGCGAGCGCTTCGACATCAAGGCCTTCCACGATGTGGTACTGCGCCAGGGCTCGGTGACCTTGCCGGTGCTGGAACAGCAGGTGCGCGCCTTCATCGCGCAGAGCAAGGCCCGCCCGGCCGACCAGAAGCCGGCACCGACCACCGCGCCGTGATCGCCCGGGCCCGCAGCCACGCGGCGGCCTGCACAGGAAAGACGGCACCAGTGGCCCGCTCCACGCAGGAGCGGCCCTGGCCGCGAAGCCGTACCGATCCCCAACCGACGTCCACCCGTCAGGCGCACCCCGACACCGGCATCGGTGTTTCTACGCCTAAAGCGACAAGACACCCGCACTGCGATTGTGTAACCCCCCCCGGCCTCTATACGCTGCGGGCATGTTGCTTCGCCGCGCCCGCCTGTTGCACCCGTTGCTGCGCCTGATGGCGCTGGCGGTGCTGATGATGGGCGTGCTGGTCGCGCCCATCGCCTGTGCGCTGGGCGACGTGCATGCCCTGGCGCATGACCAGGCACATCTGGACGACACCGCCGCGCATGGCCACGACGGTGCCGACGAAGCCGATGCGGGCGGCGACCAGGATGGCGCCGGCCTGCTGCATGCCCTGATGCACAGCGGCTATTGCCACGGGCACAGCCCGGCCCTGTTGTCGGCCGCAGCGTGGGGCCCGTTGCCGGCCAGCGCGCAGGCGCAGCCGGCGCCGCTGCCCAGCGTCTACCGCTCGCACCTGATCGAGACCCTGTTGCGTCCCCCGATCGCGGCGTGATGCATCGCCGGCAGCTGCCGGCCTGTCCATCGATCCCGATTCCGGAGACACCCTCATGTGGTTGCGACTGACGGCACTTGCCGTCTTCGCGGTCGTGCCGTGCGCCATGGCGCAGGACGTACCGCCCAAACCCGTGCTGACCCTGGACGACGCCATTGCGCGCGTTGCCCGGCAGCATCCCGATCTGCGCCTGGCCGATGGCCAGCGTGCGGTCCTCACCGCCGAAGCCGAACGCGACGCCCTGCGTCCGCCGTTGCGCCTGGGCGCACAGGTCGAAAACGTGTTCGGCACCGGACCTGCGCGCGCGCTGGACCAGGCCGAACTCACCGTCACCCTGGCCGGGGTGCTGGAGCGCGGCGGCAAGCTCGACGCGCGCCGCACCCTGGCCCAGGCGCGCATCGACGCGCTGGCACCACAACGCGCATTGGCACGGCTGGATGTGTTGGCCGAAGTGGCGCGGCGCTATCTGGCCATCAGCCTGGCGGCGCAGCGGCAGACGGTGGCGTTGGAGACGCTGGCGCAACGGCAGCGCACCGTGCGGGCCGCGCGTCAGCGCCTGCAGGCCGGCGCATCCCCCGAATCGGTGGTGCTGACCGCGCAGGCGCTGCAGGCGCGTGCGGAACTGGAGCGCGATCGCGCGCAGCAGGAGTGGTTGGCCGCATGTCGGCAGCTGGCGGTGTTGTGGGGCGAACGCACGCCCGACTTCGCCGCAGTCACCGGCGACCCGCTGCAGCTGCCGGCGATTCCCGACTTCGACGTGCTGGCGCAGCTGCTCGATGCCACGCCCGAGCTGGCGCGCTTGAACAACGAACAGCGCGTGCGCGAGGCACGGGTGCGGCTAGCCCGCAGCCAGGCACGCCCGGATCTCGATTGGCAGGTGGGCGTGCGCCGCCTGCAGGGCAGCGATGCCACCGCGCTGGTCGGTGGGGTGTCGTTGGCGCTGGGCAGCGCGGCACGTGCGCAGCCGGAGATCCGCGCGGCCGAAGCGGAGCTGTCGTTGCTGGACATCGAACGGCAGTCGCAGGTGCTGGTGCTCTACACCACGCTGGCGGACGCGCACGGCCGCTACCGCGCCGCACAGCTGGAAGTCAGCCGCATGCGCGAGGACGTGCTGCCCGCACTCGCCCGCGCCGATGCTGCTGCCGAACGCGCCTACCGCGCCGGCGCCACCAGTTATCTGGATTGGGCGCAATTGCAGGCGCAGCACAACGACGCACGCCAGCAGCAACTGGCCGCCGCATCGGAGGCGCAGACCGCGCTGATCGAAATCCAGCGCCTGACCGGCCAGCCGTTTGTCTTGCCCGCGCAGGTGACGCCATGAGCCTGCACATCTGGCACCTGCAGTGCCGCAGCAGGCTGATCGCACTGCTGCCTGCACGCATCACCACCGGTTGTCTTGCAGCGGCGTCACGCCTGCGCGTGCTGCCACGCGCACATCTGCAGACGCACACATCGCGCACCACCTCCACGCACTGTTCTTCATCGCTTGCTGCCTTCGGCGCACTGCGCGGGCACCTCACAGGACCTGTTTCCATGACCACGACTTCTTGGATCGCGCCGCTGTTGCTGGCGCTGCTGCTGGGCGGCTGCGGCCGTGACGGCGACGACGCACACGCGCACGCCGGCGATGCCGCAGAACACGGCGGCGAGGGGCACGCCGAGGAAGCCGCCAAAGGCAGCCATGGCGGGCGCCTGCTGAGCCAGGACGGCGACAGCGTCGAGCTGGCGATTGCCGAAGACGGCACCCCGCCCACCTACCAGGCCTGGCTCTACCGCGATGGCAAACCGTTGCCGGCCACCGCCGGCAGTGTGGAGGTGCGGCTGACCCGTCTGGGCGGCGCCACCGAAGTGCACCGGCTCAGCGCACGCCCCGATGGCCGCCTGCTGGCCGACAGCGTGGTGGCCGAGCCGCATTCGTTCGATGTCGAGCTGCGCGCGAAGGTGCAAGGCAAGGCGCATCGCTGGACCTATGAAAGTTACGAAGGCCGCACCACGATCGCCGCGGCGATCGCCAAGGAAAGTGGCATTCGCGTGGCACCGGTGGCCGCTGGCAGCATTGCCGACCAGCATGAGGTGCAGGGCCTGCTGACGCCGGCCGAAGGCGGGCAGGCACAGGCCACCGCGCGCTTCCCCGGCCCGGTGCGCAGCCTGCGCGCCAACGTGGGCGACCAGGTGCGCGCCGGGCAGGTACTGGCCACGGTGGAGAGCAATCTGAGCCTGACCACCTACAGCGTGAGCGCGCCGATCAGCGGCACCGTGCTGGCACGCAACGCCAGCGTGGGCAGCAATGCCGGCGAAGGCCAGGCGCTGTTCGAAATCGCCGACCTCTCCACCTTGTGGGTGGACCTGCACATCTTCGGCGCCGATGCCGGGCACATCACCGCCGGCGCGCCGGTCACCGTGACCCGCATCAGCGACGGTGTGGTGGCGCAGACCACGTTGGAGCGGGTATTGCCAGGCACGGCAACGGCCAGCCAGAGCACGGTGGCGCGCGCGGTGCTGCGCAATACCGATGGCCTGTGGCGGCCAGGGTCGGCAGTGAAGGCGCGGGTGACGGTGGCGCAGCAGCCGGCCAAGTTGGTGATGCCGGTGAGCGCGTTGCAACAGTTCCGCGATTGGCAGGTGGTGTTCGTGCAGGTGGGCGAGACCTACGAGGTGCGGCCGTTGACGCTGGGTGCGCGCGATGCGCAGCAGGTGGAGGTGCTGTCGGGGGTGGTGGCGGGGGATGTGGTGGTGGTGGAGCAGAGTTATCTGGTGAAGGCGGATATCGAGAAGTCGGGGGCATCGCATGATCATTGATCATTGCGTGTCTGCTGTTTCCTCCGCTGCGCTGGCATTTCAGTTGGGTTTGCCGGTGCTTCGTGACAGCTCAAACCATGGCGTGTGCGAGGTTTCTTGCTTCGGCCGTCGAGCTGAAAATGAAACGAGCGGTGTTGGTTCTTTTCGGACGGTGCAACGGCAGGGGCTTTCACGCCCTCTCGGGCGCGAGTCACTTTTCTTTGCTTGTGCAAAGAAACGTAACCAAAAGAAAGCACACCCCGCCTACGCGCCCTTCGGGTGCGCGGAGCCGGCGGGAATTTTCGGAAGGGACATCCTGTCCCTGCCGAAAACGTCGCGCATCCGTGCGCGCCGCCCCGGTGGGGTTTGCCCACCGTCTCCGCCGCTGCGGAAGGGGCCCCGGTACGGCAACGGCAAGATCGAAAGCAACAGCAACAGCAACAGCAACAGCAACAGCCACAGCAACAGCCACAGCCACAGCCACAGCCACAGCAGCAACAAGAACAGCAACACCAACAATAGCAATGCCAATTACAACGCTGATCACAAAGACGCTCGCTGCATCAGCGGTTACTGCAGTGATTGGGGCAGTGCTGGGTTTTCTAGCGGGATAAGTCGCAGGCGTGCTGTTGGCGCAATCACTGCGCCATGTACGCAGCACCTTTGTGGAGGTGCCCGCCATGCTCACTAAGATCATTGGGTTTGCGATTGCGCAGCGGTGGTTGATGCTGGCGTTGACCGGGGTGTTGATTGCGATCGGTGCGTGGAGTTTTTCGCGGTTGCCGATCGATGCCACGCCGGATATCACCAATGTGCAGGTGCAGGTCAATACGGCGGCGCCGGGATATTCGCCACTGGAATCCGAGCAGCGGGTGACGTTTCCATTGGAGACGGTGCTGGCGGGGCTGCCGGGCTTGGAGTCCACGCGGTCCTTGTCGCGCTACGGGTTGTCGCAGGTGACCGCGGTGTTTGCCGATGGCACCGATCTGTACTTTGCGCGGCAGCAGGTGGCCGAGCGGCTGCAGCAGGTGAAGTCGCAATTGCCGCCGGAGCTGGAACCGCAATTAGGCCCGATCGCCACCGGCTTGGGCGAGATTTTCATGTACACGGTCGAAGCCAAGCCAAACGCGCGCAAGGCCGATGGCAGTGCATGGACCGCGACCGATCTGCGCACCTTGCAGGATTGGGTGGTGCGCCCGCAGTTGCGCAACGTGCCTGGCGTGACCGAGGTCAACACCATCGGCGGGCATGCACGGCAGATCCATATCACCCCGGATCCGGCGCGTCTGGTGGCGTTGGGCTTCACCCTGGACGATGTGGCTCAGGCGGTGGAGGCCAACAACCGCAACGTTGGTGCCGGCTACATCGAACGCAGCGGGCAGCAGTTCCTGGTGCGGGTGCCGGGGCAGGTGGATGACATAGCGCAGATCGGGGCGATCGTGCTGGATCGGCGCGAAGGTGTGCCGATCCGGGTGCGCGATGTGGCCCAGGTGGGCGAAGGCCGCGAGCTGCGCAACGGTGCCGCCACGCAGGACGGAACCGAAGTGGTGCTGGGCACGGTGTTCATGCTGGTGGGCGCCAACAGCCGCACGGTGGCGCAGGCGGCTGCGCAGCGGCTGGAGTTGGCCAACGCCAGTCTTCCGGCCGGTGTGCGTGCGGTGCCGGTGTACGACCGCACCGCATTGGTGGACCGCACCATCGTCACCGTTGCCAAGAACCTGATCGAAGGCGCGTTGCTGGTGATCGTGGTGCTGTTCCTGATGCTGGGCAATGTGCGTGCCGCGCTGATCACCGCCGCGGTGATCCCGCTGGCGATGTTGTTCACCCTCACCGGCATGGTGCGCGGTGGGGTGTCGGGCAATCTGATGAGCCTGGGTGCGCTGGATTTCGGCCTGATCGTCGATGGCGCAGTGATCATCGTGGAGAACTGCCTGCGCCGTTTCGGCGAGGCGCAGGCACGGCTGGGCCGCGTGCTGGAACGTGACGAGCGCTTTGCCCTCACCGCCGAGGCCACTGCCGAGGTAATCCGCCCCAGCCTGTTCGGTGTGGGCATCATCGCGGCGGTGTATCTGCCGGTGTTCGCGCTCACCGGTATCGAGGGCAAGATGTTCCACCCGATGGCAGTCACCGTGGTGCTCGCGCTCACCGGCGCGATGCTGCTGTCGCTGACCTTCGTGCCGGCGGCCATCGCCTTGTTGCTCGGCGGCAAGGTGGCCGAGCACGAAAATCGCGCCATGCGCTGGGCACGCGGGGTGTATGCGCCGCTGTTGGATCGCGTGTTGCGGCATGCGCGCTGGGTCGGCATTGGTGCGCTGGCCACGGTGGTGCTGTGTGCGGCGCTGGCCACCCGGCTGGGCAGTGAATTCATCCCGAACCTGGACGAGGGCGACATCGCCCTGCATGCCCTGCGCATTCCCGGCACCAGCCTGGAGCAGGCGATCAGCATGCAGGCCACGCTGGAGCGGCGCATCAAGCAGTTTCCTGAAGTGGCGCACGTGTTCGGCAAGCTGGGCACGGCGGAAGTGGCCGCCGACCCGATGCCGCCATCGGTGGCCGATACGTTCTTGATCATGCATCCGCGCGAGCAATGGCCGGATCCGCGCAAGCCCAAGGCGCAGTTGGTGGCCGAGATCGAAGCGGCGGTGCGGCAATTGCCCGGCAACAACTACGAGTTCACCCAGCCGATCCAGATGCGCATGAACGAGCTGATTTCCGGCGTGCGGGCGGATGTGGCGATCAAGCTGTACGGCGATGACCTGGACACGCTGGTGACGGTGGGTCGGCGGATCGAGGCCGTCGCCCGCAGCGTGCCTGGCGCGGCCGACGTGGGCCTGGAGCAATCCACCGGACTGCCGATGCTGGCCGTGGTGCCCGATCGCGATGCGTTGGCCGGCTACGGCCTCAATCCCGGCGTGGTGCAGGACACCGTGGCCGCGGCGGTGGGCGGGCGACCGGCCGGGCAATTGTTCGACGGCGACCGCCGCTTCGACATCGTGGTGCGCCTGCCGGAAGCCTTGCGCCAGGACCCGACCGCGCTGGCCGACCTGCCGATTCCGCTGCAGGGCGATGGCGAGCGCAACGATGCGGATGAATCCAGCCGCGCGGCCGGGTGGCGCAGCGGTGCGCCGACCACGGTGCCGTTGCGCGAGGTGGCCAGGATCGAGAGCGTGCTCGGGCCGAACCAGATCAATCGCGAAGACGGCAAGCGGCGCATCGTCATCACCGCGAATGTGCGCGACCGCGATCTGGGCAGTTTCGTGGCCGAGGTGCAGCAGCGTGTGCAGGCCGAGGTGGCGCTGCCGACCGGTTACTGGATCGGCTACGGCGGCACCTTCGAGCAGCTGATCTCCGCCGGCCAGCGGTTGGCCTGGGTGGTGCCGGCCACGCTGCTGCTGATCTTCGCGCTGCTGTACTGGTCGTTCGGTTCGTTGCGCGATGCGGTGGTGGTGTTCAGCGGCGTGCCGCTGGCACTGACCGGCGGCGTGGTGGCGCTGGCGCTGCGCGGGTTGTCGTTGTCGATCTCGGCCGGGGTGGGCTTCATCGCGCTATCGGGCGTGGCGGTGCTCAACGGCCTGGTCATGATCGCTTTCATCCGCGGCCTGCGCGATGCAGGCATGCCACTGGAGCAGGCCCTGCGCGAAGGCGCGTTGGCGCGCTTGCGGCCGGTGCTGATGACCGCACTGGTGGCGGCGCTGGGCTTCGTGCCGATGGCCTTCAATGTCGGCGCCGGTGCGGAAGTGCAGCGCCCGCTGGCCACGGTGGTGATCGGCGGCATCGTCTCCTCGACCCTGCTCACCTTGCTGGTGTTGCCGGTGCTGTACCGCTGGCTGCACCGCGAGCGCGCCCCACGCACCGCAGCGATGACGGCGCCGCAGCACGGGGGCACGCCATGAGCGCGCCGCCCGTGCTGATACGCGAGGCGTCTGGACGGCCGCCGCGAGGGAGGGGTACGGGCCGGCCTAAGTGCTTGCGGCACAAGGAAATGCCGTGCATAATGCGCGGCTCGCTGTGCCCGGATCGCTCCGGGCGGCGGCACCCAACGCGATGGGGTGCCGGCCTGCTCCCAGCGTAAGTACTTGATTCCCAACGTTGCGTGGCAGCCAAGCGCTGTCGGGGCCGCCGTTTTCCTGGCTAAGGAAGACACCAAACTTTATCGAGGTGCGCAATGTCCCGCGTATGCCAAGTGTCCGGCAAGCGTGTGCAGACGGGTAACAACGTCTCCCACGCAAACAACAGAACCCGTCGTCGTTTCCTGCCCAACCTGCACGAGCGCCGCTTCTGGGTCGCCAGCGAAAACCGCTGGGTCAAGCTCCGTGTTTCCGCGCATGCGTTGCGCACCATCGACAAGAACGGGATTGATGCCGTTCTGAAAGAGCTGCGTGCGCGCGGCGAAAAGGTCTGAGGAGTAAGCAGTCATGGCAAAAGGCAAGCGTGACAAGATTCGTATGATTTCCTCGGCCGCTACCGGCCACTTCTACACCACGGATAAGAACAAGAAAAACACTCCGGGGAAGATGGAAATGATGAAGTACGACCCGGTCGTGCGTAAGCACGTCATGTACAAGGAAGGCAAGATCAAGTAATCCACCGATTACGCGATCTGCTTCCAACAAAAACCCCGCCGCGAGGCGGGGTTTTTGCGTTTGCGGAGGGTTGCGGGGTTTGATCGCAACAATGGTTTAAATCCGCACACTTCCTGGGCCACTACCTCTCCTGGGCCACTACCTCGGCGGACGGCATCCCCTCTCCCGCGGGAGAGGGGTAGGGGTGAGGGTGCGGGGCGAAGCGAAGCCACTTGCAGTGGTTGGAGTGCCAGAGGCTTCGCACGTACCCTCATCCGCCCCTGCGGGGCACCTTCTCCCGATGGGAGAAGGGAACACCGCTACAGCCCACGCGCACGCAGTTGCGCATCCAGGCGCGGGTAGACCCGCCGCGCGTTGCCTTCGAACACCTTGCGCTTGTCTGCATCGGAGATGGTCAGTGCATCGATGTAGCGCTTGGTGTCGTCGAAGTAATGCCCGGTCTGCGGGTCGATGCCGCGCACCGCGCCCACCATTTCCGAGCCGAACAGGATGTTGTCGATGTCGATCACTTCGAACAGCAGGTCGATGCCCGGCTGGTGATACACGCAGGTATCGAAGAACACATTGCGCATCACATGCGTGGCCAGCGGCGGTTTGCCCAGCATGTCGGCCAGCCCGCGAAAGCGCCCCCAGTGGTAAGGCACCGCGCCGCCGCCATGCGGAATGATGAAGCGCAAGTTCGGGAAGTCGCGGAACAGATCGCCTTCCAGGAACTGCATGAAGGCGGTGGTGTCGGCGTTGAGGTAGTGCGCACCGGTGGCGTGGAAGTTGGCATTGCAGCTGCCGGACACATGCACCATCGCCGGCACATCCAGCTCCACCATCTTCTCGAAGAACGGGTACCAGGCACGGTCGGTGAGCGGTACGCCGTTCCAGTGCCCGCCGGACGGGTCGGGATTGAGATTGCAGCCGACAAAGCCTAGTTCGTTGACGCAGCGTTCCAGCTCGGCGATGGAGTGGCTGATCGGAACGCCCGGCGACTGCGGCAGCTGGCAGACACCGATGAAGGTGTGCGGATACAACTGCACCACGCGCGCGATCAGGTCATTGCAGCGCTGCGTCCAGGCCTGGCTCACCGCTTCGTTGCCGATGTGGTGGGCCATGGTGCTGGCGCGTGGCGAAAAAATGGTCATGTCCGCGCCACGCTCGCGCAGCAATCGCAGTTGGTGCTGTTCGATGCTCTCGCGTAGCGCATCGTCGGAAATGTGCGGGTACTGCGGGGCCGGTTGCTGCGGGTCGTCGTGATGGGCGATCTGCGCCTTGCGGAACGCATCGTGCGCAGCAGGTGCGGTGGTGTAGTGGCCGTGGCAGTCGATGATCATCGGGTCGTCTGATATGAGGGAACGTGCGCATCGCGCGGTTGTTTGCAGCCGCTGCAGCCGGGCGCGCGGGATCGGCAGGTGCCTACATACGCGCGTTTACGCAGGCGATAGCCGCTGCAGGCGGCACATCGCGTAGACGGTAGCGCCTGAGCTGCCGAGTGCGCCGGCAGTTGCATCAAGCCCCCGGCCGTGCCGTCATCGGCCGGCGTGAATGACATGGGCCGCTGACTAGCCAAACAGCACCCCATCGAACAGTTTGCGGGCGGTGCGCACGACAGCGGCGCGCACCACGTTGCCGTGCGCGTCCAGTGCAATGAGGCAGCTGCTGGCGCCGCTGGGGTGTTCGATCTCCAGCTGCTGCGTGGTGCCGCCCGGCAGCTGTGCCAGCGCGTGCGCCGGCGTGCCGGGCAGCAGGCAGGCGGTGGCCACGGTGACCGCACCCAGCACGCCAATGGAGGCATGGCAGCGATGCGGAATGAACGAGCGCACCGTGATCGCGCCGCCGTTGTGTGGGGCGGAGACCAGCATCAATTTCGGTACCGTGGCGGTGTCCACATCGCCCAGCCGCATCAGCGGCCCGGCCTGCAGGCGCAGGGTTTCCAGGCGCGCCTTGAGCGCGACATCGGCATCCAGCGTGGCGCGGTCTTCGTCGCCGCGGATGCCCACATCGCTGGCACGCAGTACCACGCAGGGCATGCCGTTATCGATCAGCGTGACCGCAATGCCGTCCAGCAGGTCCACCGGGTTGCCGGTGGGCAGCAGCGCGCCGCAGCTGGAACCGGCGATCTCGGCAAAGGCCAGCGCGATGGGCGCGGCGGTGCCGGGCACGCCATCGATCCGGGTGTTGCCGGTGTAGGTCACCTGGCCGCCCGGCGTGCACACGGTGGCGGTGGCCACGGTACCGGTGTTGCGCATGAAGATGCGCACCGCAGTCTGGCCGTCCTGTGCGGGCAGCAGGCCGCGCTCCAGCGCGAACGGCCCCACGCCGGCCAGCAGGTTGCCGCAGTTCTGCGCGTCGCTGACCTGCGCCTGGTCCACCGAGACCTGCAGGAACAGGTAGTCCACATCGGCATCCTCGCGCGCGGAGCGGCTTACCACGGCCACCTTGGAGGTGAGCGGGTCGGCGCCGCCCATGCCATCGATCTGGCGCAGGTCCGGCGAGCCATAGGCGCGCAGCAGGAAGGCATCGCGCGCGGCGGTGTCGGCCGGCAGGTCCGCAGCCAGGAAGAACCCGCCCTTGGAGGTGCCGCCGCGCATCCACATCGCGCGCACGCCCTCAGACATAGCGCAGGCCTTTCGCCGCCAGACGCTCACGCATGGCGTAGATGTCCAGGCCCAGTTCGCCGCGCGCCAGCCGCTCGCGCTTGATCAATTCGCGCGCTTCGCGTGCCTGGGCTTCGGCCAGCACTGCCTGCGCCTGGGCGCTTGGCACCACGCAGACGCCGTCGTCGTCGGCCACCACCACATCGCCTGGCTGGATCAGCTGCCCGGCGCAGACCAGCGGCACGTTCACCGCGCCCAGGGTCTCCTTGATGGTGCCCTGCGCGCAGATGGCGCGGCTCCACACCGGGAAGCCCATCGCGGTGAGGTCGCGCACGTCGCGCACGCCGGCGTCGATGATCAGCCCACGGCAGCCGCGCGCCTGCGCCGAAGTGGCGAGCAGGTCGCCGAAATAGCCGTCGTAGCACTCGCTGGTGGGCGCGACCACCAGCAGGTCGCCGTCGCGCAGTTGCTCGATCGCCACATGCATCATCCAGTTGTCGCCCGGCGGGACCGACACCGTGACGGCGGTGCCGGCGATGCGGCAGCCGGCATAGATCGGCCGCAGCCGGTGATGCAGCAGCCCGCTGCGGCCCATGGCTTCGTGCACGGTGGCCACGCCCGCCTGCGCCAACCCTTGCACGACCGCGACCGGGGCACGCGCGATGTCGGTGACGACCTGGCTCATCCATCCATCCTCGTTAGCAATGCGCCGAGTCTGTTGGTGGAGCGCCTGCTGGCTCAAGATCAATTTAAGGTATGTCTATTGGTTCTGCTTATAGTTAGAGCATGTCGACACCCTTCGAAATCAACCTGCGCCACCTGTATGCCATGCATGTGGTGGCCGAAGCGGGCAGCGTCAGCGCCGCCGCGCCACAGGTGAACCTGTCGCAGCCGGCGCTCACCCAGGCCATCGCGCGGCTGGAACAGCAACTGGGCGTGCGGCTGTTCGACCGCCACCCCGGCGGCATGGCCGGCACCGAGGCCACGCGCCTGCTGGCACCGCGGGTGGTGCGCGCATTGGCGCATCTGGGGCGCGGGCTGCGGGTGGCCCGGCGCGCGCTGCGGCTGCCGGCCCGCCCGGGCCTGGAGCGGCGGGTGTCGCTGGGGCAGCTGCAGGCACTGGTGGCGGTGGACGTGGCCGGCAGCTATTCGTTGGCGGCGGTGCGCACCGGGGTCTCGCAGCCAGCCATCTACCGCGCGGTGCAGACGTTGGCCGATGTGGTCGAAGTGCCGTTGATCGTGCGCCGCGGCAAAAGCGTGCACGCCACGCCGGTGGCGCTGCGGCTGCTGCGGCAGGTGCGGCTCGCCCTGGCGGAGCTGGGCGCCGGGCTGGACGAGGTGGCCGCGCTGCGCTCCCAGCACGCCGGGCGGGTGACGGTGGGGGTGATGCCACTTGCCCGCGCTGTATTGCTGCCGCGGGCGCTGGCGCGCTTCGCACGCAGCCACCCCGGTGCCACCGTCAGCGTGGTCGAAGGGCCGTATCCCGAGTTGCTGGCGCAGCTGCGCGAGGGCGGGCTGGACCTGTTGATCGGCGCGTTGCGCGAGCCGTTGCCCGTGCACGACGTGGTGCAGGACGCGCTATTCGACGATGCGGCGGTGATCGTGGCGCGCAGCGGGCATCCGCTGGCCGGGCATGCCTACGCCTTCGCGCAGTTGCTGGACTACCCATGGGTGGTGGCGGCCACGGGCACGCCGCTGCGCGCGCGCTGGGAGCGCATGTTCCGCGACCAGCAACTGGAGCCGCCGCCGCCGCGCATCGAATGCGGGTCGGTGCTGGTGATCCGCGGATTGCTGCTGGAAGACGATTGGCTGACCGTGATGTCGCGTGACCAGTTCCTGTTCGAACAACGCGCCGGGCTGCTGTGCGAGATCGGCCTGGCGGTGCCGCAGCTGCGCCGGCAGATTGGCCTGACCACACGCGCCGACTGGCACCCCACCCGCGCGCAGTCGGCCTTCGTGCAGACCGTGCGCCAGGTGTGCGCCGACCGCGCGCTGCCGGCCGATACCGCAGCCGGGCCATTCCGGCATTGCGCGGCGGCGTCCGGGCCGTTGCGTTTATGCGCGGCCCGGTCAGAATCGGGCTCCCCTTGAAGAGACCCGATGCCGATGCTGCCTGACTGGTTGCAAGGGACCTGGCTGCTGGCGCTGGACTGGGTGATCCGCCTGGCCGCGCTGCTGTGGATCCCCACCCGCACCACGCCTGGGGCGGCGCGCAGCTGGTTGCTGCTGATCGGCTTCGTGCCGGTGGTTGGCCTGCCGCTGTACCTGTTGTTCGGCCACCCGTGGCTGTCGCGGCAGCGCGTGCAGCGCCAGGCCACGGCCTCGCAGGTGATCCGCGAGCAGCAGCTGCCGTTGCACGCCTTGCGCTGGACCCCGCAGCCGGACACCAGCAGCGCCGAGGTGGTGCCGTTGATCGAGCGGCAGGGCGATTTCATGCCAACGCTGGGCAATGCGGTGGAACTGCTGGACGACTACGAGGCCTCGCTGCAGGCGCTGATCACCGCGATCGACCAGGCGCAGGAACGCGTGCATCTGCTGTATTACCTGATGTTCGACGATGCGGTGGGCGAGGCGGTGGTGGCTGCGCTGGAACGCGCCTGCGCACGCGGCGTGCGCTGCCGCTTGCTGCTGGATGCGATGGGCGCCAAGCGTGGCCTGCGCCGTTATCGCCAGCGTTTGCAGGCCAGTGGCGTGGAGGTGCTGGCCTTGCTGCCCGGCGGGCTGCGCTGGCGCCGCAGCGGGCGCATGGACCTGCGCAACCACCGCAAGATTGCGGTGATCGACAACCAGGTCGGCTTTGTCGGCTCGCAGAACCTGGCCGCGCCCGGCTTTATCGCCGGCGCGCCCAATCGCGAACTGGTCGCGCGCGTGCGCGGGCCGGTGGTCAACCACCTGGAAGCGGTGTTCGCCAGCGACTGGTTCACCGAAACCGGGCAGCGCCTGGACGTGTGGCCGGACGCCCCGGTGTACGACGACAACATCGCCACCCAGTTGCTGCCCAGCGGGCCGGCGTATCCGTTCGAAAACGCACGCGATGCAATCAACGCGGTGATCCATCTGGCGCGCCGCAAGGTGGTGTTGGTCACGCCGTATTTCGTGCCGGACGAAGCCATGCTCAGTGCGTTGCGCATCGCCGGGATGTCTGGCGTGGACGTGCAGTTGATCCTGTCCGAACACAACAACCAGCGGCTGGCGGCGTGGGCGCAGGAAGCCTATTTCGAAGAGTTGCTGCGCTGTGGAGTGAAGATTGCGCTATACCGGCCGCACTTTCTGCACGCCAAGCATCTGAGCGTGGATGAAGACATTGCGTTGGTGGGCTCGATCAACCTGGACATTCGCTCGTTTGCGCTCAATGCCGAGATCGGCATGCTCTGCTACGACCGTAACGTGGTGCTACGCCTGCGCGAGATCGAGCAGGATTACCTGGCGCAGTCGCAGCCGGTGGACATCGCGCAGTGGCGCCGCCGCCCGGCCTGGCGGCGAAGCCGTGAAGGCATCGCACGCCTGGCGGATGCGCTGATGTAGTGGGCGGCTGGATGGCTGTCGCGCGGTGAGGTCTGGCATTGAAGCGTCGGGCAGCATGGTGGCCTGATTCGCAAAGCGTTGGCGTAGTGCATGCACGCACGCTGCTGCCACGGGTGATAGAGAGCAGCCCACCCACAGCGTGGCGCCGGCCAGTACCGGCCTGGGTGCTGCTTACAGCTACGCCGCGTGGGGCTGTGACCTCACCCGGCAGTCAACTGTCTCGCAGCGAATCCAGCACCTCACATGTCGGTTGCCGCTGCACCGGTGGTCATGGGCCCGACGTGGTCATCGCCTACAATTGCGGCATGAACGAACAGCGTGTACCCGGCGATGCAGCGATCGCCATCGTCGGTGGTGGCGCGTCCGGCGTGCTGGTGGCGTTGCAGCTGCTGCGCCAGGCCACCGCGCCGCTGCAGATCGTCATGATCGAGCCCAGCGCGGCATTGGGCGAAGGCGTGGCCTACGCCACGGCGCGGCCCGAGCATCTGCTCAATGTGCCGGCCGCGCGGATGAGCGCGCTGGCCGAGTTGCCAGGCGATTTTGTCGCCTACCTGCAGGCCACGCAGGCCTGCCCGGCGCTGGACGCGGCGCAACTGCCGCAGCAGTTCGTGGGCCGCTGCCTGTATGCGCCGTACCTGCGTGCTCGGTTGCAGGAGGCCTGCGCGCACAGCCCCGCCACACTCACCGTCTGCAGCGCTCGCGTACGCGACCTGCAGCCAAACGCCGCAGGCGCACTGCTGCATTTGGATGACGGCCAGCACCTGCAGGCTGCCAGCGTGATCCTGGCGGTGGGCAATGCATTGCGGCCGCTGCCATTGCGCGGCGCCGCCGGCCTGGCGCCCGGCCAGCGAGTGGAAGCCTGGGACACGCCCTCAGTGGCGCAGATCCCGCAGGACGCGGCGGTGTGCATCATTGGCTCGGGGTTGAGCATGGCCGACAGCGTGGTCACCCTGGCCGCGCAGCAGCACCGCGGCGCGGTGCACGTGGTCTCGCGGCACGGCTTGCTGCCGCTGCCGCACGCACACGCCACGCCGGCACCGTTCGACCCGCAACCGCTGCTGGCACTGCCCCTGCGCGCGCGCATGCGCGCATTGCGCCGGCACGCGCGCGACGCGGCCGCGCAGGGCCTGCCCTGGCAGAGCGTGATGGAGCGCATCCGCCCGTTGAGCCAGGCGCTATGGCAGACGTTGTCGGCCGCCGACCAGCGCCGCTTCTTGCGGCATGTGGTGCGCTATTGGGATGTGCACCGCCACCGCATCGCCGCGCCGGTGCATGCGCACCTGCAGGCAATGCAGGCGCGCGGGCAATTGCAACTGCATCGCGCGCGGCTGGATGTGGCGTACCAGGCCGGTGCCTGTGTGCGGGTGAGCGCCGGCGCCGGCGCCGGGCATGCGCTGCAGCTGGATGTGCAGACGCTGATCAACGCCACCGGCGTGGAAATGCGCGTGCAGGCCATGCGCAACGGCCTGCTGCAGCAGCTGCTGGGCCAGGGCATCGCCACGCCCGGCCCGCATGGCATCGGCGTGGACACCGCGTCCAATGGCGCGCTGCTCGATGCCGATGGCCGCCCCAATCCACGCCTGCGGGTGATCGGCAGCCTGCGCATCGGCTCGCTATGGGAAAGCCTGGCGGTACCGGAACTGCGTGAGCAGGCAACGGCGATTGCGCGGGATGTGCTGGTATTGCTTGGGCGGTGAGAGGCGTTGTTCCCTTCTCCCGCTGGGAGAAGGTGGCGCGAAGCGCCGGATGAGGGTGCGAGCGAAGCTCTCGTGTTACCCACCACTCGTAGTGGCTTCGCCCCGTACCCTCACCCCAACCCCTCTCCCGTAGGAGAGGGGCGTTGTTCCCTTCTCCCATCGGGAGAAGGTGCCCCGAAGGGGCGGATGAGGGTCCGAGCGAAGCCTCGCATCCCAAACCCCTTCATCCCAATCTCAGCCGCAGCGACGCCACAACCGGTAAAATGCCCGGGTGGATGTCTCTCATTTGCTCGATCATTTAAACCCCGCCCAGCGCGAGGCCGTTTCCGCGCCGCCGGGGCATTACCTTGTGCTGGCCGGCGCCGGCTCCGGCAAGACGCGCGTGCTGATCCATCGCATTGCCTGGCTCAATGAAGTCCAGGGCGTGCCCAACCACGGCATCTTCGCGGTGACCTTCACCAACAAGGCCGCAGGCGAAATGCGCCACCGCACCGACCTGCAGCTGCGCAACGGCAGCCGCGGGATGTGGATCGGCACCTTCCATGGGCTTGCCCATCGCCTGCTGCGCCTGCACTGGCAGGACGCGCGGCTGCCGGAAGGCTTCCAGGTCATGGACAGCGACGACCAGTTACGGCTGGTCAAGCGCGTGGTGCAGTCGCTGGAGCTGGACGAGACCAAGTATCCGCCCAAGCAGATGAGCTGGTGGATCAACGAGCAGAAGGACGAAGGCCGCCGCCCGCAACACATCCAGCCCGAGCCCAACGACGACTGGACCGAGGTGCGCCGGCAGGTGTACGCCGCCTACCAGGAACGCTGCGACCGCTCCGGCCTGCTGGATTTCGCCGAGCTGCTGCTGCGCGCGCACGAATTGCTGCGCGACACCCCGGCCTTGCTGGCGCACTACCGCGCCCGCTTCCGCGAAATTCTGGTCGACGAGTTCCAGGACACCAACGCCATCCAGTACGCCTTCGTGCGCGTGCTGGCCGGCGAGACCGGCCACGTGTTCGTGGTGGGCGACGACGACCAGGCCATCTACGGCTGGCGCGGTGCCAAGGTCGAGAACGTGCAGCGCTTCCTCAAGGACTTCCCCGGTGCGCAGACCGTGCGGCTGGAGCAGAACTACCGGTCCAGCGCCAATATTCTGGGCGCGGCCAATGCGGTGATCGCGCACAACCCGGACCGCATCGGCAAGCAGCTGTGGACCGATTCCGGCGATGGCGACCCGATCGATCTGTACGCGGCCTACAACGAAGTCGACGAGGCCCGCTATGTAGTCGAGCGTGCGCGCCAATGGGTGCGCGATGGCGGCAGTTATGGCGAAGTGGCGGTGCTCTATCGTAGCAATGCGCAATCGCGCGCGCTGGAAGAAGCGCTGATTGCCGAACAACTGCCGTACCGCGTGTACGGCGGCATGCGCTTTTTCGAACGCGCCGAAATCAAGGACGCGCTGGCGTACCTGCGCATGCTCACCAACCGCAGCGACGATGCGGCGTTCGAGCGCGCGGTCAACACGCCCACGCGTGGCATTGGCGATCGCACCCTGGATGAAGTGCGCCGGCTGGCACGCGCCAATGCGCTGTCGCTGTGGGAAGCGGCAATGCTGTGCACGCAGGAAAATACTCTCGCGGCGCGTGCACGCAATGCGCTGGCTACGTTCCTGAGCCTGGTCGGCCAGCTGCAGGCCGAAACCGGCGAGATGGACCTGGCCGAGCGCATCGACCATGTGCTGATGCGCTCGGGCCTGCGCGAGCATTGGGCCAAGGAAAGCCGCGGCGGGCTGGATTCGGAATCGCGCACCGAGAACCTGGACGAACTGGTCTCGGTGGCCTCGCGCTTCACCCGCCCGGACGATGAAGACAGCCAGGGCATGACCGAACTGGTGGCCTTCCTCGCCTACGCCTCGCTGGAAGCCGGCGAAGGCCAGGCGCAGGCCGGCGAAGAAGGCGTGCAGCTGATGACGTTGCACTCGGCCAAGGGCCTGGAATTTCCGATCGTGTTCCTGGTCGGGCTGGAAGATGGCCTGTTCCCCAGCGCACGCTCGCTGGAAGAAAGCGGCCGGCTCGAAGAAGAACGCCGCCTGGCCTACGTGGGTATCACCCGCGCGCGCCAGAAACTGGTGCTGTGCTACGCCGAATCGCGGCGCATCCACGGCCAGGACAACTACAACGTGCCGTCGCGCTTTCTGCGCGAGATCCCGCGCGACCTGCTGCATGAAGTGCGGCCCAAGGTGCAGGTCTCGCGCACTGCCTCGCTGGGCGCCGCACGCGGCGGCCCGGTACACGCCGTGGTCGACGCCGCGCCGATCAAGCTCGGCGCCAATGTCGAACACCCCAAGTTCGGTGGCGGCGTGGTTGTCGACTACGAAGGCGCCGGCGCGCATGCACGCGTGCAGGTGCAATTCGATGAAGTGGGCGCCAAGTGGCTGGTGATGGCGTACGCGAATCTGACGGTGGTGTAGGCGAGCCCTTACCAGCGCCAATCCTGTCGCCTGGGTGAAGCTATCAGGGCAAGCTGGCGCTTATCGGTAGGGCGGAAAGGCTGGCTGATGTCGGAGCTCACCAAGCCCGCCGAGATTGCTTCATCGCTTGACGACCAGCCTTATGGGAGATGGCATTGCATCGACTTTGGTGCCGTACGCCGACATTTCCCAGCTGAAGGTGGAGTTGATTCGCTTACCTCCTATGGTGAGCGTCGACTTGTCCGCGAGCACAACTAGTGCAAATGGTGGCACTCCCTGGCCGCCACCCGGGTAAATCAACCGCAATACTCTGCGTTTGGTATCGAAGGTTTTTACCTCGAAGTCGTTCTGCAATGGGACGCCCTTGCAGTCGCCCGGCGCGTAGAAATGGATGCTGGCGATAACAGGGCGGCCGTCGTTGCCGACTTCAAATGTCATTGCGTAGCCGCCGCCTTCGAAGGAAAGGCTTGAGGTGGCGTAAGCGGGTGCGCTGCAGCAGATCGCAAGCAGCGCGGCCAGGCAAACGTAAAAACGTTTTTCATGGGGTCATCCTTGAGAGCGCACAGCGTGGAACGGCACTGCCGGAGCGAGTATTACTTATGCCGCCGCCGCGTCACAACGCATCTGCATCTGACGATGCGAATATTGCGGCTTCTGCGCGCCCTTAACAGCCGCCTGGCAATTGCTCGCCACCTTCCTTGGCGCTACTAGGGCCGAGCCAGTGATCTCTCACTGGTTCTATACGGCACAGGCAACGAGTCAGGTCAGAAGATCCAGACAGCCAAACGCGGTGGTGCGCTGCTCGATGCATTCGCCACAGCTTTCATGACAAGCTGCGGTCGAACCGACTTTATGAAGGCACACAGCCCGATGTGCACCGAAAAACAGAAGATGCTCGCAGGCGAGCTGTACAACGCGGCCGATGACGAACTGCAGGCCGATCAGGCTGCCGCCGCCGCGTGGATGGCGCGTTACAACGCCGCTGCGCAACAGCCCGCTGCGCAGCGCCATGCCTTGCTGGTCGAACGTCTGGCCGAGGTGGGCGCGGGTGCAGTGATTCGCCCGCCGTTCCATTGCGACTATGGCTACAACATCCGTTTGGGTGCGGGGGTTTTTCTCAACTTCAATTGCGTGATCCTGGATGTGTGCGAGGTCAGCATCGGCGATGGCACGCAGATCGGGCCGGCAGTGCAGTTCTACGCGGCCGACCATCCGCGCGATGCGATCGATCGTGCCAGCGGGCTGGAGTTTGGCCGCCCGATTCACGTGGGACGCAATGTGTGGATTGGCGGTGGCGCGATCATTCTGCCGGGCGTGCGCATTGGCGACGATGCGTTGATCGGGGCCGGTGCGGTGGTCACCCGCGATGTGCCGGCAGGCGCCACTGCGGTGGGGAATCCTGCGCGTGTGCGCATGGCGCGCACTGATCCGCAGGCGACGCCGACCGACTGACTGCGTTTCCCGCTGCATTGATCTGTCTCAAGGCGACTATTACGCCGCGCTGTCACGCTGATTTCCGCCGGTGGATGTGCCGGCATTCCAGGAGGCCACCATGTACAAACGTATCCTGATCGCCATCGATGCGTCCGAGCTGTCCCACCGCGGGTTGTTTCAGGGTCTGGAACTGGCCAAGGCCACTGGCGCCAAGGTCGATATCGTCACCGTCTCCGAGCCGTGGGCGATGGGCATGTACGACGCGATGGGTTGGAGCGTGGGGTACGAAGCCAGCCCGGACTATCGCAAGGAGCGCGAAGCGGCTGCGGAAAAGATCCTGCGCCCGGCTGTGGAATTGGCGATCGCTGCGAACCTCAAGGCGACCGCGCGGCACGTGCTGGACCGTTTTGCGGCCGAGGGCATTGTGCAGACCGCCGAGGAGTGCAAGAGCGACCTGATCGTGATGACCTCGCACGGCCGCCGCGGCATGAGCCGCGTATTGCTCGGCAGCCAGACGGTGGAGGTGCTGACGCACAGCACGATTCCGGTGCTGGTGATTCGTTGAGATTGCGGTTGATGCGTTGATGCGAGCGCGATGATCAATCAAGTCCAGGCTAGTCGTGCAGAACGTTTGTAGGAGCGCCCTTGGGCGCGATGGGCATTACCGGGAAGGCCTCATCGCGCACAAGCGCGCTCCTACGCAGGGCGTGCAGCTCGTTATTCGCCTGAGGTAACTCGGCAACAGCCGCGCTCAGCAGCATGCGCAGCGTGATGCGTGCGGATCATCGTAGGAGCGCCCACGGGCGCGATGGGCATTACCCGGAACGCCTCATCGCACGCAAGGCGCAGCCGCGACCTGCGCATCGCCAGCAAGCTCGGCGCCGCCTGGCTGCGGCTGCGCGGCCTGCCTGGCTGGACAGACGCCCTGGCGCTGATCCACGGCCTGCTCGGCCAGCACTGGGACAGCGTGCACCCGCAACTGGATGCCGACGACGACAACGACCCCACCGCGCGGGTCAACGCGCTGGTGGGCCTGAGCGACCCGATGGGCCTGCTCGGCGCATTGCGCACCACCGCCTTCGTGCAGTCGCCGCGGCTGGGCCGCTTCAGCCTGCGCGACCTGCGCGCCGCCAACGGCAGCCTCAAGCTGGCCGAAGGGCAGGCCGTGCCCAGCCTGGCCGAGATCGAGGCCTGCTGCCTGGATTGCCCGCTCGACACGCTGGCGGCCTCGGCCAAGGCGATTACCGACGCCGCCGCCACCGCACGGGCGATCGATGCCTTGCTCACCAAACAGCTCGGCACCGCCGCGCCGGACCTGCGTCCGCTGCTGGCCGACCTGCGCGATCTGTAGCGCTTCGTGCTGCCGCACTGGCAGGCGCGGCAAGGCAGCACGGGAGAGGCCGCCGACAGCACCGAGCATTCAGGCGATGGCACTGCCACCGCTGCGGGCAGCCCGGCGCGTCGCACTGGGGAATCGCCGGCCCGGACGATGTCATGCGGCGGCTGGAGGAGATCTGCGCCTATTACGCGCGCAACGAGCCGTCCAGCCCGGTGCCGATGTTGCTGCGGCGCGCGCAGCGGCTGGTTGGCTGCGACGTCCTGGCGCTGATGAAGGAACTGGCGCCAGGCGGGTCGATGAACTGCAACGCGTCACCGGCCCGCTGGAGAACAGCTGAGCAATATGCTCACCACTGTCAGCTGCCGCAGGGCACAGCAGTGGCGTTACCCGCCGCTCGCCGCCACTGCAGGATTGCCGGATCCGCTCGCCCAGCACGCCTGCTTCAGTGCTTCGTCGCCCGAAATCTGCGGGCCAGATTGGCCCGCAGCTGCTAAACCGTTTGACGCCTTCAGGACGCACCAAACAAGCGCCGGGCGACGCAATCGCTAAGCTCTTCGCCTAGCGAATCCCCAATCCCGAATCACCGCTTCCCAATCACCAGCTATACAACTGCCAATACGTCTTGTTGACCTTGTCACGCTCGGCGTCGGTATGGCCGTCATGGTCACGGTCGTAGAGGAAGTACGGCGCGCCACGTGCGGGGGTCACGCGCACCATTTCCAGCTGCCCGTTGACGCGGTATTCGTCGACCTTGTCGCCGTTGCCCATGGTCTTGCTGGTGACATCCGCGTTGGCCGGCACATCGCCGCCGCCACCGGTGGTGGCGCAGCCGCCGAGCAGCAGCAGCGGCAACAGCAAAAGACTTGCTCTCTTCATCGTGATGGTCCGTGTGAGGTCGCCGCCGAGTATGCGCTGGCCGGGTGTGGCGTGGGCGTGCAGCGTAGAATTACGGCATGAGCAGATTAGTCCTGATCGACGGGTCCAGTTACCTGTATCGCGCGTTCCACGCGCTTCCGCCGCTGACCAATGCCCAGGGCGAGCCCACCGGTGCGTTGTTCGGCGTGGTCAACATGCTGCGTGCCACCTTGAAGGAACGCCCGGCCTATGTGGCGTTCGTGGTGGATGCGCCCGGCAAGACATTTCGTGATGACTTGTATGCCGACTACAAGGCCAACCGCCCGTCGATGCCCGACGACCTGCGTGCACAGGTGCAGCCGATGTGCGACATCGTGCATGCGCTGGGCATCGACATCCTGCGCATCGACGGCGTGGAAGCGGATGACGTGATCGGCACGCTCGCGCTGCAAGGCGCCAGCGACGGCCTGGCCGTCACCATCTCCACCGGCGACAAGGACTTCGCGCAGCTGGTGCGCCCGGGCATCGAACTGGTCAACACCATGAGCGGCAGCCGCATGGATTCGGACGAGGCGGTGATCGCCAAGTTCGGCGTGCGCCCGAACCAGATCGTGGACCTGCTGGCGCTGATGGGCGACACCGTGGACAACGTGCCCGGCGTGGACAAGTGCGGCCCCAAGACCGCCGCCAAATGGCTGGCCGAGTACGACTCGCTCGATGGCGTGATCGCCAACTCCGACAAGATCAAGGGCAAGATCGGCGAGAACCTGCGCGCCGCGTTGCCGCGGCTGCCGCTCAACCGCGAACTGGTCACCATCAAGACCGACGTGACCCTGGCCAGCGGCCCGCGCGCGCTGGACCTGCGCGAGCCCAACGCCGAAGCGCTGGCGGTGCTGTACGCGCGCTACGGCTTCACACAGGCGCTGCGCGAACTCGGTGGCGCCGCCGCCGAGGCCGGCGCGCTGACCGCACCGATGGCGGTGGCGCGCACCGAGCCTGGCCGTGCACGCGGCACCGGTTTCGTGTCGGCGCCGGCTGCCGCTCCGGTGGAGCTGGACCCGGCGCTGTCGGCGCCCGGCCAGTACGAGACCATCCTCACCCAGGCGCAGCTCGACAGCTGGATCGCGCGGCTGCGCGCGGCCGGGCAGTTCGCCTTCGATACCGAAACCGACAGCCTGGACGCGCTGCAGGCCAACCTGATCGGCCTCAGCGTCGCCGCCGAGCCCGGCCAGGCCGCCTACCTGCCATTCGGCCATGACTTCCCCGGCGCACCGGCCCAGCTGGACCGCACGCAGGCGCTGGCGCAGCTGGCGCCGCTGCTGACCGACCCGGCAGTGCGCAAGCTCGGCCAGCACGGCAAGTACGACCTGCACGTGATGCGCCGCCACGGCATCGCCCTGGCCGGCTACGCCGACGACACCCTGCTGGAGAGCTTCGTGCTCAACTCCGGCAGTGCCCGCCACGACATGGACAGCCTGGCCAAACGTTACCTTGGCTACGACACCGTCAAGTACGAAGACATCTGCGGCAAGGGTGCCAAGCAGATCAAGTTCGCCCAGGTCAGCCTGGAAGACGCCACCCGCTACGCCGCCGAAGACGCCGACATCACCCTGCGCCTGCACCAGGTGCTGGGCAAGCGCCTGGCCGCCGAGCCGGCGCTGGAGAGTGTCTACCGCGACATCGAAATGCCGCTGGTGGGCGTGCTGGAGCGCATCGAGGCCAACGGCGTGTGCGTGGACGCAGCCGAACTGCGCCGCCAGAGCGCGGACCTGTCCAAGCGCATGCTCGCCGCCCAGCAGAAGGCCACCGAACTGGCCGGGCGCACCTTCAACCTGGATTCGCCCAAGCAGTTGCAGGCGCTGCTGTTCGACGAGCTCAAGCTGCCCGCCGTGGTCAAGACGCCCAAGGGCCAGCCCTCGACCAACGAAGAGGCGCTGGAAGCCATCGCCGACCAGCACGAACTGCCGCGGGTGATCCTGGACTACCGCAGCCTGGCCAAACTGCGCAGCACCTACACCGACAAGCTGCCGGAGATGATCCACCCGCAGTCCGGGCGCGTGCACACCAGCTACCACCAGGCCGGCGCGGCCACCGGGCGGTTGTCTTCGTCCGACCCCAACCTGCAGAACATCCCGATCCGCACCGAAGACGGCCGCCGCATCCGCCGCGCCTTTGTTGCCCCGGCCGGACGCAAGCTGATCGCCTGCGACTACTCGCAGATCGAGCTGCGCATCATGGCCCACCTGTCCGGCGACCCCGGCCTGGTCGGCGCATTCGAATCCGGCGCCGACGTGCACCGTGCCACCGCCGCCGAAGTGTTCGGCCGCACCATCGATACGGTCAGCGGGGATGAGCGCCGCGCCGCCAAGGCGATCAACTTCGGCCTGATGTACGGCATGAGCGCGTTCGGCCTGGCCCGCCAGCTCGGCATCGGCCGCGGCGAGGCGCAGGACTACATCGCGCTGTACTTCAGCCGTTACCCGGGCGTGCGTGACTTCATGGAAACCACCCGGCAGCAGGCCCGCGACAAGGGCTACGTGGAAACCGTGTTCGGCCGCCGGCTGTACCTGGACTTCATCAACGCCGGCAGCCAGGGCCAACGCGCCGGCGCCGAGCGCGCGGCCATCAACGCGCCGATGCAGGGCACCGCCGCCGACATCATCAAGCGCGCCATGGTCAGCGTGGATGGCTGGATTGCCGATCACGCGCAGCGCGCCCTGATGATCCTGCAGGTGCACGACGAACTGGTGTTCGAGGCCGACGCCGACTTCGTCGACACCCTGCTGGCCGAGGTCACCGCACGCATGTCCGCAGCTGCCAGCCTGCGCGTGCCGCTGGTGGTCGATTCGGGCGTGGGCGATAACTGGGACGAGGCGCATTGATGGTGCAGCGCATGCCTCGTATGCTGAATACGCAGATCAGAATATTCAGAAACTCGCACCGCGCCGCAGCACTGAATAACCGCTAAATTCTACAAATTCTTAACGGCGATCTTCACGATCCATCAATGTAGAAAATGGTGTTATATCACTCGACGGGCGCAACGCCTGTCGGCAGATCTCTCCCATCCCCTGGAGCAGATCTCGGAGCGGAAACTCCTCCCCAAGTTTCCGTTCCCTGGCCCCGCCGACCTCCCCCTGGTCTGCGGGGCTTTTTGTTGCCTGCGATTTCTCACGCAGGCCATATGCCGCAGCGGTACAGCGGTGAATCGGGCTCAGCGCCTACAGCGCAGCGGCGGTGGCGGATGGCACTCTGCGGCGCTTTTACTGAGCGTGCTGAGACCCACAATGCACGCGTCACTGCGTGCAGCGCAACATAACCAGTTCATCGAACGACGGGGCGACTGGTTTCGTCTGCAATCACAAATTTAAATAGGGCCGATTTAATCCGTGAATCAACACTGTGTTTCATCGGTGACGCGTTTGGAAATCAGCCGAGCCAATCACGCGGAATCAAATAATCGGCCAAGCGTGCCTCGGCGCTTCCCGGTTGCGGCTGGAATCCATATTCCCAGCGCACCTGCGGCGGCAGGCTCATCAGGATGCTCTCGGCGCGGCCACCGCTCTGCAGACCGAACAGGGTGCCGCGGTCGTAGACCAGGTTGAACTCCACGTAGCGGCCACGCCGGTACAGCTGAAAGGCGCGCTCAGCTTCGCCATAGGGCGTGTCCTTGCGGCGTTCGACGATCGGCAGATAGGCGTCCAGGAAGCCGTCCCCGACCGCGCGCTGGTAGGCAAAGTCGCGTTCGAAGTCCTGGCCCAGGTCGTCGAAGAACAGCCCGCCCACGCCGCGGGTCTCGTTGCGGTGGCGCAGGAAGAAGTACTCGTCGCACCAGCGCTTGTGCGCGGCGTAACGCTCCTCGCCAAACGGCGCGCATAGCGCCTGTGCGGTGCGGTGCCAGTGCATGACGTCTTCGTCGACCGGGTAGAACGGGGTCAGGTCGAAGCCGCCGCCGAACCAGGCCGCCACCATCTCGCCATCGCGCTCGGCGCGGAAGTAGCGCACGTTGGCGTGTGTGGTCGGGATGTGCGGATTGTGCGGGTGGAACACCAGCGACACCCCGCAGGCGCGCCAGGTGGCGCCGGCCAGCTCGGGCCGATGCGCGCTGGCCGAGGGCGGCAGCCGCGCGCCGGACACGTCGGAGAAGCCGATGCCGGCCTGCTCAAACACCGCACCGTCGCGCAGGATGCGGGTGCGCCCACCGCCGCCTTCCGCGCGCTGCCACAGGTCTTCGGCAAACCGCGCCTTGCCATCGATGGCTTCCACGGCGGCGCAGATGCGGTCCTGCAGATCGGTCAGATAGTCACGTACACGGTCGAATTCGTTCATGCCTCGATTCTAAGCGGTGCACCGCGCTGCGTGCATTTCGCACACGCGCCAAGGTGTCGCGGTGCGACGCGGTGGGTCGTCTGGTCGTTCGCGTGCAGGGCCGCCAGGTTGTCGCCACCACGCCCGATCCACCGTGAGGTGCGGTGCCATCACTGCGCGCAGGGGCTTGGGCGGCAGGGAGGCCGCGAAGGCGTTTTCCAGGCTGGATCGACGGCACGTCCCGCAGGCGACGCGGGCGCCACGCACGCGAGGTCTCTTCGATTAAAGACAGCCGCTCCCAGCCGTGATTCCAGGCGAACGATCAGCCCCGCGGCGAGGCCGCAAACTCCGCGCGCACCGCAGGCGCACACAGCCGCCACGCCAGGGCGCACTGAAACAGCGCGATCACCAGCGCACCGATGCCGGTCAGCAGCAGCGCCATCAGCCGCGTGGTCTGCAGGCGCGCCTGCATCTGCGGCCACTCCGGGCTGTGCAGGATGTCGGCCGGCAGCATCGACTGCAGGCCATCGAACAGCGGCCCGATCAGGGCCAAGCCCCCGAAATTAAGCAGCCCAGTGATCACCAGCACCAGCACGAAGCCGATCCGCGCCCACTCACGCCGCTGCAGCAAGGCCCAGCTCATCCAGGCGAAGGCCACCGACAGCACCACGCCCAGCGCCGACAGGCTCACCCCATGGTCGATCAGCCATTGCCAGGAGGCGGGCATGCGCATTCCCGGGGGCAGTGGCAGCGCGGTGGAGCCGGGCACCAGCACGATCAGCAGGATCTGCAGCAGGTTGGTCAGCGCGCTGGCCACGCCCAGTAGCAGCGACACCCACGCCATTGGCGTGACGAACCCGCCGCGCGTTGCCGGTGCCGGCGTGCGGTTCATTGCAGTGAGGCGACGTGCGCGGCCACTGCCGCCTGGCCCGGTGCATCCAGCGCCGGCTGCATCTGCAGATACCAGTCGGCCAGCGCATCGGCGGGCAGGCAGACGCGCAACAGTGGTGTGCTGCGCTCCAGAAACGTTTCGAAGAACGGCAGTCCGCGGACGAACAGGAAATGCCCATCGGTGATCGACATGCCGGCATACGCTTCGCGTAGCCATTCCAGGTGCGGCAATGCATGCTCGCCGTGGCCGGCCTGGGTCAGCGCGCTGAGGAAATTGGTACGCGCGGTGGCCGGCGAGGTGGCGCGTTCCTGCTCGTTCAACTGGTCGAACTTCATCAGCCAGGCTTCGCCACGGTCGATCTCGTTGCACATCACCGAGGTGGTGGCCAGTTGCAGCGCGTTGTGCGCGCTCTGCTCCACCTCGAACAACGCCAGCCAATGCGGAAACGCTTCGTGGTACCGGCCCAGGGCGCTCAGCGAGATCGCGCACAGGCGGTGCGCATCGGCACCGACGTCCAGATGCGCCACTGCGGCGTTGTAGGCACCGACGTGATCGCCCTGCTGGAACAGCGCCAGCGCGGGCTGCAGCTGTGGATCGATGTCGGCAGCGGGATCTGCATCCGCGGCAGGCGCGGCTTGCGCTGCGGCGGGCGTCGGTGTCGCCGGGGTCTTGCGTCCAAACAAACGGTCCCACAGGCCCATCGCGATCCCTTCTACGCGCCGATTGAGGAGTGGATGGCGCCGCGCGGCCGGTGGCGCACCGGTCAGGCAGCGGACCGGCGCACGGGGCGCATACACGCACGCCTGCTGCCGATCCTGCACCAAGCTTAATGCGTGACACGTAGGGTGGGGTGAGTGCGTTGCAGCGTCACTGCCGTGCGCGCACGCGTGGTCTGCATACGCTGCTCCGATCATCGGTCGACGCAGCGCTGGCAGCCGATCTCGCGTGTTCCTCCTAGCCGCAGCATCCCATCGTAGGAGCGCACTTGGGCGCGATGAGGCATTACCGGGAAGTCCCATCGCGCCCAGGTGCGCTTGTACGGGTGATTCGTGTTATTCGGACACTCTGCACAAGCACGCCGATGAGAACAGACCCCCACCTATGCGATTTCCCGCGAACCAAACGCGCGGGTGGCCGATCTCGCGGATGTCTCTTAGCTGCAGCATTCCGTCGTAGGAGCGCACCTGGGCGCGATGGGGCTTTACCGAAAAGTCCTATCGCGCCCTGGTGCGCTTGTACATGCGGTCGCGTCATTCGGACGCTTTGGCAAGCACGCTGATGCCCCCACGCACGCGGTTATCTGCGAATCAAACGCGCTGGCGCTCGCACTGTGTAACCGCACCAGTGTGGAGGGCGGCGAACGCAATGCCGGCATTACCTCCACGCCATGGCGATGCACGACGCATCGCCCTGGCAAGACCGCTGCCGTTACGGCTTCACCTGTTCGTTGAACAGCTTGAGGATGCGCTTGTACTCATCCAGCCACGAATCGGCCCGCGTGAAGCCGTGGCGCTCCAGCGGATACGGCGCCACCTGCCAGTTGTCCTTGTGCAGCTCGACCAGCTTCTGGGTCATGTCGACCGAGTCCTTGAAGAACACGTTGTCGTCGATCATGCCGTGCGCAATCAACAGATGGTCGCGCAAGCCCTCGGCATAGTTGATCGGCGAGGAGGTCTTGTAGGCCTGCGGGTCGAGGTCGGGCGTGTTGAGGATGTTGGAGGTGTACTCGTGGTTGTACTGCATCCAGTCGCCGACCGGCCGCAGCGCGGCGCCGGCCTTGAACGTGCCCGGGCTGCGGAACAGCGCCATGTAGGTCATGAAACCGCCGTAGGAGCCGCCGTAGATGCCGGCACGCGCGCGATCGCCCTGCTTGGTGTCGACCAGCCACTGCAGGCCGTCCAGATAGTCTTCCAGTTCCGGATGGCCCATGTTGCGGTAGATCGCGGTGCGCCAGTCGCGCCCGTAGCCTTCGGAGGCGCGGTAGTCCAGATCCAGCACGATGTAGCCCTGCTGCACCAGCAGGTTATGGAACATCTGCTCGCGGAAATACGGCGTGTAGCGCGCCGACACGTTCTGCAGGTAGCCGGCGCCGTGCACGAACATCACGATGGGGTACTGCTTGCCGGGCTCGGGATGCTGCGGGCCGTAGTACTTGCCCCACACCGTTCCGGCGCCGTGCCTTGAAGGCACATGCACGTACTGCGGCGCAATCCACGGCTGCGCCTTGAAGGCAGGGGTGCGCGTGTCGGTGAGCACCGTGGCCTGGCCGCCAGCGGCCGGCACCACCGCCAGCTGCGGGGGCAGGTAGCTGCCGGAATAGCGCACCAGCACCTGCTGGCCGTTCGGCGACAGGCTGAAATCTTCCACGCCGTCGAGCGCGGTGACTTCGCTGAGCTGATCGGTGCGCAGATCCAGCTTGCACACCTCGTAATCGCCCGGCCATTTCCGGTTGCACAGGAAGAACATCCCGCTGCCATCGGCGCTGGGCACCGGTGCGGATACTTCGAATGTGCCGCGGGTGCGCTGGCGTGGCTTGCCGTTGCCGTCCACCGTGTACAGCTGCGAATAGCCGGATTCTTCCGACAGCAGCCACAGCGTGCGGTTGTCCGGCAGCCAGCCGAATTCGTTGAAGCCCCAGTTGATCCAGGCGCTGTCGCTCAGGCGATGGCGCGGCTGCAGCTTGGCATCGTCCAGATCCACGCTGGCGATCCAGCGGTCCTTGTTGTCCACGGCGCGGATTTCCACCGCCACGTTGCGGCCGTCATCGCTCCAGTGCACGGCCGGGCCGCTGCCATCGCCGTCGCTTTCCACGCGCACGGCACGGTTGCCCTTGAGCGGATCTTTCTTGGCCGCCTTGCGCAGCGCCGCCAGCGGGTCGGTGGCGATGCCGGGCAATGGGTCGAACGACAGCGCTCTGGCACTGCCGGCAGCCACGTCCACCAGCCACAGCGCGTGCGCCAACGGGGCGTTGCGGCCAACGCGGGTGCGGACTTCCTGGAATTCCTCGTAGCCGGATTCGGTGATGTACTTGGGCATCTTGCCCTCCTGGCCCTCGTCGGCGCCCTTGGCCTGGGTGACCACCAGCAGATGGCGTCCATCCGGCGACAGCGCGCTGTCGACGATCTCCACCTCATCGCCCAGATACACCGGTGCCGGTGCGCGGGTGCTGTCAGCGCGGCGCCAGGCATCGTCCTGGGTGCGCAGCGCCTCGCGTTGCTCGCGGTCGCGGCGCAAGGTGGCCAGGGTGGCCAGTTGCTGCTCGCGCAGCACATCGGCCTTGGGCGCGGCGTTGGGATCGCGCTCGGCCTTCACCACTGCCACCTGCGCGGTACCGCCATCGGCACGCCAGTGGTACCAGTTGTTGCCGGCGCGCCAGATCGCACCGCCATCGCTGGCGAATTGCGGGCGCGATTCGACCTCGTTGCTGCGGGTCAGCTGGGTCAGCGCCCCGGAGCGCAGATCGCGCAGGAAGATGTCACCGTTGCGCGTAAACAGCATGCGTTGCCGGCCGGCGTCGTAGCTCGGGTTGGCGGCATCCAGCCCCGCACGCGCGGTGTCGGCCACACGCTCGGCGGCGGTGCCGCCCGCTGCGGGCTGGCGATAGGTATCGCGCACCGGGCTGCCTTCGCGCTTGAGCTGGTACTGCACCTGCTTGCCGTCCCATTGCCACCAGGCCTGCTCGACCGACGGCCCGATCCAGTCCGGGTCGGCCATCACCTGTTCGATGGTGAGCGGTGCGGTGGACTGCGCCTGCGCAGTGGCGGCCAGCAACAGGAGGGACAACGGCAACAATCTGGGCATCGGGCAGGATCGAAACGCAAGTAGAGCGGGCAAGCCTAGCAGTTCGTTTCCGCACGGGGCTGGGCCACAGGTCATGCGTGATGGCGTCTGTGTGCGGGTCATTGGTGGTGATTGCTGTGATTGAAGCCGGCTGGACTAGAGCTGCGCTGCGGACTGCGTTGTCGTGCGAGGCGGCCGCGATTGAGACAGGCGCGCGTGCCGGGAATTGTGGCGATCAACCGCGTTTCATGATCGCAGCGTGTGTCGGTGGGCCAGCAGCAGAGCGCTTGCATTGACGCTCATCCGGCGACGAGCGCGGGATTGCTGCACGAATCACGCGTCGGCGATGCGTCCATATTTATACGGCGCATATTAGGGCGTGTGCCAAGCGCTCCATGCTTCCAATCAGCGCTTTCCGGCGCCACGCCGCCCTGCACACAGCAGCGAAGTTGCGACCTTGCCGCGAACACGCGCCGTCATGAGCGCCGACTATCAGCCAATGCCAGGAATGCCCCGACTTGCCAGCAGCGCAGGGGGCCGCCAAGCTAGCGCGCTTTTGCGATCACCGGTGCCCATGCCCAGTCCGTCCACTCCGCTGTCCCATCCGTTGGCCGTTGGCGAACCCGGCCGGCCGTTGGCGTGGCGCGATGGGCAGGCGGTGGACCTGGCCACCTTCATCGCACACGTGCATGGCCTGGCGCAGTTGCTGCCCGACGGCCGCCACGCGGTGAACCTGTGCGAGGACCGCTATCGCTTCATGGTGGCGTTTTATGCCTGCGCGGTGCGTGGGCAGGTGTCGCTGCTGCCGTCTTCGCGCGCGCCGGCGGTGGTGGGCGAAGTGCAGGCGCGCCACGCCGATGCGTACTGCCTGGGCGATCTGGCGCTGGAACTGGCGCCCCCGCGCTATTGGCAATTACCGGCGGACTTGCCGCGGCTGGAAGGCCCGGTCCCGATGCTGGCCGACGATGCCTTGGTGGCGATCGGCTTCACCTCCGGCAGCACCGGCGCGCCGCAACCCAATCCCAAGACCTGGGGCAGTTTCCTGACCAGCACGCGGCAGGATCTGGTGGCGTTGCAGAGCCTGTGGGCACACACCGACGCGGTGCCGCACGTGGTGGCCACCGTGCCGCCACAACACATGTACGGCATGGAGTTGTCGGTGCTGCTACCGATGGTGACCGCACTGGCGGTACATGCCGGCCGGCCGTTCTTCCCCGACGATGTGGCACGTGCGCTTGCGGAGATTCCCGAACCGCGCGTGCTGGTGACCACGCCGGTGCATCTGCGCGCGCTGGTCGAATCGGGCGTGCACCTGCCGCCGCTGGTAGGCATCGTCTCGGCCACCGCACCGCTGGCGCAGGAGGTGGCGGCCGCCGCCGAAGCGCGCTTTGGCGGGGAAGTGCGCGAGATGTTCGGTTCCACCGAAACCTGCGTGTTTGCGGTGCGGCGTACCGCCGTGGAAGCTGCCTGGACGCCGCTGCCCGGCGTGCGCCTGGAATCGCAGGCCGCCGGCACCTCGGTGCACGCGCCGCATCTGGCCAGCCCGGTGCTGCTGGCCGACATGATGGACGTGGCCGCCGATGGCCGTTTCCAGGTGCGTGGCCGCCAGGCCGATCTGCTGGAAATCGCCGGCAAACGCGCCTCGCTCGCAGATCTCACCCGCCGCCTGCTCGCCGTGCCGGGCGTGGTCGACGGCACCATCGTGCAACTCGCGCCGGAACACGGCCAATCGGTGGGCCGCATCGCCGCGCTGGTGGTGGCCCCGAGCCTGGACGAGGCACAGATCCTCACCGCCTTGCGCGGCAGCTTCGACCCGGTATTCCTCCCGCGCCGCCTGCGCAAGCTCGCCGCCCTGCCACGCAACGAAACCGGCAAGCTGCCGCGCGATCTGGTGTTGGGGTTGCTCAGTAGCTGAGGTGTTTGCGCGTGCCGCCGCGGGCCACCACGTGCATCAGCCAGTGCGCGCCGTGACTCAGCCGTGCACGCCGTCGATTTCCACTGCCAGTTCGTCGCGGCAGATCACCGCGTGCAGCAGCAGGCGCGGGACCGCGTCGCCAAAGCGTGCGTCCAGGGCCTGGGCCACCTTGGGTAGATCGTCGCGTTCGCGCACGTAGACCTTCAGGCGGGTGCCGGCGCCGAACTGCGCCGGCAGGCCGGGTGCGTGCTGGCGCGCGGCGCCGAGCAGGGCGTCGAAATTGGCGAAGGTTTCTTCCAGCTGCGCGAGCAGCTGCCCGGTGTGCATGGAGGCGTGGCCAACCACGGCAGCGGTGCCCGAGAGCAGCAGCGGCATGTCGCCGCCGGCCGGTGGCAGCATCGCGCGGGCAAAACTTGGCGGCTGCGGGCCGTACTGGCGCGGGTAGTTGTAAGCGCTGACCTGGCGTGGATTTTCCAGCGGCGTGCCGGCGTCGGCCGCGGCCAGCCAGTAGATCTGGATGATGCGCTCGGCATCGCAGCGGCCCACGGCAGTGGCGGCGGGCAACTGCGCAACATCGAAGGCGCCCAGGCCGCGCGCACGGCCCACGCAGAACTGCCGATAGCGTTCGCGGTCGCCGCTGCCCAGCGTGATCGCATCCAGGTAATTCCAGATGCGCAGCAGGCGCGGCGTTTTGCTGCCGGAGACGAACGCGGTGATCTCCGCATAAGCCTTGGCGGCGGCTTCTTCGATCTCGACCTCCTGCTCATCGATCTCGATCACGCCGAACTGCAGGCGGCCGTCGCTGGACCAGGCAATGTTGCCGTCGCGGCCGCTGCGCACCGGTGCGTCGGTGCGCCAGACTTCCAGCACATCGGCCGCGTACGGCTGCAGTGGCACGCGCAAATAGCGTGGGTCGTCCAGCCGCGGCGCGGCATCGCCGAAACCGAACACCGCCAGCACCTGCGCATCCTGCAGCAGCGTGGAGGGATCGGTCTGCGCGACATAGTCGACCTGCAGGCGCGGATGCCGCACGGTCTGGTTGGGCTGGAGCGTTGGCGCGGTCATGGAGCGTCTCTGTGCAAGGTGTCACCGTCGAAGCCGAGCCGGGCCTGGCGCCGGCGATGCCGCCAGGCATGCCAGGCGCGCGGCAGCATCGACAGCGCGGTGACGGAATAGATGGCGCGGAACACGCGCAAGCGGCGGCGCACCTTGGGGCTGTCGAATACGTCGCCGGCAAGCATCGCCACCACCGCCTGTTCCACCTGCCACACGTTCTGCGGCTGCGCGAACAGTGCGCGCATAGTGGGCGAGGTGAAGCGGTAGATGAACCACTTGAACTCGCTCAGGCCGCGCGCCAGCTCGCGCGACAACGCGCGCTGCAGGCTGGCTTCGCGCTGCGGCGCGCGCAGCACCGCATCCACCATGGCCGCGCCGCGTTCGGCGCTGTGCATGGCCAGGAACACGCCGGAGGAGAACATCGGGTCGACAAACGTGTAGGCATCGCCGAGCAGCAGCCAGCGCGGGCCACTCATGCGCGTGCATTCGTAGGCGTAGTTGCCGGTGGCGTGCACCGGCGCCACGCGCTCGGCATCGGCCATGCGCGCGGCCACTTCCGGATTCAACGCCAGCGTGCGCAGCAAAAAGCCTTCGCTGTCGCCCTTGCGCGTCTTCATGTAGTCGGGGTAGCAGACCGCGCCCACGCTCATCACATCGTCCGGGAGCGGAATCAGCCACATCCAGCCGTGCGCATGGCGGTAGATGCTGATGTTGCCGGCATCCTCGCCCGGGCGCCGGGTCACCCCACGGAAATGGCTGAACACCGCTGCCGACTGGTGCTTCGCATTGGCGCGCTTGAGCTTGAGGCGATTGCCCATAAACGTGTCGCGGCCGCTGGCGTCGAGCAGATAACGCGGGCGGAACTGTTGCACGCCGTCCACGCCGCGTGCCTGCAGCACCGGCTGCTCGCCATCGAACGCCACGCTCTCCACCTTGACCTGTTCGCGCGCATCCACGCCAACTTCGCGCGCCCGCGCGAACAGCACCTGGTCGAACTGCGCACGCGGCACCTGGAAGGCGTAGTCGGCCTTGGCATCGAGCGCATGCGAAAAGCGGAAGGTGTTGTAGCCGCCGGCATCATTGGGAAAGTCGGCGCCACGCTTGAGCACGCCAATGGCGCGCACCTGCTCGAGCACGCCCAGGCGTTCGAGGATCGGGATGTTCATCGGCAGCAACGACTCGCCAATGTGGAAGCGCGGGTGCTGCTCTTTTTCCAGCAGGGTCACGGCCCAGCCCTGCTGCGCGAGCACGATGGCGGCGGCGCAACCGGCGGGGCCACCGCCGATGATCAGTACATCCGGACACTCCGGCCCGGGAGCCTGCCCGGCTGCCGGCATGGCGGACGGGGTGGGGCGAACAACAGTGGAAGTCATCCTGGAACGAACCTGCAGCGGGCGAGCGTCATTGAGTCATGATAGCCTGCCCGGCGGCCCGGGGCAGTTATGTCCTGGCGCCGATCACCGCAATCGTTACCCGCACCCCTCAGCCTGGAAGCTCCCTGGATGTCCTCGCAAACCGCTGCCGAACGTGAACTGGCCGAACTCCTGGTCGAAAGCCTGAACCTGGAAGACGTCCAGCCCGCCGACATCGATTCGGAGGCGCCGCTGTTCAATACCGGCCTGGGGCTGGATTCGATCGACGCGCTGGAACTGGCGCTGGCGATCAGCAAGCGCTACGGCTTCCAGCTGCGTTCGGACAACGACGAGAACCGTCGCATCTTCGCGTCGCTGCGCGCATTGTCGGCGCATGTCGAAGCCAACAAAACCACCTGAGGTTCCGGCCACGCCGCCTGCGCAGGCGGCGCCGTGGGTGTTGGGGCTGGGCGTGCTGCTGGCCGTGGCGTATTCGCCGCTGGCGCACTGGGCCAACGCCACGCATCGCTCGGACCTGGCCGTCATCGCTGGCGGCCTGCTGCTGGCCATGGTGTTGATCGAGCCGCTGGCCAGCCGCCGTGTGTGGGCGTGGGCGCTGGCGGCGCTGATCCTGGTGGGGCTGGGCGCGCTGTGGCACTCGCCCTACGCCATGTTGCTGCTGGCCGCGCCGCCGGTGGTGTTCACCGGCTGGATCGCCTGGTTCTTCGGCCGCAGCCTGCGCCGCGGGCGCACGCCGCTGATCACCCGCATCGTCGAAGGGCTGTACCGCCAGGCGGGCATGCCGATCACCCCTGCGCAATACACCTACACGCGCCGGCTCACGCTGGGCTGGGCGGTGCTGTTGTCACTGCTGACCCTGGTCAATCTGGTGCTGGGGCTGTGCGCCGAACCCAGTGGCGTGCTGGCGCAGCTGGGCTACGCCTCACCGCTGCCGATCAGCGACGCGCGCGCCTCGTTGTTCGCCAATCTGCTGGCCTATGGCGTGGTCGGCGGGTTCTTCGTTGGCGAATATCTGTTGCGCGGCCGCTGGTTTCCGCAGCGCCCCTATCGTAATCTGCCCGACTTCTTGCGCCAGATGGCGCAGCTCGGGCCGGAATTCTGGCGCGATTTGCTACGCTGACGGTGTAGCCAGGGGCACCGACGTACGTGCACATTTTCGGGGACAAGACAAAAATGCCGTTGGCAAGGATGCCGTCGCGCTTGGCGTGGGCTGTGTTCAACCTCCTGCAATTCGCATTCACGCTGGCGTTTACCGCTGGCGGGATCGTGTATGCGCTGGTGCTGCTGGCGATCACGCGCGATGCGGACCGGCTGCTGCGCATGGGCGCCTGGATGTGGGCGCCGGTGCTGTTTCGCGGCGCCGGTGCCAAGGTGATCGTGGAAGGCCGCGAGCGCGTGGACTGGTCCAAGAACTATCTGTTCGTCAGCAACCACCAGTCGATCATCGACATCTGCGCGTTGTTCTACGCCTTGCCAGTGCCGCTGCGCTTCCTGCTCAAGGAAGAAATGCTCAAGGTGCCGTTCGTGAACTGGTATGCGCGCGCCACCGGCATGCTGTTCCTGGACCGCGACAGCCGCCGCGCCGGTGCGATGGTGCGTCGGCAGGCAGCCGCCTTGCTGCGCAATGGCCAACAGTTGTGTCTGTTTCCCGAAGGCACGCGCAGCCGCACAGGCGCACTATTGCCATTCAAGGCCGGGCTACTGCAGGCCGCTATCGATGCTGGTGTGCAGGTGGTGCCGGTGGCCGTGGATGGATGCGGCAAGGTGTTGCCGGTGGACGGGCTGTTCCGGGTCAGGCCCGGTGTGATCCGCGTGCGCATCGGCGCCCCCATCCCGGTCACCGGGCCAGACGCGCCGGACCGCCAACAATTGACCGAGCAGGCACACCGTATGGTGGCTGCAATGCTTCAACCCAGGATCTGAGTTCCACGCTTATGGATTTCGTCGTACCGCATGATCATCCCTCCCTGCCTGGGCATTTTCCCGGCCGCCCGGTGGTGCCTGGCGTGGTGGTGCTCGACCACGTGCTGCGGGCCGTGGAAGCGGTGCACGGTGCGCGTGCGCCGGCACGCTTGCCGCAGGTGAAGTTCGTGCAACCGTTGTTGCCTGGCCAGACGGCCTCGGTAACGCTGGAAGGCGATGGCCCGCGCTGGCGCTTCCGCGTGCAGCGCGACGGCCAGTTGCTGGTCAGTGGCGAGCTGGTGGCGGAGGCGGCGGCATGAGCAATCACTGGAAACAACGCCCCGAGGGCGGCGGCCGTTTCGCGCTGTGGCTGATCCGTGGCATTGCCCGGCACGCCGGGCGTTCGGTCGGGCGCGCGCTGCTGTATCCGATCACGCTGTACTTCCTGCTGGTGCGCGGGCCCGAGCGCACCGCCTCGCGCGCCTACCTGGCACGTGTGCTGGGCCGGCCGGCCACGGTGCGCGATGTGGCGCGCCATATTCATACCTTTGCCTCCACCATCCTGGACCGCGTGTACATGCTGTGCGGCCAGATGCAGCGCTTCCAGGTCGATATCACCGGGCTGGATCAACTGCACACGCAGATGGACCGCGGCCGTGGGGTGCTGATCTTCGGCTCGCACCTGGGCAGTTTCGATGCGTTGCGTGTGCTGGCCACCGAACGCCCGGACGTGCAGGTCAAGGTGGTGCTGGACAAGGCGCATAACCGCGCCATGACCGATCTGCTGGGCGCGCTCAATCCGCAGCTGGCCGCCAACATCATCGATGCCGGGATGGATGCGACCTCGATCGTCATGGCGATCAAGGAAGCCACCGACGCCGGCGCGCTGGTGGCGCTGCTGATCGATCGCCCGCGCGAGGGCGACCCGGCGTTGCCGGCGATGTTCCTCGGCCGTAATGCGATGTTCCCAACCTCGCCGTGGCTGATTGCCGCTGCGCTCAAGGTGCCGGTGGTGCTGGCCTTCGGCCTGTACCGCGGCGGCAACCATTACGAGCTGGCGTTCGAGACCTTCAGCGAAGGGTTGGACGTGCCGCGTCGCCAGCGTGCGCCGGTGCTGGCCGTGCTCATGCGCGATTACGCCGCCAGGCTGGAACATTACACACGCTACGCGCCGTACAACTGGTTCAACTTCTACGATTTCTGGAACACCCATCATGCCGATGCGCCGCACCCTGCCGTGGATGCTGATACTGCTGTTCAGCGCCGCACCGCTATGCGCCGCACCGCCTGAGGCGCTGGATGTAGGCCAGGTGCTGCAACGCCTGGCACGCCCGGCCCCGGTCAGCACCGAGTTCGTGGAGTTGCGTGGCTCGGCGCTGCTGAAGTCGCCGCTGCGCGTGCAGGGCCATTACCGCCGCCCGGATGCGCAAACCCTGGTGCGCGAGGTCAGCGCGCCGTATCGCGAGACGACCACCTTGCGCGGCGACGAAGGCGTGCTGGAACGCGAAGGCAAATCGCCGCGTCGTTTTTCCTTGAGCCGCGTCCCCGAACTGGCCGGCTTGAAGTCCGGCTTCGGCGCACTGCTCGCTGGCGACCGCGCCTTGCTGGAACAGCAGTACCGCGTCAGCGGGCAGGGCCGGCCGCAGGCCTGGCAGCTGCAGTTGCAACCCAAGGATGCGGCCGTGGCCAAGCAGGTGCGCGAGTTGCGCCTGTACGGGCATGGCGATGAGCTGCGCTGCATCGAGAGTGTGCCGGTCAAGGGCGACGTGCAGCGCACCTTGCTGGCCGGTGCGGCACGCGATGCGGCGGCCGTGACCGACGCGGCGGCGCTCACCACCCTGTGCCACGGCCCGGCGGCGTGATCGCGCCCATCGGCAGCGCACAGCGCCAGCACCTCTTGATGTCGCTCTCGGCCGGTGCACGTGGTGCCATGACATTGGAGCCGGCACATGGCGTTTGAATTGAACGCCAACCGGCGCATCGGCTTGGCGCTGCTGTGGCTGGCAGTGCCGGCAATAGCCGGTGTCTGGTTAAGCGCGACGCTCAAGGCGTCGGGCGATTTAAGGAAGTTCATGCCCGCTCTCAGCAAACTGAAAGCACTGTTGCTGCCCGATGCCGCGCGTGCGGCCAGTGCACGTTCGGCCACGCAGCGGGAGCTGGCACATGGCGTTTGAGTTAAATGCCAACCGGCGCATCGGCTTGGCGCTGCTGTGGTTGGCGCTGCTGGCGGTGGCTGGTTTCTGGTTGAGCGAAACGCTCAAGGTCTCCGGTGACCTGCGTAAATTCATGCCCGCTCCGCGCACGCCGGCGCAAAAGCTGTTGATCGAAGAACTCGGCGAAGGCCCTGGCTCGCGGCTGTTGTTGATGTCGCTGTCCAACAGCGACCCGGCGACCTTGGCGGCGCAGTCGCGCGCGCTGTATCGCACACTGGCCGCGCAGCCGGACCTGTTCGAGCTGGTCGGCAATGGCGGTAGCGCAGGCCTGGAGGCGATTCCGCAGCGCCTGTTGCCGTACCGCTACCTGCTCAGCGACAGCTTCGATGCCGCACCCCTGGATGCCGCTGCGCTGGAGACGGCGCTGCAGGCGCGCGTGCAGGATCTGGGTTCGCCCGCCGGCGCGATGGTGGAACCGCTGCTGCCGCGTGACCCTACGCTGGAAGTGCTGCATCTGGCCGAAACCTTGCAGCCAGCCGCCGCGCCGCAGACACACGATGAGGTGTGGTTCGACCGTGCCGGCACCTCGGCGCTGCTGGTGGTACAGACGCGTGCCGCCGGCTTCGACCCGACCGGCCAGCAACTGGCCTACGACGCCGTGCAGGCGGCCTTTGCCAAGGTCAGCGCCGGCACTGCCACGCGGATGACGCTGACCGGCCCGGGGGCGTTCGCGGTGGAAATTACCGCGCGCACGCAGGGCGAGGCGCAGTGGATCGGCACACTGGACACGGTGGGTCTGGTGTTGTTGCTGCTGGTGGCCTACCGCAGCTGGAAAATTCCGGTGCTCGGCGTGCTGCCGCTGGCCAGCGCCGGGCTGGCAGGCCTGGGCGCAGTGGCGTTGCTGTTCGACGGTGTGCACGGCATCACCGTGGCCTTTGGTTTCACCTTGATCGGCGTAGTGCAGGACTACCCGATTCACCTGTTCAGTCATCAACGCCCGGGCCTGGATCCACGCGCCAATGCGCGGCATCTGTGGCCCACGCTGGCCACCGGCGTGGTGTCCACCTGCATTGCGTATGTGACCTTCCTGTTTTCCGGTGTGGACGGCCTGCGCCAGTTGGCGGTGTTCACCATCGCCGGCCTGGCCACTGCGGCGGTCACCACGCGCTGGCTGCTGCCGTGGTTGATCGATCCGGCGCCGCGCGACTATGCCGATTCGCGCCTGCTGGCCGCGCTGTGGCGCGCGATTGCGCGGTTGCCACGTCCGCGCCTCAGCCTGGCGGTGATTGCGGTGGTGGGCATCGCGGTGATTGCCTTTGCGCCCGGGCAGTTCTGGCAGAACGACTTGTCCAAACTCACTCCGGTGCCGCCCAAGGCGCTGGCGCAGGACACCCATTTGCGCCAGGAACTGGGCGCACCGGATGTGCGGTATGTGCTGGCGCTGTCCGCGCCATCGGACGAAGCCGCGCTGCAGGCCAGCGAGCGTTTGCGGCCGCGTCTGGATGCGTTGGTGCGTGAGGGTGCCTTGGTCGGTTACGACATGGCCGCGCGGTACTTGCCCAGCGCCAAGACCCAGCAGGCACGCCAGGCCGCGTTGCCCGATGCAACCCAAGCCAGCGCGCTGCTGCAACAAGCGGTGGCAGCCACGCCGTTTCGCAGCGATGTGTTTGCGCCGTTCCTGCAGGATCTGCAGACCGCCAAGCAGGCCGCGCCGCTGACGCCGAAGGATCTGGCTGGCTCGCCGCTGGCGACGTCGGTCGGCGGCCTGTTGCTGGGGCGCAGCGACCGCAGCACTGCGCTGGTATCGCTCACCGGTCTGCGCGATCCGGCCGTCATCGCCAGCGCCGTGCAGGGCAGCGGCGCGCAGTTGCTCGATCTGAAGGAGGCGTCCGAATCGTTGGTCGCCGCCTACCGTGGGCGCGTACTCGGTGCGCTGCTGCTGGCCGCGTTGTTGCTGGCGGCAACGGTGGCGATTGCGCTGCGCAGCCCGCGTCGTATCGTGCGCGTATTGCTGCCGATGGCGCTGACCACCGTGCTGATTCTGGCGATCCTGCGCGGCATGGGCGTGGAGCTCAACCTGTTCCATCTGATCGCGCTGATCCTTGCCGCGGGGTTGGGCCTGGATTACGCGCTGTTCTTCGACCATGCCGGCGATGATCACGCCGATCAATTGCGCACCTTGCACGCGCTGATCGTCTGCAGCCTGATGACGCTGCTGGTGTTCGCGTTGCTGGCGGCCTCCAGCATCCCGGTGCTGCGCGCCATTGGCAGCACGGTCGCCCTGGGCGTGCTGTTCAATTTCATCCTGGCGTTGCTGGTGTCGCGAGAGCCGGCGCTGGAGCGCACCGCAGGCGAGGTGAGCGATGCTCGGACGTGAGGCGATTGCGGCGCTGATTCCGCACCAGGGCGCCATGTGCCTGTGGGAAGCGGTGCTGGACTGGGACGCGCAGCGCATCGTGGTGCAGAGCCGCGCGCATCACAGTGCCGAGCACCCGTTGCGTGCCGATGGACGCCTGCGCGCGCTGCATCTGTGCGAATACGGCGCGCAGGCGATGGCGGTGCACGGTGGGTTGCTGGGCCAGGCATCGGGCAAACCGGTGCGCGCGGGCATGCTGGTGGCGCTGCGCGGTGTGGAGTTGCACGTGGCCTATCTCGATGACCTGCCCGATGCGATCACCTGCCAAGCGCAGTTGTTGCTGCAGGGCGAGGACAGCCAGCAATACAGCTTCCGGCTCACCCACGGCGAGCAGCTGCTGGCCGAAGGGCGCGCCACGGTGATGTTGGGCGCCGCGCAGGCCTAATCGATCGTTCTAACTTGGCGTAGGAGCGCGCTCGCGCACGATAGGCATTCGCGGTAACGCGTCATCGCGCGCAAGCGCGCTCCTACGTAGGGCGGCGGTTCCGGCGACGCGCGTGAATCGCTAGGATGGTGCGCTTGCTGCTGCCAATTGCGGCCCCGACGAGGTTTCCATGAGCACATCTGTTCCACAGCGCCGTGCGCTGGTCACCGGCGGTAGCGGCGATCTTGGCGGTGCGATCTGCCGTCAGCTAGCGGCGCAGGGCCGGCACGTCATTGTGCATGCCAATCGCAATCTCGCCCGGGCCGAGGAAGTGGTGGCGTCCATCGTGGCCGCGGGCGGCAGTGCCGAAGCGGTCGCCTTCGATGTGGCCGATGCGCGGGCCAGCGCAGATGCGTTAGCGGCGTTGCTGGAGGCCGGGCCGATCCACATCGTGGTCAACAACGCCGGCATCCACGACGACGCGCCGATGGCCGGCATGAACGCGCAACAGTGGCATCGGGTCATCGATGTGTCGCTGCACGGTTTCTTCAATGTCACCCAACCGCTGCTGCTGCCGATGGCGCGCGCGCGCTGGGGCCGCATCGTCAGCGTGTCGTCGGTGGCGGCGGTGCTGGGCAATCGCGGCCAGACCAATTACGCCGCTGCCAAGGCCGCGCTGCATGGCGCCAGTAAATCGCTTTCGCGCGAGATGGCCAGCCGCGGCATCGCCGTCAACGTGGTCGCACCGGGCGTGATCGAAAGCGAGATGGTCGGCGACAGCTTCGCGCCGGAGATGATCAAGCAGATGGTGCCGGCTGGCCGCGTTGGCACACCCGACGAAGTTGCCGCGCTGGTGGCGTTCCTGTGCTCGGATGTTGCTGGTTACATCAACGGCCAGGTGATTGGCATCAACGGCGGCATGGGCTGAATTCAAGCCGTCGGGAACAAGCGAGCTGTTGCCCACACCTGCGTGCATTCGCATGCGTGACGCAACGGGCTGCGGCCACGCTGGCAAATCATGGCCTAGCGCTAGGCTGCGGCCGCACCGACAAAAAACGCGCCGGTTAGGCGCGTTCTGTGCACTTTACGCGGCGTCGGCATACCACGCGGCGGTGAGGATCGGGTCGCCGACGGCGTTGGCGGTGAGTGCGGCCAGGCCGTGGTCGGGCAGGGCGGTGTGGCGTTGGCGGGCCTGTTCCAGGATCTCGCGGGCCAGCACCGCCATGCGCGCGATGTTGGCGTGGATGCGCGCGGCAAATGCCTCGTCGTCCAAGGTGTCGTGCAGTGCGCCGTTGAGTTCATTGAACCAGCCGATCAGGTATTGATCGAGCAGGCGGCCGTCACCGGTAACCGTGCCCAGCGCGGTGTTGTGCTGGCCCCAGTCATGCAGCACGCGCTGCATGGCCAGATTCATGTCGCGCGCATAGAAAAAGTCTGCCTTCATGCGCGCCAGCAGGCTCAGGTCGGCGATGCGCCCGCTGCAGAACAGTGGCGCCAGCAACGACCAGTAATAGGTGTAGTCCCAGATCACCTTGACCGGCATCACCTGTGCATCGCCGAACAAGGCGTACTGGTCCTGATACAGGCTCAAGGTATTTTCGTAGAACGAGAAATACAGCTGCTCGTAAAGCTCCACGTAGGGGCTGAGCGAGCGGCCGGCGCGGTCGCGGCCGATCAGTTCGCAGATGTAGGTGTTGGAGATGGCGATGAAGTCGCTGCCAGGCGAATAGAACGGGTCCAGAAACACGCCCGCCTCGCCGGTCAGCGCCCAGCGCTGGGTGGAAAACACTTGCTTGCAGCCGTACGAGAAGTTGCGCAGGAACAGGAAGTCCTGCAGCCGGTAATCGGTCTGGTCCAGGGTGGCGGCAACCTGCGGCTGATGCGTGCGCAGCCAGGCCATCGCCTTGTCATGGGTGTTCATGGTTTCCAGCGGATGCATCGCCGCATCGCAGACGATGCCCAGCGAATGCGCACCGGACGACAGCGGAATCAGCCAGAACCAGTAACCGGGCCCGCACATGTGATTGGTCGAACGCCAGCGGTCCGGCGGCGTGCAGCGCTGCAGCCAGCTGCTGTCCTGCGACCAGGCATTGGGGTCGATCAGTCCTTCCACTCGCCACCACACCGCGTTGGCGTCGTGTGCGTTGTCCTGCGCCAGGCCCAACTTACGCTTGAGTAATCCAGCGCGGCCGCTGGCATCCACCACCCAGCGCGCGTTGAGCGTGCCGGCTTCGCCGCCGCGTTCGTAGCGCACGCTGTGGTCGCTGGCATCGTCGTCGCTCAGGTCCACGCCCTTGACGCTGCAGCTGTCCAGAAACACGATGCCTTGCGCGCGCGCGCGCTCGCCGAGGAAGTTCTCGAAGCGGCCACGGTCGATCTGCCATGACGGCGTCGGCAGGATCTTGCTGACGCCCAGTTCGGTGCAGCGGTCGATGTCCTCGCGCTTGTCGGAGAAGAAGAAGCGGAAACCGAACTTGCGGATCTGCTCCGCTTCCAGATGTTCGCGCAGGCCGAGCACATCGGCGAAGTAATGCGCGCCAATCTCCACAGTTGATTCGCCGACCTTGAAGGCCGCCTCGCGCACCGGGTGCGCGCGGCGTTCCAGCACGGTGATGGCCAGTGCCGGATCGCGTTGGCGCAACTGCAGCGCCAGGCTCAGGCCGGCCAGGCCACCGCCGGTGATCACGACATCTGCGCGTTGTGCACTCATGTGGATGGATTGCTCTTGGTGACCGCGCGCACAGTAGCAAATTCGCCGTCCGGGTCGTCAATCAGCACCGGGTGTGCGCGCACGCGGCGGTATTCGCGCCAGATATGGCCGTAAGCCCACACCTGCTTGACCACGTGCGAGGTGATGTTCCACAGATCGCGGACCAGCCGGAAATGGCTCTTGCGGAAGGTGCCGGGCGAGGTGCCCGCGTACCGGGTTTCGATCGGCACCGCGACCACGCGTGCACCGGCCTGGCGCGCGGCGGAGATCAGCAGTTGTGCTTCGAACACGAAGCCTTCGCCGGGCACGTCGGGCAGGGTGAATACCGAGGCCGGATACAGGCGCTGGCCGCTCTGGCTGTCGACCAGGCGGAAGCCGCAGGCCCAGGCAATGCCCCAGTCGCCGAAGTCGTTGCCGATGCGGCGGATGGTGGGCTGGGTGGCCCGCTTGCGCATGCGCGCGCCCACGATCACTGCGCCCGGGTGGCGGTTCGCCGCAGCCAGCAGGCGCGGGAAATCGGCGGCCTTGTGCTGGCCGTCGCCGTCCATCGTCATCACCGCGCGCATACCCTGCCGCTGGGCTTCGGCAAAGCCGCTGCGCAGTGCGGCGCCCTTGCCCATGCGCTGCGGGTGGCGGATCAGGGTGACCGGCAAATCGGCGATGCAATCGGCGGTGCCGTCATCGGAGCCGTCGTCGATCACGATCACTTGCGAGCAATAGGTCAGCGCGTCGTTGACCACCTCGCGGATGCGCAGCGACTCGTTCAAGGCCGGCACCAGGATCGCGGTGTCGTCGCGGCTCAGCGGGATGCGGCTCATGGCTGCACCTCCACCTGCAGCACGCGCCCCGGGCCGGCGTACAGCGCGGTGTGGGTGCCGCCTGCGGCCAGTGAGTCGAACAGCGGCAGCATCGGCGCCATGGCGTTGGCGGCCATGTGGCGCGCCAGCGGGCCATCGCCCGGCGTGGGCACGCCGTCGTCGAAGCGAAGTGCCAGCTGCGGCTTGCCGGCCTGGCCGGGCGCACCCAGCACCAGTGCGGCGCCAAGCAGGCCTTCGCTGGGCGACACCCGCCCCAGCGGCCCGATCGAGCGCGCGTCGTAGCCCACCAGCAACACCGCCTCGGCGCCGGCGCCCAGTTGCATCAGCGCCTCCAGCAGGCCTTGCGCGAAGCTGCCGGCGCCGGCGCTGAGCGCGGTGGTCGGGGTCATCGCCCCGGCACCGATGGTCCAGTAACCGGCGGCGGCGTTGTGCACCGAGTTGTGGAACTTGGTCGGCGAGATGGCCGTTGGGTCGCTGGCCAGGGTGGTGCACATGTAGTCGGTGATCGCCAGATCGCCGTGGGTGGAGGTGAATACCGATGGCAGCGTGGTGGGGTCGCGGCCGGCGGCGTGGCAGGCGGCCAGCGCGGCGTCCAGCGACACCGCCACGGTGTCCGGCGCGCGCCGGCGCTCGTTGGGAGCGAGCAACTGGGGGGACGGACGGGTCGGGGTGTCCTGCAGGTCAGCGCCATGCGCGAACGCGACCGCCGCATCCCAGGTGGGCAGGCCCTGGGTCCAGAAACCGATGCCTTCGATGGTGGCCGTCAACATCAGCGTGCCTGCCCGAACAGCAGCGAGCAGTTGTTGCCGCCGAAGCCAAAGGAGTTGTTCATTGCGTACTGAATCCGGGAATGGGCGTTATCGAAGCGGATCTGCGGGCCGCAGGCGGGATCGGGCACCGCACTGTTGAGCGTGCCCGGCAGCAGGCCGTCGCGCAGCGCGAGCAGCGCAATCACCGACTCCACGATGCCGGCCGCACCCAGCGTGTGGCCCATCCAGGCCTTGGTCGAACTGGCATGCAGGGTGTCGGGGAAGATCGCTGCCACCGCGGCCGCCTCGACGCTGTCGTTGGCCGGCGTGGCGGTGCCATGCAGGTTGAGATAGCCCACCGCCGCGGCATCCAGCCCGGCGGTGTCCAGCGCGCCACGCATCGCCAACTGCGCGCCCAGGCCCTGCGGGTGCGGGGCCGACATGTGGTGGGCATCGCTGGATTCGCCATAGCCGTACAACCACTGCGCGGCGTCCGGCGCGGCGGCGGGGCGCTCGAGCAGGGCAAACCCGCCGGCCTCGCCCAGGCTCAGGCCGACCCGGCGTGCGTCGAACGGCTGGCACAGCTGCGGTGCCACCACCTGCAACGAGTTGAAGCCGAACAACACGCTGCCGCACAAGGTATCCACGCCGCCGACCAGGGCCGCGTCGACCACGCCGGCCGCCATCAACCGCGCCGCCTGGGCGAACACCTTGGCGCTGGACGAACACGCCGTGGCCACGGTGATCGCCGGCCCGCGCAGGCCGGTGGCGTGCTGCACGAAATCGCCCAGCGAATGCGGGGTGTGCACGATCGGGCGCTGCAGGTCGTCCGGGAAGCGCAGGCCGTGGGCGTCTTCGACCAGGCGCGTGTAGGCCTCTTCGCTGGCGCCCACGCTGGAGGTGGACGTGCCCATCACCACCGCCACGCGCTCGGCGCCATAGCGCTGGGCGGCGGCCTGCACGGCGGCGGCCATGCCGTCCTGTTGCAGGGCCAGCCAGGCCAGCTGGTTGTTGCGGCAGTCCCAGCCTTGCAGCGCGTCTGGCAGCACCACGTCTTCCACGCCGGCAACCCGGCCGATCCAGCATTCCAGCGGCTGCGGGCCGAAATCGTTGCGGCGCATGCCGCTGCGGCGTTCGCGCAGCGCGCTGGCCTGGGCGTCCAATCCGGCGCCGAGCGCAGTAGTGGCGGTGAAGGCAGTGATGGCGACCGGGGCCATCTGGGACGAACGATGCGCTTGGCTCACGGTGGTCTGGCTGGCAAAAAGTGACCGCAGTATATCGGTGGCGGGTAGGCCACCCGTTGATGGCGCAACTGAACGTGACGGTCATGTGGCTGACGCGACTGGGATTTTCCGCGCGTGCCGCGCTTTCGCCATGGCCGCAATTGGGACACAATCCTGCGACCCACATCACCTAGAGCGCGACCACGCGCGCATGCACGCCTACGTCTATAAAAGCCAACGCAAGCAGGACACGTTCGTCTATCTCGCCACGCGTGACGATTTCTCCGTGATTCCTGCCGACGTGCAGGCGCGGTTGGCGCCGTTCGCGTTCGTGCTGGACGTGGCGTTGACGCCGGAGCGCCGTCTGGCGCAGGCCGACGCGAACACCGTGCGCGCGGCGCTGGCCAGCCACGGCTTCTATCTGCAATTGCCGAAGACGGTGGTGCTGGCGGGCGAGTGCGACTATGACTGAGCCGCAGCGAGCCGCGCGGCTGCGCGCTGCGGGGCTGGCCGCTGCGGCCGGCGTGGTGCTCACCCTGCTCGGCGGCGTGGGCGGCGTTGTTGCCGCGCTGGCACTGTGGCTGGCGCAACCGGCCTTTGCGCTGGCGGTGTCGTGGCTGCGCGGCACCCGCGCGTTGCCGTCCCACCCCCGCGCACTGCTGCCAGGCCTGCCGCCTTTGCTGACGCTGTGGGGCGTTGGCCTGCTCGCCCTCGGCGCGCTGATCACCTGGCCGCTGACCGCCCTGCGCGACAGCGGCAGCCTGGCCGCCGCGCTGGCGCTCAGTGTGGCGGTGAGCGCCGCGTTGCTGGGGCTGTGGCGTACCTGGCCGCTGTGGGGCGAGGTGGAACGCGACGGCGGCCCGCTGACGCCACGCTGGCATGCATTGGCCACGCAGGAACTGCATGCCTGGCGGGGCCTGCTGGTCGCGGCCCTGGTGCTGGCGGTGTGCGGGCTGGGCGTGGCGCTGGCATGGCCGGGCGGTCTGTCCGGCGGACTGCGTTGGGGCCTGGCGGTCGCCGCGAGCGTGTTGCTGCCGGCTGCCCACCTGGTGCTGCAGCGCACCGTGCCGCCGGCGCGCACCGAGACACTGGCGCCCCGTCAGGCCGCGGATTTCTTCTCCGAAGCCGCGGCCGAACCCGGCCCGCTGGAACCGGTGGCCCAGCACCAGCTGGTGCCGGAGCTGTATGAAGCCGCCCGCGGCGGGCGCGTGGATCGGGCGCTGCAACTGCTCGAGGCCGGCGCCGACCCGCAGGCGCTGCCGCTGCCGGAATGGCGCGATCAACGCAGCCTGCCGGCGCTGGCTGCCGTGCTGCCTGACCTGCGCCTGTTGCGCGAACTGATCACCCGGCGCGTAGATGTGAACCAGCCGCACCGCGGCATGACCCCGCTGCTGGCGGCCACCCGCGACAGCTGGCATGGCCGCCCGGATGCGGTGATGACGCTGCTGGCCAACGGCGCCGACCCGCGCGCCACCGACAACGACGGCAACACGCCGCTGCACCACGCGGTGCGCAGTTCCGACCCCGGCGTGGCCGCGCTGCTGCGCGATGCCGCCGCCGGACTGGATGCGCTCAATAACGAAGGCCACTCGCCGCTGGCAATGGCCTGCCAGGTCGGCAATTGGCGCCTGGCCAAGTTCCTGCTGGAACGCGGCGCGCAGTCCGAGCCGGCCGGTGGTGCGCCGGTGTTGCTGGCGGCCGCCGGAACCGAGGAAGACGACCCGGCCGGCGTCCAACTGCTGCTCAAGCACAAGGCGCGCGTGGATGCGCGCGACCGCCAGCGCCGCAGTGCGCTGCACGAAGCCGCGCTGGCCGGGCACGGCGACATCGTCGAGGCGCTGCTGGCGGCCGGCGCGAATCTGGAAGCGCGCGACCTGCTCGGCCGCACGCCGTGGCTGGATGCCGCCCGCCAGGCCCGCAGCGCGGTGCTGGAGCGGCTGGTGGCGCGCAAGACCGACGTGCTGGCGATCGATGGCGACGGCCGCAATGCGGTGATGCTGGCCTGCGCTGCCGACACCGTGTCGCCAGCGCTGATCCGGCGCCTGCTGGAGCTGGACGTCCCCGCAGATGCGCAGGACATGCACGGCCGCCGCGCCGTGGACGTGGCCGCCGAAGCAGGCCGTTGGGCGATCGTGCGCCTGCTCGATCCGGCCTATCCGCTGCCCTCGGCGGTGAGTGACGCGCACGGCGACGGTGTCGGTCCCACCACGCAACTACCGGACCGCCCGCCGCTGGTGCTGTTGCGCGAAGGCCTGCAGCTGGGCCAGCGCGATGGCCTGGTTGCACTGGCAAGGCTGTGCGGCCCGGAAGAACTGGGCGGCCTGCTGCACGACGCGCACCTGGCCCTGAATGCCGACGCGGTCGACTGGCTGCTGCGCCACGGGGCCGATGCCGAGGTGCGCGATGCCTGCGGTGACGTGCCGATGTTCGCGCTGCTCTCGCGTGGCGTCGAAGCGATACCGGCGCTGCAGGTGTTGCTGCGCCACGGCGTCTCGCCGGCCGGTGCCGGCGGGCTGACCCGCCTGCTCAGCGCCTGCGTGCAGCACGATGCGGCCTCGCGCGGGCTGGAACAGTTCGCGCTGGAATTACTGGAACGCGGCGCCGACCCATTCGCGCCGTCGGCCGCTGGCGACCCGCCGCTGTCGCTGGCGGTGCGCCTGGGCTGGTTGCGCCTGCAGCAGTGGCTGCTCGAACACGGCGTGGACCGCGAAGCGCGCGACAGCCACGGCATGACCGCGCTGCATCTGGCCACCGCGCTGGGCCGCGAGGCCTCGCTCAAATTGCTGGTCAAGCAGGGTGCCTCGCCGGAAGCGCGCGCCGCCGACGGGCAGACCCCGCTGGGCGTGGCGTTGTCGATCGGCCGGCGCGATCTGGCCGATTGGCTGGACTGGCGCATCTGGTCGCTGCCACGCCGCACGCTGCGCGAGGCTGATGTGCCGGCCGCGGCGATGACCGGCGATACCGATGCGGTGCGGCGCCTCATCGACCTCGGCCTGCCGGTGGATGCGGTGGACGCGCAGGGCTGCACCGCACTGCTGCGTGCAGCCGGCAGCGGCCATCTGGCCGTGGTGACCCATCTGCTCGGCCGTGGCGCGGACCCGCAGCGTGCCGCCAACAGCGGCGCCACGCCATTGTCGGCGGCGGTGAGCATGCGCCAGACCGAGATCGTGGCGGCGCTGCTGGCGGCCGGCGCGCAGATCGAACACCGCCTGCCCGGTGGCGTCACCGTGCTGATGCTGGCCTGTGCGCTGGGCCTGCCGGACATCGTGGCGCGCCTGCTCGCCGCTGGTGCCGAGGTGCATGCCAACGACGACCAGGGCCTGGCGGCGCTGCATTGCGCCGCGCTGTACGGCTTCACCGCGCGCGACAAGATCCGCCTGCTAGCGCTGCTGGACACCTTGCTGCTGGCCGGCGCCGACCCGGATTACCTGGCCGGCGGGCGGGTCAGCCCGCTGCTGATGTTGCTGGGCGCGCGCGCTGAACCTGGCACCGCCTGCGACGAGCAGGTGGTGCTGGCCGGTGTGGAGCGCCTGCTCGACGAAGACGTGGCGCTGGACGTGGCCGATCAACGCGGCTTCGGCCCGCTGCATCTGGCGGCCCTGCATGGGCTGCCCCTGCTGGTGCAGCGCCTGTTGCGTGCCGGCGCCGATTCGGACCGTCGCGACGCGCTCAACCGCACCCCGCGCGAGATTGCGATCATGCGCGGCTTCATCGACGTGGCTGGCCAGTTCGAACCGGCGTTGCCGGGGGTGTCGTCGATGGCGCGCTTCCTGCGCGAAGGCCGCTGAGCCAGCGCGCCTTCGCGCCGTTGCGGGTGCTGTTCGTGTGCAGCCGCAACCGGCTGCGCAGCCCTACCGCCGAGCACGTCTTCGCGCAGTGGCCGAATGTGCTCACGCAATCGGCCGGGCTGGCGCCCGATGCCGAGCAACCGGTCACACCGGAGCTGCTGCACGACAGCGATTTGGTACTGGTGATGGAGCGCCGCCATCTGCAGCTGTTGCGCCGGCGCTTCGCTGCGCACCTGCGGCACTGCCGTGTGGCCTGCCTGCAGATTCCCGACGACTACACCTACATGCAGCCGGAACTGATCCGCCGGCTGGAACACACGGTGCCACCACTGCTGCGTTTGCCGGTGCATTCGTAACCCGATCCCGACACCTCGCGTGCAACACTGGTGTTTGACTCGCACGAAGGAAGCGCCCACCCGATGAGCGTCCGTATCGAGGACCACGCCATGCTGGGCAATTGCCACAGCGCGGCCCTGGTCGACCACTGCGGCACCATCGACTGGCTGTGCCTGCCACGCTTCGATTCCGATGCAGTCTTCGCCTCGCTGCTGGGCACGCCGGAACACGGCCAATGGGCGCTGGCACCGGCCGCCGATTTCCGCAGCGAGCGCGCCTACGAAGACGACAGCCTGGTGCTGCGCACCCGGCTCATCACCGACACCGGCACGGTGGAACTGGTCGACTTCATGGTGGCCAGCGACGACGGCGAGGTGCATCAGCATCTGGTGCGCATGGTGCGCTGCGTACAGGGCGAAGTGCCCATGCACATGCGCCTGACTTTCCGCTTCAATTACGGCCGCACGGTGCCGTGGGTGACCAGCATCGATGGCGGCATTCGCGCCATTGCCGGTCCGGATCAGCTGGCACTGCGCACGCCGCAGACGCTGCAAGGCAAGGACCTGGGCACCGAAACCGACTTCACCCTGCGCGAGGGCGAAAGCACCTGGTTTCTGCTCAGTCACGGCCTGTCGCACCAGACCGTGCCGCCGGCCATCGACCCGGATGAAGCCCTGCAGCGCACCACCGCGTTCTGGCACGGCTGGGCGCGGCGGTGCACCGATGTGGGGCCGTGGACGCAGCAGGTGAAGCGATCGCTGGTGGTGCTGAAGGGGCTGAGTTATCTGCCCACCGGTGGCATTGTCGCCGCGCCCACTGCCTCGCTGCCCGAACACCTGGACGGCACGCGTAACTGGGATTACCGCTACTGCTGGCTGCGCGATTCGGTGTTCACCCTGATCGCGTTGTTGCAGGCCGGCTACCGCGATGAAGCCTCGGCATTTCGCGATTGGGTGCAACGGGCCATCGCCGGTTCGCCGGATCAGCTGCAGGCGCTGTACGGCATCGCCGGCGAGCGTCGCCTGCAGGAATGGGAAGCGCACTGGTTGCCCGGCTACGAAGGCTCGGCCCCGGTGCGGATCGGCAACGGCGCGGTAGACCAGTTTCAGCTCGACGTCTACGGCGAACTGATCGGCGCGTTTCACTACGCACGCGAAAAAGGCGTACCGCCGCCGGCCGATGACGACGGTTCTTCGGCCTCGCTGCTGGAGCATTTCCTGGAAATGCTCGAAGACCTGTGGCGCACACCCGACGAAGGCATCTGGGAAGTGCGCGACGAACGCCGCCACTTCGTGCACTCCAAAGTCATGGCATGGCTGGCCTTCGATTGCGGCTGCCGCGACGGCATCACCAATGCCAGCGCCGAAAAACGCGCGCATTGGGGCCGCATCGCCGAAGAAATCCGCACCGAGGTGCTGGAAAAAGGCGTGCACCTGGATGGGTATTTCGTGCAGAGCTACGGCTCGGATCGGCTGGATGCCTCGTTATTGCTGATTCCCATCGTCGGCTTCCTGCCACCGGATGATCCGCGCATTGCTGCCACCGCCGACGCCATCGCGCGCGATCTCACCATCGATGGGCTGGTCGAACGCTATCGCGCCGACGACAGTGCCGACGGCCTGCCGGCCGGCGAGGGCACCTTCATCGCCTGCAGTTTCTGGCTGGTGGAAAACTACGCCTTGCTTGGCCGCACCGAGCAGGCGCGCGCATTGCTCGAGCGCCTGCTCGGGCTGTGCAACGACGTGGGCCTGCTCGCCGAAGAGTACGACCCTCGCAGCAAACGCATGCTTGGCAACTTCCCGCAAGGGTATTCCCACGTGGCCCTGGTCAATGCGGCATTGCGCCTGCATGGACGCATGGGCGAGAAGGAGACGCATCCATGAGTGAGCAAGTGACCACCCCGCCGTGCATCATCGTGGTGTTCGGTGCGCGCGGTGATCTGACCCGGCGCCTGGTGATGCCGGCGCTGTACAACCTGCGCCGCGCCGGTGCACTTGGCGAGGAATTCGCCATTGTCGGCATGGACCACGGCGACATTACCGAGCGTGCCTGGCGCACCAACATGGGCAAGGCGATGACCGAGCTGCTGAGCAGCCGCGATGCCGAGTTCCAGGCCGATGGATTCGATACCGATACCTGGGACTGGTTGCGCGAGCGCATGCATTACGTGCGCGGCGACTTCACCGACTTGCGTGCCTACCAAGCGCTGGACGGCGTGCTGGAAAAACTGCACAAGCGCTATGGCACCCGCGGCAATGTGCTGTTCTATCTCGCCACCGCCGCGCGCTTCTTCGAGCCGGTGCTGCTGAATCTGGGCGAGGCGGGGCTGGTCAAGCAGCGCGAGGGCGCCGGCTGGCGGCGGGTGATCGTGGAAAAACCGTTCGGCCACGACCTGCCCAGTGCCAAGCATCTCAATGCCACAGTTGCGCGCGTGCTGCACGAAGACCAGGTGTTCCGCATCGACCATTTCCTGGGCAAGGAAACCGTGCAGAACATCCTGGCATTCCGCTTCGCCAATGGCCTGTTCGAGCCGGTGTGGAACCGCGACCGGATCGACCACGTGCAGATCACCGCCGCCGAAACCATCGGTGTGGAAGGGCGCGGGCGTTTCTACGATCCCACCGGCTGCCTGCGCGACATGGTGCCCAACCATTTGTTCCAGCTGCTGGCGATGATTGCGATGGAGCCGCCGGCCGCGTTCACCACCGAGGCGATGCATCGCCGCCGCGCCGAGGTGATTGAAGCGGTCCGCCCGATCAAACCCGAAGACGTGGTGCGCGGGCAGTACGCGTCCGGTGCGGTCAATCGCAGCGCCGTGCCGGGATACCGCGAAGAAGACACGGTACCGGACGAGTCGGAAACCGAAACCTTCGTGGCGATGAAGTTGCAGGTCGACACCTGGCGCTGGGCCGGCGTGCCGTTCTATCTGCGCACCGGCAAGCGCCTGCGCGAACGCACCACCGAGATTGCGATCCGCTTCAAGCCTGCACCGTTGGCGCCATTCCGCAGCACCGAAGTGGGCGGCTACGGCCCCGACTGGCTGGTGCTGCATATCCAGCCCGACGAAGGCATCTCGCTGCAGTTCGACGTCAAGCGCCCGGGCGCGCAAGTGGCGTTGGCGCCGGTGCGGATGGACTTCCGCTACCGCGACTGGTTCCCGAAGGAATACACCGTTGGCTACGAGCGTCTGCTGCAGGACTGCATGAATGGCGAGGCTGGCCTGTTCCAGGATGCGGCGATGGTGGAAGGCGCGTGGCGCATCGTGCAGCCGATCCTGGATGCGTGGAAGCAACCGCCCAGTGACTTCCCCAATTACGCGGCTGGCAGTGCCGGCCCGTCGGCGGCCGATGCGTTGCTGGCGATGAATGGCGGGCACGCCTGGCGTGCGCTCACCCCGGGCCGCAAACCGCCGCCGCGTCGCCCGCCTGAGGCACGTGCGGGTGCGGCGGCACCGGCGAAGAAGAGCGCCAAGAAGGCAGTCAAGAAGGCTGCGAAAAAAGTCGCCAAGGCGCTTGCCAAGCGCAGCGCCGCGGTTGCCGGGAAATCTGCAGCAGCGGCGTCGCCGAGCAAGGCGACCACCAAGGCGGTCACCAAGCGCGCCACCAAAAAGGCGACGAAGCCGGCAACCAAAGCCGTCAAGAAGAGCGCTTCGTAGAGACGCGGAAAGAGTGCGTAGGAGCGCGCTTGCGCGCGATGAGGCCTTATCGGGAATGCCGCATCGCGCGCGAGCGCGCTCCTACGTGTGTGCGGCTGGCGTGCATGGGAGATGCGGACCCATGGCGAATTGAGGTTGTTTTGGGATGTCGCTCTGGAACGGGAGCATCCGGTTTTGGGCTTCTGTACGGATAGAGATGCGGTAACGCCGCATCGCGCGCGAGCGCGCTCCTACGGGCTTCCCTCAACTGCGACTAAGCGCGCGTGATTGCATGCGCCCTTGCGTGTCTTATCGCTCGGGCGTAACCGGTGCAGGCTCCGGATCCACTTCGGCCTTGACGTCGGCTTCGAACAGATGCATCAGGTCTTCGCGTGCATCGCGCGAGGTCTGGATCACCTTGGCTTCGTCGTCGTAGACCAGATGCTGGCGGCGCAGCAGGTCTTCGTCGTGGTGGCGGAAGCGTGTGACGTGCTCCTGCGCGTCGGCCTCGCCAAGCCCCAGTGAGGTCAGTACGCGCCCGCCCAACTCCAGGCTGGAGGCGAACACTTCGCGGAACGGCTCGGCGCCCAGGTCCATCAGTTTCCAGGCGTGCTGGCGGTTGCGCGCACGCGCCAGCACCGTGGCGTTCGGGTACAGGCGGCGGATCAGCCGCACCGTCTTGATGTTGGTGTCCGGGTCGTCCACCGCGATCACAAAGACCTTGATGCGCTCGGCACCGGCGGCGCGCAGCAGCTCCGGGCGGGTCGGGTCGCCGTAGTACAGCTGGCTGCCGAAGCGGCGTAGATCCTCCACCGTGTCCGGGTTGTGTTCCAGCGCCACGAACGGCACGTGCCGCGCGGTGAGCAGGCGCGCGATCACCTGGCCGAAGCGGCCCATGCCGGCGATCAGCACCTTGGGCGTCTGCGTATCGATGGTGTCGTAGGGGCGCTCGGATTTGGGCACCTTGATACGCAGCGGGCCATTGAGCACGCGCTGGATGCCGAGCAGCAACAGCGGCGTCAGCGCCATCGACACACCCACGATGGCGACCAGGCGGTCGTGGTTGGCGGCGTCCAGCAGGCCGACGCGGTCGGCCTCGTTGAACACCACGAACGCAAATTCGCCGCCCAGCCACAACACGCCACCCAGCATCAGGCTGCTGCGCAGCGGCAGCTTCGCCACCGTGCCGATCCCCACCAGCAGCGCGAACTTGACCAGCAGCAAGATGCCCACGCCGGCGGCGATCAACCACGGTTCGGACACCACCCGGTCCAGATCGATGCCCATGCCCACCGAAATGAAGAACAGCCCCAGCAGCAAGCCTTCGAACGGCTCGATCTGCGATTCGAGCTCGTGGCGGAATTCCGAATCGGCCAGCAGCACGCCGGCGATGAAGGCGCCCAGGCTGGCGCTCAGGCCGGCCTCCTGCATGATCCAGGCAGTGCCCAGCACCACCAGCAAGGCGCTGGCGGTGAACACCTCGGGCATGCGCGTGCGCGCCACCACATTGAACAGATGCCGCAGCACGAAGCGGCCGCACAGGATGACCAGCGTCAACGCCACCAGCGCCTTGGCCACGTCCTGCCAGTCCAGCGTGGCATTTTTGCTGCCGCCCAGCAGCGGAATGGCGGCCAGCAGCGGGATGGCGATCAAGTCCTGGAACAGCAGGATGGCGAAGGCCAGTCGTCCGTAATCGCTGCCCAGCGCCTTGCGTTCGGCCAGCAGCTGCAGGCCCACCGCAGTGGACGACAGCGCCAGCGCCACGCCGACGATGAGCGAGGTTTTCCAGCCCAGTTGCCCGGCCATCAGCAGGCCGCCCAGGATCAGCGCGGTCATCACCACCTGGGTGGTGCCGGCGCCGAACACCGAATGGCGCATCACCTTCAGCCGCGCCGGCGACAGCTCCAGCCCGATCACGAACAGCAGCATCACCACACCGATCTCGGCTGCACCGCTGATGCGTTCGGCATCCTGCACCACGCCCACGCCATCGGGCCCGAGCACCACGCCGGCAACCAGGTACGCCAGCACCGCACCCAGGCCGAAGCGCTTGAACACCGGCACGGCCACGATCGCCGCCAGCATCAGGACCAAGGCCAGTTCGAGGCCGCCGCTATGCATGTTGCACTCTCCGTTGAGGTGCGCATTATGCCGCGCAAGGCAGGCAGCCGGCTTGCATGCCTGTGCCGGGGCCGTTGACAGCGGCCGTCACGGCTGAGCCTTGACCCCGCCTTCAGACAATGGCGGCCGAGTGCTCTTGTTGCGTGCGGTGGAAGCGGAGCGTGCCCGTCCCCCAAACCCCGGCACGACGACGCAAGCCGCCGCGCGCGATCCGCACGCGTGCAACGCGCTGATCTCCGCTATGCCACGCAAGGCAGGCAGCCAACCCGACAGCTAACGCACAACGGACGTCGGCTGTCGGTCTAGCGAGTAGACGCGGAGCTAGGAGCAAACAGTGTTCAGCGCGCTGCGATGGAGGCGGCGCGCTTGCGCCGGGCTCAGTGGCTCTTGAGCAGGAAGCGACGATCCAGCGGCTGCAGCGGGCGCGCGTTGAACGGGTACACGCGCTCGAACGCGTTGATCTGTTCCCTGGACACCTGCACCGGCTGACTCAAGACCACCCAATCCACCGTTTCGCTGCAGGGCGGGGTGGTCAGCGAGCCTTCGTAGCGGTAGAAGCTGCGCTGAGTGGCGGGCGGGAGAAAATCGCTGGCGCGCACGACCGCATCGGCCACCTGCCGGGTCTGGTTCTTGTCGTTCGGCATGGCATCGAGCACGCGCTGGAAGGCCGGATTGGCCTTGCCGGTCTCGAAGAAGATCGCCAGCACGCCGAGCGTTCCGTCCGGGCCCTGGTGCACGATGTGCGCCTCCATCGGAAAGCGCCGGCCATTCAATAGGTGCTCGCTGGGATGATGGAAATGCAGCTGCAGGGCATCGTACTGCTTGCCGCCGACCCGCATCGTGCCGCCGGCATGCAGATCCAGCTGGATGGAGTGGCCGGTGTTGCGCACCACCAGCGGCACGGCGCCGTAGTCCAGTTGCAGCTTGCCCAGCGTGGCGTCGATCGCGTCCTTCAGATCGATGGGGCTGTTCTGCTGCCCATTGCCGCACAGCGCATTTTCCTTGGCCAGTTCGGCCCAGTGCTCGGCGCCTTCCGGGCCGGTGTAGCCCCACTCGTGCCCGTCATGCTGGGTGGTTTCATGCGCGTGCACCGGCGTGGCGTCGGGCAACACGGTCTGCGCCATCGCCACCGTGCCCCAACCAGCGGCAACGCATAGGCACACGGGACTGGCGCGATGTAACAAAAACGACTTGAAAGACGGCATGAAAGGTTCCTGGCAAAGCAACGGAGTGGCGCGGATGCGATGGCCGGTGCGGCTCCCGCAAACGCTGTGCGGGAACGGCGATGCCGGGAAGCGAACTGTACCGATTGCCGTGCCGCACAGCACAGGTTTGCGACAGCCGGTTCACTGCGGCCGATCGGCGCATGCGCATCTACGTGCAGGATGCAACGGCAACCGATGGCAACGCTGCGCCTTGCCGCTGCGCATGCCCCGCGCCTATGTGCACGACGCAGCAGGATCTGTGCGTGTCGCAATTTTGTTGCAGGCGAAACGCCGCTGCCAATCGTCGCGACGCGTGACAACGCTGGCTGCGTGCAGCACGCGATTGCCCTGCCAACGCCCACTTAAGCGCGCCGCACGCGAGGCATTGACCAGGCGGACACATGCGCGCAGACTGCGCCGCGCACCGACCGGGGCATCCGCTCGGCCGCACTTACGGAGCTCACTCTCATGTCCAGCGACAGTCACCCTAGACCCGGGTCGATGACCCAGCTGACGAGCGCCTGAGGCTTCAGGTTCGCCGGCTGTCATCGACGACGGTCGTCACCAGGCGAACCCCCATGTACAACGAAACCCTGCGCCTTGCCCAAGGCGTCGATGCATTGACCGCACCCCTGGCCGAACTCAACACGGCCGATGCGGTGGAATATCTCAACACCCTCGACCGCGACGCCGCCGCGCATCTGCTGGCGGTGTTGCCGCAGCCGCGTGCGGTGAAGCTGCTCGAACAACCCGAGCTGCGCGATGCCAGTGCGCTGGTTGCGCAGCTGCCGGCCGAGCATGCCGCCGTGCTGCTCGGGCAGATGGCCGACGACCGCGCCACCGACATCTTCCACGGCCTGGACGCCGATCAACGCGAGCCGCTGTTGTGGCGGCTCAGCGCAGAAGCGCGGCTGTCGATCCAGGCCTTGATGCGCTACCCGCCCAACACCGCCGGTGCGCTGATGACCACCGAGTTCGTGGCGGTGCCGTCGGACTGGACGGTGGGACGCACCTTGCAGCACATCCGCGATGTGGAGCGCAGCCGCGAGACCGTGTATGCGATCTATCTGCTGGATCCGCACACGCGTGTGCTGCAGCAGGTGGTGACCATGCGCCGGTTGATCACCGGCGCGGCCGAGGCACCGATCCTGGAGGTGGCGCAGGTCAATCCGCCGGTCACCGTAGACCCGGCCCTGGATCAGGAAGAAGTGGCGCGGCTGATCCGCCGCCATGACCTGCTGGCGATCCCGGTGGTGGATGCCTGCGGCCACGTGCTGGGCATCGTCACCGTGGACGATGTGCTGGATGCGTTGATCGCCGAATCCACCGAAGACGTGCACAAGTTCGGCGGCATGGAAGCGCTGGACAAGCCGTACATGCAGATTGGCTTCGGGCAGATGATCAAGAAGCGCGCCGGCTGGCTGAGCGTGTTGTTTCTGGGCGAAATGCTCACCGCCAGCGCCATGCAGCACTTCGAGGACGAGCTGTCCAAGGCGGTGGTGCTGACCTTGTTCATTCCGTTGATCATGAGCTCGGGCGGCAACTCCGGCTCGCAGGCCACCTCGCTGCTGATCCGCTCGCTGGCATTGCGCGAAATCCGCCTGGGCGACTGGTGGAAGGTGGCGCTGCGCGAGTTGCCCACCGGGCTCACGCTGGGCGCGATTCTGGGCGTGCTGGCGATCGTGCGCATCGCCATCTGGCAGAACGCCGGCCTGTACGACTACGGCCCGCACTGGCAGATGGTGGCGCTCACCATCGGCGCGGCGCTGGTGGGCATCGTCACCTTCGGCTCCTTGTCCGGCTCGATGCTGCCGTTCGTGTTGCAACGCTTCGGCTTCGATCCCGCCAGTGCCTCGGCGCCGTTCGTGGCCACCTTGGTGGATGTCACCGGGTTGGTGATCTATTTCAGCATTGCCGCGGCGATTCTCAGCGGAACCTTGTTGTAAGGTTCGCTGCAAGGCCGGGCAGGGACGTGGACACGGGCAGGAAGGCCCATGATCTTGCGGGCCGTGCCCGGCCGTCTTGAGATAAAGGAAAGGCGCGTTCGCCACCCAATCCGGAAGTGCTGGTTGGCCTGCTGCGCTGCTTCGACGAAAGTTACACGATGGCCTACGGCGCGACGCGTTGCCGGCAGGGCACCTCGACATTTGTGAAGTAACGGCGCTGCCCGCACCGCCACGGCTGCGTGCGCACGGGCAGGCCGTTGCCGCGTCCGATGCGTTGCAGCCAAGAGGTCCGACGACCATGACGCAGTGGAGCAACTCCATCGCACTCCACAGCAACGCACGGTCACACACGGGCCGCAACGGTGCCCTCGCACGCCACTGCGTGTACCGTAGCGCGATGGTTTCTGCATCTTCTGCACGATGAGTACGTATCACCTGCAACAGGTGTTCCGCCCCACCACCGTCGCGGTGGTGGGCGGCAGTCCGCGCGATCGCTCGGCCGGGCGCGCGGTGGTGCGCAACCTGCGCGCGGCCGGGTTTCCCGGGCAGATCGGCTGGGTCAGCCCGCGCTATACCGAAATCGACGGCGTGCGCACGGTGGCACGGTTGACCGACCTGCCCTGGGTGCCGGACCTGGTGGTGATCACCGCGCCGGCGCGCATCGTGCCGCGCATCGTCTCCATCGCCGCGCGGCGTGGTGTGGCAGCGGCGATCATTCTCACTGCCGGCCTGGGCAGTGGTGCCGGCTCGCCGGCCGCGCGCGTGGAAGCGGCGGCGCGCGCCAAGGGCATGCGCATCCTCGGCCCGCACTGCCTGGGCGTGATCGCCCCGCATGCGCGGCTCAATGCCAGCATCGCCGCGCATTGCCCGCAGGCCGGCGACCTGGCGCTGATTTCCGAATCCAGCGCCATTGCTGCGGCGCTGGTGGAGTGGGGCGTGGCGCGTTCGGTGGGGTTTTCGGCGGTGGTCTCGCTGGGAGACACGCTGGACGTGGATTTCGGCGATCTGCTGGATTACTTCGCCACCGACTACCGCACCCGCGCGATCCTGCTGTATGTCGAACGCATCGGCGATGCGCGCAAGTTCATGTCGGCGGCACGCGCCGCCGCGCGCGCCAAGCCGGTGGTGGTGGTCAAGTCCGGGCGGCAGTTCCGCATTGATCCCAACGCCGACACCCACGCGCAGGCGCTGGCCGGCTCGGATGCGGTGTATGGCGCCGCGTTCGCGCGGGCCGGGCTGTTGCGGGTGGGGGCGCTGGACGAATTGTTCGCCGCGGCCGAAACGCTGGGCCGCCTGGGCAGTTTCCCCGGCCGCCGGCTGGCGATCTTGAGCAATGGCGGCGGGGTGGGGCAGTTGGCAATGGACCAGCTGTTGCTGCGCGGCGGCACCCTGGCCGAGCTGTCGGCCAAGACACTGGAGCGGCTGGATCAATCGCTCCCCGAAGGTTGGTCGCGCAGCAATCCGGTGGACATCATTGTCGACGCCGATGGCGAGCGCTATGCGGCCGCGATCGAAGCGTTGCTGGACGATCCGGAGAACGACGCGCTGCTGGTGGTCAACGTGCCCACCGCCTTCACCTCCTCGGCCGATGCGGCCAAGGCGCTGACCCGCGCGCTGGAACAGCGCAGCCGCTACCAGCGCGAGAAACCGGTGTTTGCGGTGTGGCTGGGCCAGGACGACGCGGCGATCGCCGCGCTCAACGCCGCACGCGTGCCCACCTACGCCACCGAGTCGGACGCGGTGCGCGGCTTCACCCACCTGGTGCGTTACCGCGAGGCGCAGGCGGCGTTGATGGAAACCCCGCCCAGCCTGCCGGAAGATTTCGTGGTCGATGCCGGCGTCGGCCGAGCGGTTGTCAACGAAGCGCTGGCCGCCGGCCAGCGCTGGCTGGATCCGGTCGCCACCAACCGCCTGCTGGCCGCCTACGGCATCCCGATCGTGCCGGTGCAGGTGGCCGCCACCGCCAACGAGGCCGCGCTGCTGGCCGACCCATTGTTGGCAATGGGGCGTACGGTCACTTTGAAGGTGCTCTCCAGCGAGATTGCACACAAGTCGGACGTGGACGGCGTGCGCCTGAACCTGTCCAGCGTGGCAGCGGTGCGCGAGGCGGCGGCCGGCATCCTGGCGCGTGCCCGCGCCGCCCACCCCAATGCGCTGATCGAAGGGGTGATCGTGCAGCCCACCGTGCTGCGGCCCAAGGCGCGCGAACTGATCGCCGGCATTGCCGATGACCCGGTGTTCGGCCCGGCCATCGTGTTCGGCCGTGGTGGCACCGCGGTGGAGGTGATCAACGACCGCGAGCTGGCGCTGCCACCGCTGGACCTGCGCCTGGCCCACGAACTGATCGGCCGCACCCGCGTTTCGCGCATCCTCAAGGCCTACCGCGACGTGCCGGCCGCCGACGAGCGCGCGGTGGCGCTGGTGCTGGTCAAGCTGGCGCAGCTGGCCGCCGACATCCCCGAAATCACCGCGCTGGACATCAACCCGCTGCTGGCCGACCGCGAGGGCGTGATTGCGCTGGACGCGCGCGTGGCGGTGGCGCCGGTGCGCAAGCTGCACAAGGGCCGCGGCCATCCGCGGTTTGCAATCTTTCCGTACCCCAAGGAATGGGAGCGTCGCATCGCGCTGGGCGATGGCGCGCACGCGCTGGTGCGCCCGGTGCGGCCCGAAGACGACGCCCTGTTCCGCGCGTTCTTCGCCCGGGTCACCGACGAAGACCTGCGGTTGCGGTTCTTCCAGTCGGTCAAGCATTTCAGCCACGAATTCATCGCGCGGCTGACCCAGCTCGACTACGCGCGCTCCATCGCACTGGTGGCCATCGACCCCAAGACCGGCGACATGCTCGGCGCGGTGCGCCTGCATGCCGACGCCGATTACGCGCGTGGCGAGTACGGCATCCTGATCCGCTCCGACCTCAAGGGCCACGGCATCGGCTGGCAGCTGATGCGCATCATGATCGAGTACGCGCGCTGGCTGGGCCTGAAACTGATCGAAGGCCAGGTGCTGCGCGAGAACCGCACCATGCTGGCGATGTGCCAGAGCCTGGGCTTCGGCGTGCGCCCGGATCCGGACGACCCGACCCTGATGGCGGTGACACTCCCTATAATGGGCGAGCCACGCCCGGCCTGACTCCCCGTCACGCCGCGGTCCCCCATCCTCCACCGCATGCCGGACCGGCCAGGCCTTGCCCTGGTGTCGCCGTCCGGCTGTCGTCTCGGCCCGCCTGGGAGTGTCAATGTTTCGCGATTTCAGAATGTCGTTTTTGGTTACTGCGATCTGCCTGGGCCTGGCGGCCTGGTGGGGTCACACCTCGTCGATGGGCATCTGGCAGGCGTTATGGCTGTGCCTGGTGCTGAGCGTGCTGGAGGTGTCGCTGTCGTTCGACAACGCGGTGGTCAACGCCGGTGTGCTCAAGCACATGAACGAGTTCTGGCGGAAGCTGTTCCTCACCGTGGGCATCCTGATCGCCGTGTTCGGCATGCGCCTGGTGTTCCCGATCGTGATCGTGTCGGTGGCCACCGGCATGGGCCTGGTGCCGGTGATGCAAATGGCGCTGAAGGAGCCGGACCGCTACAGCCAGGTGCTGACCGACCACTACCCGTCCATCGCCGCCTTCGGTGGCATGTTCCTGCTGCTGGTGTTTTTGAACTTCCTGTTCGACCAGGACCGCAAGCTGCATTGGCTCGGGCCGGTGGAGCGGCTGGTCGGCAAGCTGGGCAAGGCCGATGCGATGTCGGTAATCGTGGCGGTGTCGGTGCTGCTGGGCACCAAGCTGTTCCTGCCCGATGCGGTGTTCCAGAGCGTGCTGTTCGCCGGGCTGGGCGGCATCCTGCTGTATCTGCTGGTGGGTAGCGTGGATGCCTTGTTCGAGGCCGAAGAGAGCGAAGACGGCAGCATGGGCCCGGCCAAGCGCTCGGGCATTGCCGCCTTCCTGTATCTGGAAGTGCTGGACGCCTCGTTCTCGTTCGACGGCGTGATCGGCGCCTTTGCCATCACCCGCGACGTGGTGATCATCATGCTGGGCCTGGCGATCGGGGCGATGTTCGTGCGCTCGATGACCGTCTACCTGGTGCACAAGGGCACCCTGGACGAGTTCGTGTTCCTGGAGCACGGCGCGCATTACGCCATCGGCGTGCTGGCGATCATCATGCTGGTGGGTACCGTCTACCACGTGCCGGAAGTGCTGACCGGCCTGATCGGCGTGGCCTTCATCGCCGCCTCGGTGTGGTCGTCGATCCGCTACCGCAAGCGCCACCACATCGGCCCGACCGAGATCTGATCCCGCCACGGGCCGCGCTCCGCTTAAAAGCGGCTACGGAGCGCCTTCGTGGCTGTCGGATGGGTGCTGCTGACGGACCGGCGCCGCTCCTTCTGTGGCTTGGCTGCAGGGTCCTTGCCCGCCCACCATCGCGGGACACGCTGCAAGTACGTCCTTGTAAGCTCTTACGCGGCATCCATGCCGCGTAAGGTCCCGCGACGGTGGGCGGGCAAGGACCAGTCGAGAACGTCGGTGTGCATGGCTTTCATAAAAGAAGCGACCGACCAACCCTCTGGTGCGGTGTCCTCGCCGCTTGCGGGACCGTGTGGCGGCATGGATGCCGCCACCGAGCCCCCAGGGACGGGTTCACGGAGTGTCCCGCGAGCGGCGGGGGCACCGAGCCCTCGACCGCAATGCCCAGTAGAGCAAGCCGCTTCCCGTCTTGATGCGGCAGTTGGGGAATTTTCCTCCCCACGCTGGGCTGGCCACCTGACACCGTTCCGTTGTCTGTCCACCGCCCGGGTCGATGTCTATCTAGGGCGCTCCCTGGCTTGAGAAGGGTTAGCGCGTGCAGCGGGCATGTCACTCGTCAGCGCAAGCCGCCAAGCCTGCGGTGACGCTTGACATAGCCACACCCAACTGTGACCAGCTTCAGCATCGGCCTGTGCCGCGGCTGACCTAACCGAACCCAACCAGTCGGCAAAAACGCCGCTCCAGGCCTTGACTGCGCACTCGGATTGGGCAGTTGGGCGCGCCGAAACGACCGTTCGTCAGATGGCGCTTTTGCGCCACAAGGGTTTGCGGGTTTTTCCCACATTATGTGTTGACCCCTCGGGAGCACCCCACTATCTTGGGGGAGTCGGTGGTTGGCCGCCCAAAGCGGCCGGACCTGAAAGAGCACAATCAGCGGGCATCCCGCGATTGATGAGCCTCCTCGCCGCAGCCGCAATCGGTTTCATTCAGTCATCCAGGGCCGTGCCGTGGAGCGAACTGCGTGGGGCCGGTGCGCTGCGGTTGTTTCGCCACCGACCACCACGCGACAGCACACCGCGCGGTGGCGGCCGTGGAATCTCCGGTGAGGAGATGGCGGGTGAGGGCGATGTCGCCGCGGACCACAGGTCTTGCGTGCTGCGCGCCTTGCACCGCCATCGCTGTCCAGGGAATCCGGATCCGGCCGCACCCCGTCCCCAGGCGGGTCCGTGTGCCTACGCATGGAGGACGCATGACCACCAACGACACCCTTGCCGCGATCGCCGCCGGTACCCTTGCACCCACCAGCGCTCCCGCCAGTGTGACCGTGCCCAGCCCCGCACACCCGGAGTTGAGTGACCCGTCGGACGTCGTGCCGCCCCCCCGCCAAGCCATTGCAATGCACGCACAGACCATCGAAGAACAAACCGTCTCCACCTGGATCACCAAGGAAGCCGGCAACCGCAAGATCCCGTTCGAGCCGGCGCGCCTGGAGCGCGCCATCGACCAGATCCATGCCGAATTCCCGCAGCTGGACGTGGGCGACTACAAGCGCTCGGTGTTCGGCTTCGTCGAGCGCAAGGACAGTGTCAACGCCGACGACCTGGTCGACCACCTGATCCGCGAGGCCGAGGCCCGCGTCGATCTGACCACCCCGGAGTGGGAGCACTTCGCTGCGCGTCTGTATCTGCGCCGCCTGTACAAGCGCGCCAGCCGCAACCGCTTCTACGACGCCGGCCAGAAGTACGGCTCGTTCGTGGGCCTGCAGGAAAGCCTGGCCGACCGTAACGTCTATTCCAACGACATCCTCAAGAGCTATTCCAAGGAAGAGCTCATCGAGGCGGGCAAGATGATCGCGCCCGAGCGCGACACGCTGTTCGCCTACAACGGCCTGTACCTGCTGGCCACCCGTTACCTGGCCACCGACAACTCGCGCGGCGTGTTCGAGCTGCCGCAGGAGCGCTGGCTGACCATCGCCCTGTACCTGATGCAGGACGAGAAGCCGCGCGAGCGCCGCATGCAGCTGGTGGGCGAGGCCTACTGGGCGCTGTCCAACCTGTACATGACCGTGGCAACCCCGACGCTGGCCAATGCCGGCAAGGTCGGCGGGCAGCTGTCGAGCTGCTTCATCGACACCGTCGACGACAGCCTGCAGGGCATCTACGACTCCAACACCGACGTGGCGCGCGTGTCCAAGCACGGCGGCGGCGTGGGCGCGTACCTGGGCTATGTGCGTTCGTCGGGCTCGGCGATCCGCGGCGTGTCCAACTCGTCCGGCGGCGTGGTGCCGTGGATCAAGCAGCTCAACAACACCGCCGTGTCGGTGGATCAGCTGGGCCAGCGCAAGGGCGCCATCGCCGTCTACCTGGACATCTTCCACCGCGACATCGAATCGTTCCTGGATCTGCGCCTGAACAACGGCGACCAGCGTCTGCGCGCGCACGACGTGTTCACCTCGGTGTGCATCCCGGACCTGTTCATGGAAGCGGTCGAGCGCCGCGGCGACTGGTACCTGTTCGATCCGCATGAAGTCAAGCGCATCAAGGGCTGGTACCTGCAGGACTTCTATGACGAGAAGAAGGGCGACGCCAACAGCAGCTTCCGCAAGAAGTACGAGGAAGTGGTTGCCGACGAGCGCATCACCCGCAAGACCGTCAAGGCGATCGAGATCTTCAAGCGGATCATGGTCAGCCAGCTGGAAACCGGCAACCCGTTCATGTTCTACCGCGATGAAGTCAATCGCAAGAATCCGAACAAGCACGAGGGCATGGTCTATTCGTCCAACCTGTGCACCGAGATCCTGCAGAACATGAGCCCCACGCGGATGATGCAGGAAATCATCAGCGGCAATCAGATCGTCACCACCAAGAAGGCCGGCGACTTCGTGGTGTGCAACCTGTCTTCGATCAACCTGGGCCGCGCGATCACCGTGCAGGCCGACCAGGCCGATCTGCTGGGCGCCGACGTGCTGGAGCGGTTGATCCCGATCCAGGTGCGCATGCTCGACAACGTGATCGATCTGAACCAGTTGCCGGTGCCGCAGGCCACCATCACCAACCAGAAGTACCGCGCCATCGGCCTGGGCACGTTCGGCTGGCATCACCTGCTTGCGCAGAAGGCGATCCACTGGAATGCCAAGGAAGCCGAGGACTACAGCGACGAGCTGTACGAGCGCATCAACTACCTGACCGTCCAGGCGAGCATGGAGCTGGCCAAGGAAAAGGGCACCTACAGCGTGTTCCGCGGCAGCGATTGGCATACCGGTGAGTACTTCCGTGCGCGCGATTACAACAGCCCGCAGTGGCTGGAGCTGTCCGCGCAGGTGGCGGTCAACGGCGTGCGTAACGCCTGGATGCTGGCCGTGGCGCCGAACATGAGCACCGCGCAGATCGCCGGCTCCACCGCGTCGATCGACCCGATCTACAGCGCGTTCTACTACGAAGAAAAGAAGGACTTCCGTCGCCCCGTGGCCGCGCCCGGCCTGTCGCTGGACACGTGGCCGTACTACGAAAAGGGCGCCTACAAGGTCGACCAGTTCGCCAGCGTGCGCCAGAACGCGCGTCGCCAGCGCCACATCGACCAGTCGATCAGCTTCAACTTCTATGTGCCCAGCACCATCCGTGCGAGTACGTTGCTGGATCTGCACATGACCGCCTGGCGTGAAGGCTTGAAGACCACGTACTACGTGCGCTCCAACGATATCGATATCAGTGAATGTGAGTGGTGTTCGAGCTAAGCGCATTCGCGCTTAGCTCCCCACGGTTCGCCCTGCGAACCGCGGGCCCCGGCTCATCAGCATCCACACCCCTGCGCCTTCGGCGCGCCCCCCTGACTCAGGGGGGCTTTTCTCCAGCACGATTTTGCTGTCGCCGTTCCCATGTGGACGCGCGACGCCTGAAAGACGAGTAAAGACCCATGTCCGCAACACCGCTTGAGCGCATCAAGATCCTGGAGCCGCGTCACCCCAATCGCTCCACTGCCATCATCAATGGCTCCACGTCCGGCATCCTCAACTGGAACGACATTCCGTACCCGTCCTTCTATCGGGCGTACAAGGAGCTGTCGACCAACTTCTGGATCCCCGACGAAGTGGACATGAAGGGCGATGCGCGCCAGTACAACGAGCTCTCGGCGCGCGAGAAAAATGCCTATGACTCGATCATCGGCTTGCTGGCCACGCTGGATTCGCCGCAGACGCGCTTCATCTACAACGTCGCCGAATACATCACCGACCCGGCCGCGCATGCCAATGCCGCGATCATCGGCCAGCAGGAAGTGATCCATAACGAGAGCTACAGCTACGTGCTGGCCTCCATCACCGGCCTGGCCGACCAGAACCGCGTGTTCGAGATCGCGCGCACGCACCCGACCATCATCAAGCGCAATGCGCCGATCATGGGCGCCTACGACGACTTCATGCGCGACAAGACGGCCGAAACGCTGATCCGCGCGCTGATCCAGTCCTCGATCCTGGAAGGCATCAACTTCTATTCCGGCTTTGCGTACTTCTACAATCTGGTCCGCCAGAACCGCATGACCGGCACCGGCAAGATCATCAGCTTCATCAACCGCGACGAGCTGGCCCACTCCAAGTTCATCAGCGAATTGATCCGCGCCATCATCGGCGAGAACCAGGCGCTGCAGGGCGACCAGCTCACCGATTACGTGCACAAGGCCTTCGAGCACGCGATCGACCTGGAAACGGTGTGGACGGCTGAAGTGCTGGACGGCATCGACGGCATCGACGTCGACGAAATGATCCGCTACGTGAAGTACCGCGCCAACAAGATGGCCGGCATGCTCGGCATCGAGAAGCTGTACGAAGGCGCCAACGACAACGTGATGCCGTGGATCAAGGCCTACGCCGACAACTTCACCGAAACCAAGACCGACTTCTTCGAAATGCGTAATGCTTCGTACAAGAAGACCAATTCGGATAATGGGTTCGACGATCTGTGAGTTGGATGTAGCTCTTTTAGATTTTGCTTAAAAGTTTGCCTGTTCTCATCTTACCTTGAGGTAATCATGGTTAACAAAATCGACCGAGAGATCAGTGCAAGCAGGATTCTGCTTGGTAATCAGTATGCTCACATTGAGGAACTGGAAGGCGCACGAGAGCTTGCTCGTCACCAAAACCCCTATCGCTATGCTGATAGGGAAGTAAGGCGTAAGGTCAAAGTCGATAGAGCTCCCAGCGAAGAGTCTATTAAGCTTGCTGTGCGCGGCCTCCATCGTGATCTCTGGGTGAGAAGGAATGAGTTTGGGCTTGGTTCTAGTGTTCGTCCAATCGATGTTCTATGTCCAGAATTCGCAGCTAAAATACTTGGCTATGGATTTCAAGAAGTGCCAAGTCTTGGTTGGATGATGCAAGGTCGCAGCCAAATCGCTGTAGCTGGCTTGATTGATCAGTCGAGTCGAACTATTAAGCTTGCTCGAGACATAGAGCCTAGTGTCGCACGCTTCACTGCCGCTCATGAGATTGGGCACGCTGTGCTTCATCCACATCTTTCTGGGCTTCATCGCGATCGTCCGCTCAAGGGGACGAAGATTGGACGAAATCCAGTCGAGCGCGAAGCCGACGCGTTTGCAACGATTTTTTTGATGCCAGAACGGCTTGTGTGTGAAGAATTTGGTTGGCGCTTCCTTGGACCATTCGTGCTTAATGAGCAGACTTCTGTTGCTTTGATGGGGCGGCCTTTGTGGGAGGCTGAAGAATTTTTCCCAACACTTCGTCATGTTTCTCGGCATCTGGCAAGCGCTTCTAATTTCAACGGGCGAAATTTTAATTCTTTGTCTGATTTTTTTGGCGTGAGTAATGAGGCTATGGCTATTAGGCTCGAAGAGTTGAAATTGGTAGTCTGACAAGTAACTCCCGAATGATGAACATCCTGCTCGCCCTGGCATCGTTGAGCGGCAACACGCGTGATGTTGCGCGCAGTGTGGCCTTGCGCTGCGAGGCGGCCGGGCACACGGTGACCTGGCTGGAGACCGATGTGCAGCGGCTGGAACAGGTGCCGCATGCGCCGGGGCAGTACGACCTGTTCCTGTTGGGCAGCTGGACCGACAACGGCGGGCGTACGCCGTCGGAGATGAAACGTTTTATCGTCGAGTTGGTTGAAACGCTGGGCAAGCCACCGCAGGTGGCCGTGTTCGGCACAGGCGAAACGCAGTGGGGCGAGGACTATTTTTGCGGTGCGGTGCATCGCATCGCACAGTTCTTCGCCAGCCCGTTTCCGCGTTTGACCATCGAACAGATGCCCCACGGCGTGCGTGATGCGCACGCTATCGCCGCCTGGACCGACGAGGTTCTGGCCCAATGCAAGAACGATCCCCATGATGCAGACCATTACCGTCACGTCGCCTGAGCACTACACCGAAGTCCTCGCCGCGCATCCGCGCGCGCTGGTGGATTTCTACAAGGACAATTGCCCGGGCTGCAAGATGCTCGACATGTCGCTGGACAAGTTCTCCGCCAGCGATGCCGCTGCCGGCGTGGCCTTGTTGAAGGTCAAGCTGGAAGTGGTGGGCGAGGAATTCTTCCGCGATCTGGGTCTGCGCCAGACGCCGACCCTGGCGCTGTACCGCGACGGCAGCGAGGTGGCGCGCCTGCCCGGCTTCCAGTCGCCGGCGCAGGTGGAAACCGCGGTCAAGACCAGCCTTTGAGCGAGGTCTGGTGCGGCGCGTGCTTGTGCACGCAACGCGTGACCCGACGCTAGTGGGGAATCCGCTCTCGTAGGAGCGGACCCGGCCGCGGCAGCCGATGGGTGCTTGTCCCGCGTACGCTCTCGCTGCATTCGCTGCATTCGCTGCATTCGCTGCACCTTTGCACCGACACCCCGGCTTGGCATGTGGTGACACGCAGCGCGTGTGGTTGTTCGTGCTCCAGCCGCAGCCGCCAGCCGCAGCGCAGTCGTGACGAAGCCCAGACAGCACGAATGCCTCGCATTGCGTAGCGCCGTCGCCTGCACATCGCGCGGATCAGGCTATCGTTGTGCTTCGACACGCAAGGCATGTCGAATGCGTGCATGCCACACAGCCGCCGCGGCCGCATCGCCCGCGCACCGTTTGTTCCACCTTCTTCCTGGATCCCACGATGTCCGACAGCCCGCAGACCCCTCCACCGATCGAAGCGCGCATGGCCGAGATCGTGTTCCCCAACCACACCAACCACATGGGCACGCTGTTCGGTGGCCAGGCGCTGGCGTGGATGGACAAGGCCGCGTTCCTGGCCGCCTCGCGCTATGCGCGCCGCACCGTGGTGACCGCACGCTCGGACCAGGTGGATTTCAAGTTGCCGATCCGCCAGGGGCAGATGGTGGAGACCATCGCGCGCGTGGTCTCGGTGGGGCGCAGTTCGATCAAGGTGGAAGTGGAGTTGATCGCCGAAGATCTGCTCAGCGGCGCACGCGAACTGTGCACCCGCGGCCACTTCGTGATGATCGCGCTCGGCGACGACGGCAAGCCGACCTCGGTGCCGGCGCTGCCAGCAGCCTAGCGTCGAACCACGCGCCGTTGGCGATGCAGCCAACGGCCCGCTGCAGTGTCTCCACAAGGAAGTCGAGTGATGCAACACCGCCACCGCGTGCGCTGGGGAGCACCCTTGCTGGTGCTCACAGTGTTGAGTGCGTGCCGCTTGCCGCTGCCGGGCGAGAGTGACCAGGCCGTCGTGCCGATGGACGCGGACCGTGTGCTGATCGGTCGCGTGCAGGGCGCGGGTGCCATCAGCCCGCTGCTGGGGCAAGAAGTGCGCATCGAAGGCATCGTGACCCGCAGCCTGGCCGGCGATGAGGACGATCTTGCGCAGGAAGTCGCCGAGACGGTGGGCGAGGGCACCCGCAGTAGGCCGATCGGTTGGTTCGTGCAGGACGAAGGCGATGGCGTGGACGCCACCTCCGACGCGCTGTTCGTGCTCGACCAGGGCTACGACACCGGCATCGGGATGCCCGGCGAGGGCGAGTTCACCCTGCGCTTGGGCACCCGTGTGCGCAGCGGCGACCGCGTGCAGGTCTGGGGTGTGGTAGCCGAGGTTGCGCAGGCCATTGCTGCCGACCAGCCCCGCAGCAGTGGCCAACCGGTGGGCCGTGGCGATGCGGCAGGCAGCATCACCACGCTCAAGGCGGGATCGATCAGATTGCTGTCGCCTCGCGAGCGCCGCCCACCGATCGTACTGAGGCAGACGCCCCTGGCGCGCGGCGGCGATGAATCCAGCGAGGGAATGCGGCTGCTGATGCCAGCAAAGGCCACCGCTGCAACTACGCGACCTTAAACACCAACGAGGTGCGGTGATGCCTTGCGACGCTGTCGTGTTGTTGCGCCGGGAGCCCAGCGTGACGAACACCATGTGCACGGTGTCGCAAGACATGTGCGGAACGCCGGCAAGCACCGCACTGACGCGTGGCCGATCTAGACGCCTAGCAGCCGTGCCGATCTGGCGAATGCATCCGCGGTAATCGCCTTGCTTACTCCTGCACTTCGTTGTCTTCGCGCTTGGTTTCGGCCATCGCTTCGGGTTCCAGCTCTTCGGCGCTGCGATTGAGTTTGACGAATACGCCCCAGGCAATCAGCAGCAGGCCGGCACAGAAGCCCACCGAGGCGGCATACGGCAACTTGGCGGGGTCGTCGTGCATCAGCTCGAAGATCGACACCAGCGTTTCGATGGCCAGCGCGATCACGATCACCACGAAGAAGCGCGACAAGTAACGGCGTACGCGCGTGGGGCCACTCACCTTGACGTCGCGCAGGATCTCTTCTTCGAAGATGGTCTGGCCCAGTTCCAGCGTCACCAAGGCCACGGTGAGTAGGCCGATGGCTTCCAACACCACGTTGAAGCGGTCGCGGACCACCATGTCGCCGCCCGGGGTGAAGCCATGCCACAGCTCCAGCGCGGCCATGCCCACCAGCCCGCAGGCGCACAGCACGAAGAACGCCAGGATCACGAAGTGACCGGCACGGAACAGGTGGCTGAGCAGTTTCATCGGAGGCGACACGGGCGAAGGGAGGCAGAGCATCGTGTGCATCGCGTCGTTACGGCGCGAAGGCAATGGCAATGCCGATCTTGAGCGCGCGCCGCGCATGGCAGCGCTTCACGTGCAGTGATGCGCAACGCCACCTCGACGTATCGACATCGACCCAGAGCGCTACAACCCTTCCCCCATCGGGGGAAGGTGCCCGCAGGGCGGATGGGGGTACGGTTTACACGCAGCCCAACAACCGCCCCGCACACCCCAACAACCTCAGCTATGCCGCAACACCTGATACGCCTGCAGATGCACATTCGCCGCCATCAGCAGCGGCGCGTTGCGCCCGGTCTCGCGCACACGCTTGAGCATGTCGCCGACAATCTGCGCCGCTTCCACATCCTGCCCGGCCTCCAGGTCGCGCAGCATCGAGGCCTTCAGCGGCGAGTCCACCTGCAGCAGCGTCTGCAGCGCCTTGGCGCGTGCGGGTTCGGGAATCGGCTGGCCGGCGGCATCGGCGGCCCACAGGCATTCGTTGTACAGGCCGTTGATCAAGGCGCGGCCGTCGTCGGTGGCCACAATCGCGCCCACCGGCGCACGCATCAGGCAGGTCGCCGCCGCCAGCGCAGTGAGGAAGCTGTACTTGATCCACTGCTCCTGCGCGATCTGGGTGCTGGCCACATGGTCGATGCCGGCCTGCGCGCAGGCGGCGGCAAACGCCTGCACGCGTGCAGAGGCCGCCTCGCCGCTGCGCTCGCCAAACGTCAGCGAGGCCGGCTTGCCCAGGTGCAGGATCTCGCCATCGGCGCCCTTGGAGGCGCTGATGAAGCACAGCCCGCCAAGCACGTGGGCCGCACCGAAGCGTTCGTCCAGCGCCGCGTAATGGCGCAGTCCATTGAGGATCGGCAGCACCGTGGTGTGCTCGCCGACCGCCGGCGCAATCGCCTCCAGCGCGCTGTCCAGGTCGTAGGCCTTGCAGCTGAGGATCACCAGATCGAACGGCTGCTGCGCCACCAGCGCGGGCAGCGCCTGCGCGGTGACCGTGGCCACCGGCAGATCGGCATCGCCGAGGGGGCTGCGAATGCGCAAGCCCTGCGCCTGCAGCTGCGCCGCACGGGCGTCACGCACCAGGAAGGTGACATCCACGCCAGCCTGCGCCAGCCGCCCGCCAAAGTAGCCGCCAGTGCCGCCGGCACCGAGGATCAGAATGCGCATAGGATCTCCGTTCAGTGTGATGTTTGGTACATGCCGGACACGGTGCTAAGCTTTCAGCCGGATCGGGGATTCTCGGTCGGCATCAGGCTCTGGCGGACTCGCTGGGGCCTTTTGTTTATGGGAAACACTTCAGGCCATAGCCCAGGTAACGACCTGCCGGATTCTTGTCGAGTTTCTGCTCAATCACCTGCCAGGCGCGATTTGGCTGCTCCGGTCGCAGCTGCCGCACGCCAATGGGGCGAGCGATCAGATCCGCAAGTTGTAGCCCGATCGCATTGCTCTTCTTGTCGCAGATCACCGGATCGAATGGCAGCTCTATGCCAGAGAAATTGTCTCCCCCACAGATCCGGCGAAACGCCAATTCCAGATCCTGGTCTTCGCTGCGCCCACGTGCCTCGCACAGCACGTGCGTGGTCAACGGCTCTCCCGCTTGCGCCACCTGTCCCTGCTTGCTGAGTTTGTAATACATCCGCTCAAGGCAGAAGCGCATCGAGATTTCATACGGGTTTTCACCGCGCTGGCGATCCTGAAGGCGGCGCTTGTCGATCACAGCGGCAAAGATCGTCATCGGCGCCAGCGCCAATGCGTCTGTCAGCGCATCGAGAAGTGCCTGTTTCTTGTCGCGATCACGCAACACTGCGAACGGCCCGATATCCCTGCGGATCTCGCGCTCATGCAGCACGACGGCGTCATGGCCAAACGTCGCGAACTTGATCCGCTGGATCGCAGGCACAACGGTTGCCATGTAATCGCGCTTGCTGATCAGGCAGCACGACAGCACAAACAATGGGAAGGCAGGATCAATACTCGCCATCCCGTGATCGCCACTCTCATCGACAAAGACGATGTAGTCGCTGAATTGCGCCATCAGCTCCGCAGTCCAACGCCACGCCGCAGCAGCCACAGCGCCAACGCGCTCAGCACCGCGACAAAGCCGAGCATCAGCGCGTAGGCCACCCAGATCGGCACGTCGGAGCTGCCGAGCAGGCCGTAGCGGAACGCGTTGACCATGTAGAAGATCGGGTTGGCGTGGGTGGCGGCTTCGGCCCAGCCGGGCAGCAGCTTCACCGAATAGAACACGCCGCCCAGGTAGGTCAGCGGGGTCAGGATGAAGGTGGGCACGATGGCCACGTCGTCGAACTTCTTGGCGTACACCGCGTTGACGAAGCCGGCCAGCGAGAAGATCGTCGCGCCCAGCAGCACCGTGGTCAGCGTCACCAGCGGGTGCGGGATGCGCACCGGGGTGAAGAACATGGCGATGATCAGTACCAACGCGCCCACCATGACCCCGCGCAGCACCGCGCCGGCCACGTAGCCCCACAGGATCACCCAGTTGGGCATCGGGCTGACCAGCAGTTCTTCCACGTGGCGGCCGAACTTGGCGCCGAAGAAACTGGAGCTGATGTTGCCGTAGCTGTTCTGGATCACGCTCATCATCACCAGGCCCGGCACGATGAACTGCATGTACGTGTAGCCGCCCATGTCGCCCACGCGCGAGCCGATCAGCCCGCCGAAGATCAAAAAGTACAGCGTCATGGTGATGGCCGGCGGCACCAGGGTCTGGCCCCAGATGCGCAGGATGCGCTGCACTTCGCGGCGCACGATGGTGCCCAGTGCAACCCAGTTGCGCTGGCGGGAGGTAGCGGGGACAGCAGACATCGAAGGCTCCGGGGAACTCATGGGTGGCCTGCCGGGCGCGCTGGCGCCGCTGCAGCAGGGGGCGTGGCAACAGTGGTGTCGCCAGGCCCGGTCAGACGGACGAACAATTCTTCCAGCCGGTTGCTCTTGGTGCGCATCGAGCGCACCCGGATGCCGGCATCGCCCAGGGTGGCGAACACGCGGTTGAGGTCCATCGCGCGCGGCATGTCCAGATCCAGTGTATGGCCGTCGATCGCGGTGAGCGTGGTGCCTTCGATCACCGGAAGCTGCGCCGGCAACTCACCATCGATATCGAACAGGAAGCCTTCCACGTCGAGCTTGGCCAGCAGCTCGCGCATCGGGCCCTGGGTGACGATCTGGCCGTGGTTGATGATGGCCAGGTTGCGGCACAGGTGCTCGGCCTCTTCCAGGTAGTGGGTGGTCAGGATGATCGTGGTGCCGGCGGCATTGATCTCCTTGAGCACGCGCCACATGTCGCGGCGGATCTCGATATCCACACCGGCGGTGGGCTCGTCCAGGATCAGCAGCCGCGGCTGGGTCATCATGGCGCGCGCGATCATCAGGCGGCGCTTCATGCCGCCGGAGAGCGTGCGGCTCATCACCTGCGCCTTTTCCCACAGATGCGCGCGGCGCAGCTCGGCCTCGGCCAGGGCGGCAGCCTGCTCGCGCGGCATGCCGTAGAACCCGGCGTAGTTGACCAGGATGTCGAAGGGCTTTTCGAACAGGTTGAAGTTCACTTCCTGCGGGACCAGGCCGATCAGCCGCATCGCATCGCTGCGGTGGCGGACCAGATCGGTGCCGAAGACCTCGACCTGGCCCTGCGAGAGGTTCACCAGCGAGCTGATGATGCCGATCAGGGTGGACTTGCCCGCCCCGTTGGGGCCGAGCAGGGCGAAAAAGTCGCCAGGCGCCACGTCCAGCGACACGCCCTTGAGCGCCTGGGTGCCGTTGTCGTAGGTCTTGCGCAGGTCGCACACGCGCAGGGCGGGTGCCGCGGTCGGAGATGGGGAATTCAAGATGGTCCTTCGCGTCAGCGTGACGGCGCAGCGAGTTGCAGCCGCTATTATAGAAGCCCGTGGGGGTTCGCCCCGATCACAGACTGTCCTAAATCCGTTCGTGCCCGTTCAATTCCCCCTCAAGCTTGTCGACAGGCGCATGCTCGCGCCCACCGTGGCCCACTGCCAGTTCCTGCGTGATGACGGGCAGCCGCTGGATTTCCAGCCCGGGCAGTTCATTCAGATCCATTTCCAGTACGCCGATGGCACCGATGCCAAGCGCAGCTATTCGCTGGCGACCATCCACGACCACGCGCTGGGACCGGGCGAGGCGGTGGAGATCGCGGTGAGTTTCGTACCCGGCGGCTCGGCCACCGCGCTGTTCGAGGGCCTGGAGATTGGCGACCAGCTGCAGGCCAGCGGCCCCTACGGCAAGTTCTGCCTGCTGCCGGGCGACCACAACCGGCGCTACCTGCTGATCGCCACCGGCACCGGGGTGACGCCGTATCGCTCGATGCTGCCGCTGCTGGCCGAGGCAATCGCCAGCCGTGGGCTGGAGGTGGTGCTGCTGCAAGGCGCACGCACGCCCGCTGAGCTGCTGTACGGCGATGATTTCCGCGCGTTTGCCGATGCGCATCCGCAGTTCCGCTACGTGCCGTGCTTCTCGCGCGAGTTGCCCGAACAGCCGCATGCCGACGTACGGCATGGCTACGTGCAGCAACATCTGGCCGAGTTCGCGCCGACGGCCGATGGCGACATCGCCTACCTGTGCGGCAACCCGGACATGGTGGACACCTGCGCGGTGGCGCTGCGCGAGGCAGGCCTGCCGAATGCACAGATCCGCCGCGAGAAATACGTGAGCGCGTCACCGCCCAAGCCTGCGGCCTGAGCGCGGTGCGTTGAGGCGGCCGCCTGCAACATGTGTGCAGGCGCAGCGTCAGGGCAGGGAGGCGGCAACGCTCAGCGCGTTGCCGGTTCCAGCGTCAGCAGCACCACATCGTTGCTGCGCATCGGCACCGTGACCGCAACCGCACCCTCGGCGCCCACGCGCACGCGGCGGTCCTGCTCGGGCACATCGCGCGTGGCCTGCTGCAGTTGGGTCAGCTGGTCTGCAGCAAGTTGCTTGGGCATGCCCATGTCGATGTAGAGCGACAGCGGGTCATTGCGGCGGTAGCCGGTCTTGCGCACCTGCAGCCGATAGGTACCCGCCGGCACATGCGCCAACCGGAACACGATTGCCTTGCTGTCGCTTGCCGGCACCTGGCGGGTATAAAACGGCGTATTGCTCACCGCCTGCACCGGCTGCTGCCAATCCCAGGCCACCGCGGCAATGCGCTTGCCGTCCACTGCGGCGAGCGTGTGCGCATCGTCCACCGCAAGGCTGCGCCCCTGCAGGGCATTCAAATACTTGTAGGCGAACCAGGCTGGCTTGCGGATGCCTTCGCGGTTCATCAGCCCGAAGCCGCCGTGGAAGGGCGTCGGCGGCGGGCCGGGCTCTTCGAACAAGTCGGTATAGGTCCAGTAGCTCATGCCCTGCACCACGCCCTGCACCTGCTTGAGTTTGGTCAGGATGTACGGCGCGCTGATGTAGCTGTCGTGGACGAAATCGCGCGGCGTGTAGCTGCTGCTCCACTCGGTGAAAAACAGCGGCAGATCCGGATATGGCGAGGCCTGGATCTGCGCGCGCACGCGCCGCACATCGCCCACAATGGCCTCGGGCGAGGCGGAGAGCTTGGTGTCCTGCTTGCCGTCTTCATCGAGAAACCCGCCATCCACGCCATAGGTGTGGGTGGTGACGAAGTCGATGGGTAGCTTGTTTTTCTGCACGAAGGCCAGCAGCTCCGGCACCCATGCCGCGCCGGCGGTGGAGGGGCCGCCCACGCGCAGCTGCGGGTCGATGGCCTTGATGGTGCGCGCGGTGTTGGCGTACAGATCGAAGTAGGCCTGCTGGTCGGCGTTCTCCCAGAAGTCTTTGAGATTGGGCTCGTTCCATACTTCGAAATACCACTGGCGGACTTCATCCGCGCCGTAACGTGCGCGAATGTGGCGCACGTATGCATCGATCAGCTGCGTCCACTTGGCCGGGTCCGGATGCGAGGTGTTGCCCTTCCAGTAGAACAGGGTCTGCTCGGAGGTCTTCATGGCGGTCGGGGTGAAGCCCAGTTCGACGAATGGGCGGATCTTCTTGGCCAGCAGTGCGTCGTAGAGTTTGTCCAGCTGCGTCCAGTCGTACACGAGCGTGCCATCGACCTCCTTGACCGTGCCGAGCACGTCATGGAACACGTCGTGGAAGCGGATGTAGCGAAAGCCCAGTTCCTGCACTGCGGGCAGCAGATGCGCCTGGGTGTCGTCGCGGATCAAGGTGCCTGGAAAATCCGAGCCGACCGACAGCGCATAGAACCGATCCACCGATCCACCGATGCGCCGGCGCTGGCGATGTCCAACTGGATCTCGCGTTGCGCGGCAGGTTGCGCCGAGGCCGCGGTTGCCGTGCAACATGCCAGCGTGGTGGCCAGTAACAGGGTCAAGCGCATCGCGGCTCCCGGGCATGAGTGATGCGCAAGCGTAGCGCACTCGTGCACGTGTGACGGCTGCGCACGCACTGCTGCGCCCGCTGAAAAGCGCGCTCAAGCGCACGTTGCACGGCGATGGGCGATGCACTGCTGCCATGCGCGATCGCACGGCGCATTACGCGTCTTACACCGCTGCAGAAGCGCCCTCGGGGCGCTGCACTTCCACCGTGATGTGCACCAGTTCTTCGTGGATCTGTAGCGCCGCGCGGATGGCTTCTGCGGCGACGGTGGCTTCGGTGACGAGGCTGATCAGACAGGCGTAGCGGTCTGTGCCGATGCGCCACACATGCAGGTCGGCAATGCGTGCGGCGTAGGGCAGTGCAGCGATCACCTCGCGGATTTCCTCCACCACCGGCGCATCCATCTCCGCATCCAGCAACACCCGGCCGGTGCTGCGCAACAGCCCCCAGGCCCATACGGTGACCAGCACCGCACCAACGATGCCCATGAGCGGATCCATCCAGGTCACGCCCCAGCGCATGCCGACCACCAGCGCCACGATCGCCAGCACCGAGGTGGCTGCATCCGCCACCACGTGCAGATACGCCGCGCGCAGGTTCAGATCGCTGTGGCCGTGCGTGTGCGCGTGGCCATGTGGTCCATGTCCGTGCGCATGTCCATACCCATGCGCGTGATCATGGTGATGCGCATGGCCATGCGAATCGCGCAGCCACCACGCACAGATCAGATTGACCAGCAGGCCGACGACCGCGATCGCGGTGGCTTCCGGGTAATGCACCGGTTTGGGCGAGACCAGCCGCTCCACCGACTGGAAGGCCATCAACCCGGCCACACCCAACAGCAGGATTGCGCTGGAGTAGCCGCCCAGCACTTCGACTTTCCAGGTGCCGAACGCGAAGCGCCCGTCGCGGGTGTGGCGGCGCGCGAATGCGTAGGCGAACAACGCCAAGCCCAGTGCCAGCGCATGCGAGCTCATATGCCAGCCGTCGGCAAGCAGGGCCATGGAGTTGAGCACCCAACCGCCCACGATCTCCACCACCATCATCAGCGCGGTCAGCACGACCGCCTTGCGGGTGCTGCGCTCGGCAAGCGGGTTGCCACCCACAAAGGCCTGCGGTTGCGCACAGTGCGGGAGGGGCGGGGTGTTCGACATGGGCGAGGCGGCCTGACTAAGATACCCCCCGATGGTATCCGAAATACCCCTGGGGGGTATCTGCATGGCGCATCTAACTCAGGACAAATCCAAGCTGCTCGCGCGGGTCCGCAAGATTCGCGGGCAGGTCGAGGCGCTGGAGAAAGCGCTGGCGCAGGATGTGGAATGCACCGCCTTGCTGACCCAGGTCGCCGCCTTCCGCGGTGCTGCGCAAGGCCTGATGGTGGAGCTGCTGACCGAGCACCTGCAGCACCATGTCGCTGCACCGGACGCGCGCGGCACGCGCGAGCAGGCCGTGGACGAGGTGGCGGCGATTCTCAAGACGTATTTGAAGTAGCGCGGCGCGCGCTGCATGCACCGATTGAAGCGTTGCATGCAATCGCGTGGCCGCGAACAACGACTCATCAATCGCATCGCTGCCGGCACGCGCGCTGCGGCGCTGGGGCAGAAGGTTTTGACTCGGCGGCTCCGGAGATATTCCCTCGTCTTCGGGACGTCACGATCGCCTCGAAGCCGCTCCCACGTCGAATTCGTGCATGCCCGGACCCGCAACGCTCAGCTCTGGCGCGTGCTCCACCAATCCGTGATCCATGGCAGCCAGGACGCCCATGCGCCGCCTGCCGAGCCGCGCAACATGTAAAGGACGCTTGACAGTCCGCCCGGTGCCGCGCATTGTGCCTGTCAAGTGAACTTGACAGGCATGTCGCATGCATCAGCACCTCCCACCGCACTGGGCGTCAGTGCCTCCGGCAGCACCGCGTCGCCGCAACCACGCGCACGCTGATGCACTGCAATTGCACGCAACATCCGGAAAGGCGCAACGCGCATGAGCGGCTGCAAACGCAGTGCACTGGTGGCGTTGGGCATCAGCCTGAGCTTGCTCGGCGGCGGTGCACTTGGGTATTGGCGGGTGCTGCCGCTGGGCCAGTATCTGATTGGCCTGTGCGTCGGTATGGGGGCGGCGGGCCTGTTGATGGCGCTGATGCTGTGGCTGTCACCCGGCGGCATGCGCGACAGTGTAGTGCCGGCGCTGGCGCGGCGTTACTACCGTGAATTCGGCATCCCGATGCTGTTGTACGTGGCGGTGATGCTGTGCTGGCCAACGCTTCTTGCGCGCGTGGGGCCGCACTGGGCGCGCACGCTGATCGCGTTGTTGCCTGCGCTGTTGTTGATGCTGGTGATTCGTGCGGTGGCGCGCTTCGTGCGTGATTCGGACGAGATGCAGCGGCGGATCGAACTGGAATCGATCGCCATCGCTGCCGGGCTGGTGAGTGCTGCGTACATGACCGGCGGGTTCCTGCAGGCGGCGCAGTTGATCGACATCCCGGCCACGGTCGCAATGTTGTGGGTGTTCCCGGTCCTGTGCGCCACCTACGGCATCACCAAGGGCGTCAACGCGCGCCGCTACCAATGAACAGCCGCGTGCGGGAACTGCGCGAGGCCAGTGGCTGGTCGCAAGGGGAGTTGGCCGAGCAGCTGGGCGTGTCGCGGCAAACGATCAACGCACTGGAGACCGGCAAGTACGATCCCAGCCTGCCATTGGCGTTTCGCATCGCGCGTCTGTTTGGGGAATCGATCGAGCACGTCTTCCTGTTTGAAGACGGGCAGTAGCCGCAACGGTCACGTCGGGCCGGATGCAGCGTCACAGGACCATGGATCACACGGAGATCAGCGGGAATGGCAAAGCACGTCAGGACAATGACGCTGGTGCTTGCGCTGGCAGTGGCGCTGGGCGGCTGCCAGCGCGCGGGCGAGGGCGCCGTGGCGGCCACGGGCAAGGGGCAGGCCGCGTCCACCACGGGGGCGGGCAATGCCTACGGCCGCCTGCAGTTTTCGCCATGCACGCTCAGCTCCGGCAGCGCCGCCGGCAACATCGAGGCGCAGTGCGCACAGTTGCAGGTACCGGAAAATCCGGCCGCGCCGAACGGGCGCAAGCTCGCGCTCAAGATCGCCTGGCTGGAAAGTGACGCAGGCGCCAGCCACGCGCCGGACCCGGTGTTCTTCATCGCCGGCGGGCCCGGGCAATCGGCTACGCAGGTGGCGGCGATCGTCGACATGGGCCTGCGCGAAGTGCGCAAGCAACGCGACATCTTTCTGGTCGATCAGCGCGGCACCGGCGGCTCGCATCCGCTGGAATGCCGCGATGCGGACGGCACGCCGCTGGTGCTGGAAAACGACAGTGCCGCCACCTCCGAGCAGCTGAGCGCCTATGCGGCGCGCTGTGCTGCAGGGCTGCGCAACGATGCCGACCCGCGCTATTTCACCACCAGCGAAGCCATCGGCGATCTGGATGCGGTACGTGAGGCGCTGGGCGCGCAACAGATCAACCTGATCGGCGGCTCCTACGGCACGCGCGTCGCGCAGCAGTACGCGGCGCGCTACCCGCAGCACACCCGCACCGTGGTGCTCGATGGCGTGGCCCCCAACGATCTGGTCATTGGCGGCGAATTTGCGCGCACCTTTGAAGACGCGATCGCGTTGCAGACCACCCAATGCAAGGCGCAGCCAGCCTGCGCCAAGCGTTTCCCGGTGGACACGCGCACCCAGCTGCGCCAGGTGGTGGAGCGCCTGCGCCAGGCGCCGGCACCGGTGGATTACCGCGACCCACGCACCGGTGAACTGCATCACCAGGAGGTCAACGCCGATACCGTAGCCGCCCTGGCGTTCGGGTTTTCGTATGCGCCGGAAACCGCCTCGCTGCTGCCGCTGGTGCTGGACGAAGCCGCTGCGGGGCGCTACGCGTCGTTGATGGCGCTGGCGCAGATGAGCGGCTCGGACATGGCCGACCAGATGAATCGCCCGATGCAGTGGTCGGTGCTGTGCAGTGAAGATGCGGGGCGCTATCGCGCGCCGGCTGCGCAGGACGACACCTTGCTGGGCGCGCAGGTGGCGGAGATGTTCTTCGCAGCATGCAAGACATGGCCGTCCAAGCCCACTCCGGCGGCGGCATTTGCGCCATTCCGCTCCACGCTGCCGGTGCTGCTGTTATCCGGCCAGCTCGATCCGGTGACCCCGCCGCGCTACGCCGCACGTGTGCTGCAAGGCCTGCCCAACGGCCGGCATCTGATCGCGCCCGGGCAGAGCCACGGTGTGTTCCGGCTGGGTTGCATGCCCAAGGTGCTGGGGCAATTCCTGCAGACCGCCGATGCCAAGGGCCTGGACGCGCGCTGCGTGGACAGCCTGACCGATGTGCCCGCGTTTACCTCGTTCAACGGATGGGAACCATGAGCCGCACCGACCACGCCACGGAGGCGCACGCATGATCGTCGTCGACAGCTTGCACAAATCCTTCAAGACCAAGACCGGCCTGGTGAAGGCGGTCAACGGGGTCAGCTTCAACGCCGCCGATGGCCAGATCACCGGCTTGCTCGGCCCCAATGGTGCCGGCAAGACCACCACCTTGCGCATGCTCTACACCTTGATGACGCCCGACCAGGGCAGCGTCCGCGTGGATGGCGTCGATGCTGCGCACGACCCGGTCGCGGTGCGCCGCGCGCTGGGCGTGTTGCCGGATGCGCGCGGCGTGTACAAGCGCTTGAGCGCACGCGAGAACATCGCCTACTTCGGCCAATTGCATGGCATGTCGCGCACGCAGATTGCCGAGCGCACGCGCCTGCTGTCGCATGCACTGGACATGGACGACATCCTGGACCGGCAGACCGAAGGTTTCAGCCAGGGCCAGCGCACCAAGACCGCCATTGCACGCGCGCTGGTGCACGACCCGCGCAACGTCATCCTGGACGAACCCACCAACGGGCTGGACGTGATGACCACGCGCGCGATGCGCGGCTTCCTGCAGCAGCTGCGCGCCGAAGGGCGCTGCGTGATCTTCTCCAGTCACATCATGCAGGAGGTGGCGGCGCTGTGCGATCGCATCGTCATCATTGCCAAGGGCACCGTGGTGGCTGCCGGCACCGCCGATGAGCTGCGCGCGGCCACCGGCGAAGACAACCTGGAAGACGCCTTCGTCAAGGCGATCGGTTCGGACGAGGGACTGCACGCATGAGCAAGATGTCATTTTTCGCCACGTTGGGCACCGTACTGCGCAAGGAACTGCGCGACATCGGCCGCGACCGCCGCACCCTGGCACTGGCGTTGTTGTTGTCGCCCTTGCTGTATCCGATCCTGATCCTGGGCATGGGCGCGCTCAGCGAAAGCCGCGTGCGCACGCAGATCGACAAGCCGCTGGACATCCCGGTGCTTGGCCGCGAGCACGCGCCTAATTTGGTGCGTTTTCTCGCCGCGCAAGGGCTCAACGCAGTGGACGCGCCGGCCGATCTGACCACCGCCATCCGCGACCAGGAGGTGGACGTGGCGCTGCGCATCAGTGCGCACTACGCCGACGACTGGCGTGCCGGGCGGCCGGCGCTGGTGGAGATCATCAAGGACAGCACGCGCCGCGAAGCCGACGTGCCGGCGATGCGCCTGCAGGCCGCTCTCAGCGGCTACAGCCAGCAAGTGGGTGCGTTGCGTCTGCTCGCACGCGGGATCGATGCGCAGGTGGCGCGGCCGCTGGAGATCGCCGCGCAGGACCTGGCCACCGCCGAGGCCAAGCGCGGGCAGATGATGGCGATGCTGTTGCCGGTGCTGCTGGTGATCACCTCGTTCCTGGGCGGCGCGTCGTTGATCCTGGACGCCACCGCCGGCGAACGCGAACGGCAGTCGCTGGAACCGCTGCTGGCTACGCCCGCGCCCCGCAGTGCGATCGTCAGTGGCAAGATCGCCGCAGCCTGCGTGATCGGCATGGTGTCGCTGTTGCTGACGTTGCTTGCCTTCAAGCTCAGCGCGCAGTTGTCCAGCTCCAACCTGGGGCGCCAGCTCAACGTGGGCTTCGTGCCGATCCTGCAGATGCTCTTCATCCTGGTGCCGATGCTGTTCATCGGGACCTCGCTGCTGACCTATCTGGCCGCTGCCGCCAAGAGCATGAAGGAAGCGCAGGCGCACATGACCTGGCTGCTGCTGCTGCCAATGCTGCCCGGTTACGCGCTGATGGCCTATCCGCTGAAGACGCAGTTGTGGCATTTCGCGGTGCCGTTCCTGGCGCAGAACCAGATGTTGCTGAAGGTGATCCGCCACGAGCAGATCAACGCGCAGACCTGGGCGGTGTACCTGCTGGCCGGGTTCGGTCTGGCGGGGGTGCTGTGGTACGCCGCCGTGCGTCGATATCACCAGGAGCGGCTGGCGATTTCGGGCTAATGGTCCTTCTCCCGTCGGGAGGAGGCGGCGCGCAGCGCCGGATGCGGGTACGGGTTGTTGGTGCGAATGCCTGTTACAGATGTTGATGTTGAATGATTGAACGTTGCTGTTGCCGATGCAGTTCGTGATGTCCAATCTGCCGCCGTACCCTCACCCCAACCCCTCTCCCGCAGGAGAGGGGCTTTAATCCTTCTCCCCTCGGGAGAAGGTGCCCGAAGGGCGGATGAGGGTACGGATGGCCAGCCAACAAAAAGCCCGCATCGCTGCGGGTTTTTTGTTGGGCGCCTGGTATTTGCCAGAAGTGCAGTGCATCAATCGTCAGCAACCATCAACCATTGGCCATCAACAATGACCAACGTACCAACTCAGCCGCGCGTAGCCCCTGCAAGCACCCAACCACTCACTCAGCCGCCCGGGTTGAATGACAGCGTGCGGCGGGTGGTCACCGGCGCGGCCACCGGTTCGAAGCGCCAGCGCTTCACGGCGTTGAGGGCTTCACGGTCGAACACGCGCGGCGGGTTGGCACGCAGCACGCGCGAGGCGGTGATCGAGCCATCGGTGCCCACGGTGATCTCCACCAGCACTTCGCCGGAGGTACCGGCGCGCAGGGCTTCGGGGGGATAACGCGGGGCCGGGGTGCTGATCGGGCGCAGCGACGCGGCCGCCGGGGCGGCGGCTGCAGCGGCCGGCGCCGGGCGTGGTGCGGCGGGCGTGGGTGCCGGCTCGGCCGGGCGCTTGGCGGCGGCCTGGCGTTCGGCTTCGGCCGCCTGCTGGCGCGCTGTTTCCTGTTGGGCGGCGATCTGCTGGGCCGCAGCGGCCTCGCGCGATTGCTGCTCGGCCAGGCGCTTCTGCTCGGCGGCCTGCTTGGCCTTGTCTTCAACCAGCTTCTTGGCCTGTTCGGCGTCCTGCTCGGTGCGGTTGGCGGCGGTCTTCATGCCGGTTTCCAGGCCGCTCTTCAGACGCGGCAGCGCCGGTGCCTTGGGGTCGACCTTTTCGATCAGCGCGATCAGGCGCTGCGCTTCGGGGAACTCCTCACGGCTGATGCCCTGTTCGGCGGCGATCAGCGTGTACGGCATCAGGTCGGTCAGCGCGCTGTTGACGGTGGCGTCCTGCGGCTGCTTCTCGCGTAGCGCCAGGTAGTACTCCACCGCGTTGTCGCCGGCCGGGGCGTACATGCGGTTGTCCTGCAGCGCCTTGGTGGCCGATTCGCGCAGCTGATCGGCTGCCATCGACTGCACCTGCGGGGAGACCGCGGTGGCCGCCGTAGGTGCCGGCGCGGTGGCCGGTGCCGCTGGCGTGGTGCCCGCGGTGGCGGCAGGTTTTTCTTCCTGCTTGGAGCAGGCGGCCAGGCCAACCAGCAAAATGACCGGCGCGATCCGGCGTGCCATACGGCCCTGTGTCAGATCCAACATGCGTCCCCCTTACCCCGAGTGCGAAAGATAACGTTGCTGCGGTGAGCGCCGGCCCTTGTTCCCGCAAGGGTCGGCAATGCCGCAATCTAGCATTGCTGGGGCGGTCTAAGCCAAGGGTTGCCGAGATGCCCGCGAAATTCAGGCGGCCGGTGCGGCCAGCGGCGTGCCCGGTGCCGGCTGTGGCAAGGGCGCGGGCAGTGCCGGGGCCGGGCAATAGCGGCGCAGGAACTCGGCATGCGGCGGCAGGCGGGCCAGCGTGGCTTCCACGCGCTGGCGGATGCCCTCCAGCAACTGGCTCAGCTCGGCATCGCCCATCAGGTCGGCCACCGGGTGATGGTGCCGCGGCACGATGCCCTGGCCCAGCATCACCTGGATCCAGGAATTCTCTGCGAACAACTCATTGCCCTGATGGAACACGCGCCCGCTCTGGCGGAACAGCTCCATGCGATGGCGCAGGCTGTCGGGGATGTCCATACCGGCGCAATCGCGCCAGAACGGCGTGTCGCGGCGGTCGGTGGCGTGGTAATGCAGGATCACGAAATCGCGGATATGCGCGATCTCCTCGGCCGCCTGCCGGTTGTATTCGGCGATGTCCACCGGGTCGATGACCTGCGGGAAGGTCTGCAGCAGGCGGACGATGCCGCGCTGGATCAGATGGATGTTGGTGGACTCGATTGGCTCCAGAAAGCCGCTGGCCAGGCCCAGCGCCACGCAGTTCTTTTCCCACACGCGGTGGCGCTGGTTGGGGGTGAAGCGCAATGCCCGCGGGGTGGTGAGGGCGCGGCCCTGCAGGTTGTGTTCCAGCACCTGGGCGGCGCTGTCCTGGTCCATGTAGCGGCTGGAATACACGATGCCGTTGCCCACCCGGTGCTGCAGTGGAATGCGCCACATCCAGCCGGCGCGATCGGCGCGCGCGCGGGTGAAGGTCACTGGCGCGCCCACCGATTCGGTCTGCACGGCCAGCGCGCTGTCGGCGAACAACCAGCGCGACCAGTCCTCGCTGCCCACGCCCAGCGTCTGGCCGATCAGCAGCGCGCGGAAGCCGGTGCAATCCAGGAACAGGTCGCCCTCGATGCGGGTGCCGTCGTCCAGCACCAGGGCGGCGATGTCGCCGCTGTGCGCGTCGGTCTGCACGCTGCCGATGCGGCCTTCGATGCGCTGCACGCCGAAGCCTTCGCTGAAGCGGCGCAGGAAGCGCGCGTACAGCCCGGCGTCCAGGTGATAGGCGTAGTTCATGCCGCCGTTGGGCAGATGCGCAAAGCGGCCTTCCTGCGCGGCCCGCAGCTCCAGGCAGTAATCGCCGAAGTCGCGCGCCACGCCGCGTGCGCGTGCCTTCAGCCAGAAGTGCTGGAAGCCCGCGCTCCAGTGGTCGGTGCCGGTGTGACTAAAGGAATGGATGTAGTGGCGGTCCACATCGCGCCAATGTTCGAAGGCGATGCCCACCTTGAAGGTGGCCTGGGTGGCGGCCATGAACTGCGCTTCGTCGATCTCCAGCAGCCGGTGGAAGGTCACCAGGCTGGGGATGGTGGCTTCGCCCACGCCCACCGTGCCGATCTCGTCCGATTCCACCAGGGTGATTTGCAACTGCCGGCCGAGCAGCTTGGACAGCGCGGCGGCGGCCATCCAGCCGGCAGTACCGCCACCGGCGATGACCACGCGGCGGACCAGGCGTTGCGACTCGGAGGGGACAGGGGCGTGCATGGGAGATCCTCAGCGATTCAGGCGTTGCAGCAGGCGCGCGCGCAAGGCGCGGGCGCGGGCGTCGTCCATCGGGGCGAGCACGCCGCGCGCGGCCTCGGGCAGATGTGCGGCGGTGTCGGCATCGGCGTCGAACACATAATGGCGGAACACTTCCTGCCAGGTGGCGCGTTGTTCGGCCGGCAGGTCGCGGATGGTGAGCAGCGCCAGCATCAGCGCGTTCATTGGCGAATCCATGTAGGCCGGACTTTGCCGCCACCAGAAATTGACCAGCACGTTGAAGCCGTCCAGTGCCTGGATGTGGTGCCACCACATGCTGGGCATGAACACCGCATCGCCCGGTTCCAGGTCGGCCACCAATGCGTGTTCCAGCGCCTGCGCATAGCGCGGGAAGCGCTCCAGGTCCGGCGCGGTGATATCCACCAGGCTGACCGGCTGGCCGGCGGGGGTCAGATCCAGCGGGCCGATGTAGAGATTGGCCAGCTGCTCCGGCGGAAACAGCGTGAAGCGGCGGCGCCCGGCCACCACGCAGGCGAGGTTGTCGGGCAGGTCCTGGTGGGCGGCAATGCGGGTGCGATTGCCGATCCAGATGCTGGCCAGCGGCTCGGCCTGCGGCAGCGCGATGGGGTTGTCCGCGCGCAGGCCGGGCAGGTAGGTGTCCAGCGTGGTGGAGCCCACGTAGATCGCCGGCGGCTGCGCTACCTCCAGATCGCGCAGCAGGGTCTCCAGCACCACCGCCAGCGGCACCCGCTCGGGCCGGAAGTTGAAGCCGCTCATGTCGGCGTTGTAGAAGAACCGCCCTGCGATCTCCGGTGGCCCGACCTGCGCCACCACCGCCTCGCCGCGGTCGAACCTGCGCAGGTACTGGGCGGCGGCCTGCGCAGACTGCGCACCGGCGCGGGCCAGCGGCCAGTCGCGCACCAGCCCGCGCAACACCAGCGGCGTGGTCGAGCGCAGCAGTGCCGGATCCAGTTGCAGTGGATCCAGCCCGTGCAGTTCGGCGATGGGGCGCGGCTCAGCCGGCATGGCGGCGGTTCATGCGGTCCAGCAGGTGGCGGAACTGCGCGATCGAGGCCACCGCCATGTACAGCGGTTCCAGATCGCCATGCTTGTGCAGGCTGAGCAGTGCTTCGTCACCCAGCACGCGCAGGCGCTCTTCGTGCACCGCATACAGGCCGGCGAGCCGGCATTCCACGCCGTTGTCCAGCGTGGCCTCGAACACGAACGGTTCCAGCAGGTCGTGCGCCAGCACGCGGCCCATGAAGTCCCGCGTGGCATGCAGCCCGTCATGCAGCGTACGCAGCACCTGGCTGATGCGCTCCAGAAACTCGGTGGTGCCACCGTGCTCGCGGAACAGCGGCTCGCCTTCGGCGGTGCTGATGCGCGGGCTGTCCAGATCCACATGCACCATCGGCCCGTCGGGCTGCTGGCCGATCAAAAACGGTTGGCGCTGGATCGCCAGCGGCACATATGGCGCATCCCAGCGCGCGCCGTCCAGGAACAGGTTTTCGCCCATGCGCAGGCCCAGCAGGGCCAGCGGCTGGAACTGCCCATCGGCATCGCGATGGAACACGATTGGGTATTGCGCCTGAAGTTGGCGAAATTCCAGCGGAAAAGTGGCGGCCGACATCACGTTGTCGCCATAGGCGGCGCCGTGTGTGGTGATCACGCGCAGGTCGCGGTGATCGAGATTGTTCAACAGCACGGGATCGGTCATGGGGAATGGCACAGCACGCGGGGCGCGTGGCCCATGCTTCAACGAATCGCCGTGCGACGGCAAGCCCCATGGCGCAACGCCGCAGGGCCGGCCGCAACGGCCATGTACGTCTCCCGACAGCCAGGCTGCCGGGAGACGCATTGGATCAACACAGCAATCGCATCAGAACCGCATCACCAGAACTTGTAACGCACGCCCAGCATGTAGCGCGGGCCGGTCTGGGTGGCATAGACGATCTGGTTCGACTGCCTGCCGTGCTGGCGCTGCACCTCGTCGGTGAGGTTGATCGCCTCCAGGCTCAGCGACAGGTTCTCGGTCCACTGGTAGCCGATGCTCAGATCCAGCTGACCATAGGCTTCGGTATAGACCGGGTTGGGCTGGCCGCTGCCATCGAAGCGCGCGGCCAGGAACTCGTCGCGCCAGTTGTAGGCCGCACGCACCTGCCACTTGTCCCTGTCGTAGAAGCCGACCACGTTGGCCGAATCGCTCAGCCCTTCCAGCGCGAACTGCTCGCCGATCACATAGTTGTCGTATGTCAGGCCCGAGTCGACCATGGTGTAGTTGGCCGAGACGCCGAACCCGCTGTCGCCGAACATGTGCTGCAGGTTGAATTCCCAACCGTCCAGCGACGCCGAGCGCTGGTTGGCCGGCGCGGTGATGGCGAAGTTTGCCACCGGGTCGCCGGGCTGGCCGCTGATCACGCCAGTGGCGTTGCCGTTGGCATCGTCGGCCCCGCGGACCACGCCGGGTGCGCCGCCGCGGTTGCGGAAGATGTAGTTGCGGATACAGGTCAGGTCGGCCGAGGCGCAGCCGTTGCCCAGCGCTTCGTTCCAGTACGCGCCACCCACCGGGGTGTTCAATCCCAGCGAGGTGTCGTTGCGCGTGGTCACGCCGATGTAGTTGTCGATGTTCTTGCGGAAGAAGCCCACCGAGGCGTAGCTGGCATCGCTGTAGTACCACTCCAGCGAGAAATCGATGTTGTGCGAGAGCAGCGGCTTCAGGCCGGGATTGCCTTCCTGGCCGGTGCCGCCTTCTACGCGCGCGATCTCGCTGAGCGTCTGCCCGCCCTGGATATCGCCCCAGCCGGGTCGGCCGATGGTTTCGCCGTAGCTGGCGCGCAGCACCAGGTCGTCGGTGAGTTTGAAGCTCAGGTCCAGGCTGGGCAGCCAGTACTCGTACTTGCCGCTGCCGCTGGCAAACGCCGAGTTGGCCACACGGATCGGCAACTCGTTGTTGGCGACCCAGTCGATGCCCACTGCCACCGGCACCAGTGCCTGCGCGTCCACCTTGGTTTCTTCGTAACGCACACCGGCGGCCAGGCTGATCGGCACGCGCAGATCGTCCCAGCTGTTGTTCCACTGCAGGTAGGCGTTCTTGGATTTTTCGGTCACGCGGCGGTCGGTGGTGAACACCGGCGAGATGCGGTACAGCGCATCGTCGCCGGCCACTTGCGCGGCGGCCTGACGTGCGCGTTCGAAGTCGAACAGGAATAGCTGGTTGAACTGCGACGGGTTGCCGCTGCCGTCGATCGCATCGAAATACTGCGCAAACGAACTGGGAATCCACAGATCGTCCGGGTAGTCGGCCGCGGTGCCGTTGCCGCCCCAGGTATCGCGCTGCACGTTGGAGAACGCCGAGCGGTTCTTGACCTCGGTGCTGCCGATACCGAACTTCAACTGCGAATAATTTTCGAAGGTGAAGTCGCCGTTGACCTGCGCCTGGTCGATCTCCGACTTCATGTAGCTGTTGCGGAACGCCGAGCCGGTGACCAGCGTGCGCGAGGGGTCCAGCCCGTTCAGGCCAAAGCCCAACTGCTGCTGCAACACCGGGAAATCCTTGCTGAAATCCACCACCGAGGTGCCGCGGTAAAAGCCGGACACACCCAGCGAATTACTCGAGCCGTACGGGCTGTCCGCACCGGCTTCGGCCGTGGAGCGGTGGATATCGAAGTTGAGCTTGAACTGATCGTTCACCGCCCAATCCACGTTGAAGCCCAGCGACTTGTTCTGGTTGCGCGTGGCCGCGTTGGAGCCGGCGGTGGCCAGATCGCTGGTGGCCGGATTGACGATTTCCGAATAGGTCACCGGGCCGGCGACCGGACCATTGGTCCAGGCGCTGGCCGAAGGCCCATAGTTGAACCACACCGACATTTCATTACGCTGCTGCTGGATCTTGTTTTCCGAGTACGTGTAATCCAGCGTGGTGGTGATGTTGTCCAGTGGCTTGTACTGCAGCACCAGCTGACCGTTGGTACGTTGGCGTTCGACGCCAACCACGCGGTAGTTGAGGTTCTGCGGCACCGAGTAGATGTCGTTCGGGCCGGGACGGTTGGTGATGTTCTCCGAGCCCGGCGCACCCGGCTGCGGGATGGTGCCGTAGGCGGTGGAATCGCCGCGGAACGAACGCCAGCCGTTGGGCACGCCGACCTGGCTGTAGCCGAAGTCGCGTTCCTGGTAGCTGCCGCTCAGCGACACGCCGAAGCGTCCATCGGCCGAGGTAGTGCTGAAGATGCCGGAAATTTCCGGCGTCAGCGCATCGCCCTGCAGGCGGCCGGGCAGATTCTCGTTGGACGCATCGTGCACGCCCTTCAGCCCCACATTGGCATGCATGCCCGGGTTGTCCAGCGGCCGGGCGGTCTTGATGTTGATGGTGGCGCCGATGCCGCCGGTGGGCGTGCTGGCGCGGCTGGTCTTGAACACTTCGATGCCGGAGATCGACTCGGACGCCAGGTTGGCGAAGTCGAACGCGCGCGAGTTGGAGGCATTGGATTCTTCGATGCTGGCGCCGGGCATCTGCCGGCCGTTCAACAGCACCAGGTTGAAGTCCGGGCCGACGCCACGCACGGTGACACGCGAGCCTTCGCCCAGCGAGCGATCGATCGACACACCGCTGATGCGCTGCAGCGACTCGGCCAGGTTGGTGTCGGGGAACTTGCCGATGTCCTCGGCCACGATGCCGTCGACGATGCCCTGCGCATCGCGCTTGACGTTCATCGACGAGGTGAGGCTGCCGCGGATGCCGCTGACCTGCACGGTATCGAGCGTGGCGGGGTCGGCCTGGCTGGAGCCGGGGACGGTCGAGGCCGACTGCGGCGCCGGCGCGGTTTGCGCGGCCAGCGGTGCGGACAGTGCAAACAGCAAGGCAGACGTCAGGCGTCGCGTACGCGGCAAGGTGCGTGGCTCTCTCACGGTGTTTCTTCCCCAAATGAACAAAACGCCGGTCCGACCTGGACAGGCAAGGTTAATTAAGCAGTCGTGCATTTGTTAGCGCGGCTCTTAACAAGTCAACTTGCACTGCAGCATCGGCCGCGAGCCAATCGCGTCACACATCGTTCCAGCCGGCGCGGCATTGGGCACCGTTGCCTGGCTACGCTTGGCCGTACCATCGGACGTTGCCGGCGCGCCGCTGCGTGCGGATTCCTTCCGAACTGGAGCATCTGATGATCGACCTGTACTACTGGCCCACCCCCAATGGCCACAAGGTCACCTTGTTTCTGGAAGAGGCCGGGCTGGAGTACACGCTCAAGCCGGTCAATATCGGCAAGGGCGAGCAGTTCGAGCCCGCCTTCCTGCAGATCTCGCCCAACAACAAGATGCCGGCCATCGTCGACCACGCACCGGCCGGGGGCGGCGCGGCGCTGAGCGTATTCGAGTCCGGCGCGATCCTGCTGTACCTGGCCGAGAAGACCGGGCGCTTTCTGCCGCGCGACGCACGCGGCCGCATCGCTGCGCTGGAATGGCTGTTCTGGCAGATGGGCGGGCTGGGCCCGATGAGCGGCCAGATGGGCCACTTCACTGTCTATGCGCCGGAAAAGATTCCCTACGCGATCGAACGCTACAACGCCGAGGTGCGCCGGCTGCATGGCGTGCTCGACAAGCGCCTGGCCGAGCACGCGTTCCTGGCCGGCCCGGAATACGGCATCGCCGACATGGCCAGCTACCCGTGGATCGAAGTGTATGGCGACCTCAAGCCGGACTACGCCGCGTTCCCTCATGTGAAGCGCTGGCACGACGCCATCGCCGCCCGCCCGGCCACCCAGCGCGCGTACGCGTTGAAGGACAAGGTCAACCCGGATGCCGGCAAGCCGCTGAGCGAGGAAGAGCGCAAGCACCTGTTCGGCAAGCGCTGAGGCAAAGCGGTAGCAGCGGTCGCGCAACAGGCCGTGCGGTGAGAGCGGCGACTGTTGCAACTGCGCAGCAAGAACCACCGCAAAACCGCATCAGCACGCAACAAAGACAAGCAGCAACAGCAAGCAGCATCAGGGGTTGGCAGCGGCACGCGCATACACCAACCGCGCACGACACAATCCGGCAGCTCTAGCCCCTCTCCCCCCGGGAGAGGGGTTGGGGTGAGGGTACGCAAGTGGCGCCAGACCCACCGCCCCCGCAACGTGCGCCGTCTGAAATGCGCACCCCGCATCCGCAGCGCGCCAACTGCAACCACCAGCCCACAGGCACCCCTGCTCGCCGGAAAACAGCGCAACCACAACACCCCAGCATCACGCTGCAGCACACGCGCACCGCCGCAGACACCGCCCCTCATCGCACACACGCGCCACCACTGCGCTTCTCAAACACTCCACGCGCCCGCATCCTGTGTGCTGTCTCCAGACAGGATCTTCAATGCGCGCCCTGTTCGCCGCCCTTACCCTCATGCTCAGCACTGTCGCCACCGCCCACGCCGAAAAACTCACCCTAGAGGCCATCACCGGCCCGTTGCCGTTGTCTGGCCCGACGCTGATGAAGCCCAAGGTCGCGCCCGATGGTTCGCGGGTGACCTTCCTGCGCGGTAAGGACAGCGACCGCAACCAGCTGGACCTGTGGGAATACGACATCGCCAGTGGCCAGACCCGGCTGCTGGTGGATTCCAAGGTGCTGCTGCCTGGCACCGAGACCCTGAGCGATGCCGAAAAAGCCCGCCGCGAGCGCCAACGCATCGCGGCCTTCGCCGGCATTGTCGATTACCAATGGGCGCCGGATGCGCACGCGCTGCTGTTCCCGCTGGGCGGCGAGCTGTATCTGTATGACCTGCGCAAGACCGGCAGCGCCGCGGTGCGCCAACTCACGCATGGCGAAGGTTTCGCCACCGATGCCAAGCTCTCGCCCAGGGGTGGCTTTGTCAGTTTCGTGCGGGCGCGCAATCTGTGGGTGATCGATCTTGCCAGCGGCAAACAACTGCAACTGACCCGCGATGGCAGCGACACCATCGGCAATGGCGTGGCCGAATTCGTCGCCGACGAAGAAATGGATCGCCACACCGGGTACTGGTGGGCACCGGACGATTCGGCGATCGCCTTCGCGCGCATCGACGAATCCGCCGTGCCCATCCAGAAGCGCCCGGAGGTCTACGCCGACCACACCGAGGTGATCGACCAGCGCTATCCGCAGGCCGGCCAACCGAATGTCACCGTGCAGCTCGGCGTGATCGCCCCGCGCGCGTCAGCGAAACCACAGTGGATCGACCTCGGCAAGCAAGCGGACATCTACCTGGCGCGGGTGGACTGGCGCGATGCGCAGCGGCTGACCTTTCAGCGCCAGTCACGCGACCAGAAAACCCTGCAGCTGATCGAAGCCACGCTGGCCAGCGGTCAGCAGCGTGTGCTGATCACCGAGACCTCGCCGACCTGGGTGCCGCTCACCAACGATCTGCGCTTTCTCAAGGACGGCCGCTTTCTCTGCAACTCCGAACGCAGCGGCTATGAGCACCTGTACGTTGCCTCCGAGGACGGCACCACGCTCACACCGCTGACCTCCGGCGCCTGGGTGGTGGATGCACTGCTGGCGGTCGATGAGCAGGCTGGCCTGGTGTACTTCGCCGGCAGCAAGGACTCGCCGACGCAAACCCACATCTACGCGGTGCCACTGGGCGGCGGCGCCATCGAAAAACGCTCGGCATCCAACGGCACGCATGCGGCCAGCTTCGCCAACAACGCCAGCGTGTATGTCGATACGTGGTCCAACACCACCACCCCGCCGCAGATCGAACTGTTTCGCGCCAATGGCGAAAAGATCGCCACCTTGTTGCAGAACGATGTGGCCGACCCGCAGCATCCCTATGCCAAATACCGCCAGGCGCAGCGCCCGGTGGAATTCGGCACGCTCACTGCCGCCGATGGCAGCACGCCGCTGCACTACCGGCTGATCAAGCCGGCCGGTTTCGACCCGTCAAAACGCTATCCGGTTGTGGTGTATGTCTACGGCGGCCCGGCCGCGCAGACCGTGGTCGATGACTGGCCCGGTCGTAGCGATGCACTGTTCGATCAATACCTGGCGCAGCGTGGCTACGTGGTGTTTTCGCTGGACAACCGCGGCACCCCGCGGCGTGGCCGCGCGTTCGGTGGCGCGCTGTACGGCAAGCAGGGCACGGTGGAAGTAGACGACCAGTTGCAGGGCGTGGCGTGGCTTAAGACGCAACGCTGGGTGGATGCGGCACGCATCGGCGTGCAGGGCTGGTCCAACGGCGGTTACATGACCTTGATGCTGCTGGCCAAGCACAGCGAGGCGTATGCCTGCGGGGTGGCGGGCGCACCGGTCACCGATTGGGGCCTGTACGACACCCATTACACCGAGCGCTACATGGACCTGCCTGCCGGCAATGCGGCCGGTTATCGCGAGGCACGCATCGCCACCCACCTGGATGGCCTGCGCGCCAAGCTGCTGCTGATCCACGGCATGGCCGACGACAATGTGCTGTTCACCAACTCCACCGCGCTGATGAGCGGGTTGCAACAACGCGGCACGCCATTCGAACTGATGACCTATCCCGGCGCCAAGCATGGGTTGTCGGGCAAGACCGCATTGCATCGCTACAAGACGGCAGAAGCGTTCCTGGCGCGTTGCCTGCAGCCCTGAGCAGCTCAGCACGCTAGGCTTGGCAGAGCGAGTGCGCGCTACAGTGCGAACGAGAGGTTGGACGCCAGATATTTGCGCAGCGAAGTCAGATCTAGCAACTGCGGTGGGCCTGCATGCATGCGCTTGCGCATGTCAGCTTTCGAAACAGACAGCGCCACAAGCGCACAGGTTCGCAGGCTTTAGTGACGATCGATCCTTCACCTGGCGCAGCATTGCTGATTCACAACAAGCAATTGCTGCGCCAGGGTAGGCAAGCGCGGCACCACTTAGATGGTGGTACTCAATGGTCGAAAGGAACATTCTCCGGTTTTTCTTTGCCTTTCCACTGGCCTTGTTTTTTTGCCTGCGGGCAGATGCTCATGTACTGGCCGACGGCAGTCACTGCAGTCTGCGTCCACACCTGAAAACAGACATTACCGACACAGCAGGGCCCCGTGCTTGTTGGCCACGGGCAATAGCCAGGAACAGCGACCCACGTGCCTGAAATTGGGTCGATCGGCGTCCAATTTTTATCTTCGTCCTTGCATCCCTGCGTGCAAAACACGAAAGGATCGTTCTTACGGCACACGAGCTCTTGGTAGACACTTTGTCCCGCTGCGCTAGCTACCTGAGTGAACAGCAGAAGTGCAAACATCCCTATCCAGCGTTTCATGACAATTCCTTAAAAGTGCTGAGGCTTGAAGTGTACGGGCGACATATGGTAAGGCAAAGCTCGCTTGTGTGCAGCTGCGTCCTGGCATGAGAGGTTCTCATGCCAGCTCTCGGGGTTACTGAGCACAAAAGGAAGAACGTTCCCCGTCCGATGTTGCAGGCTTGGGCGGCATTGGAGGCGGGGGCAGCGAGCCTTACAGTGCTGGCGGCACAGAGCTCTTGTAGGGGCTTGTTGCCCAGGGTAGGGTCGGCTCATCCTTAAAATGAATCATCCAATGAAGCCACTTCTACTTGCGATTTCCCTCGTGCTGGCAGTGCCGACATATGCTGCGGCAAAAGACAGGCCGCAAACACCTGCAGCCCAACCCGCCACTCCGGCATGGGTCAAGACCAGCAACGGCTGCGCGCAACTCCTGCTGAGCGCCCAGGCACCGTTCCAGCCGGAATACGCCAGTTTCTTCGGCGTGCCCGGCTACGACGATCAGGTGGTCGATCTGGGTCCGAACAACGCAAAGCGCTACCGCGAGGCGATGGCCGCCGCGCGCACCGCGCTGCAGGCCAAGCTGGCCAGCGAGCGCGATCCCAACGTGCGCCAGGACCTGCAGATCATGATCGGTGCGGCCACCGACAACATCGAAGGCAGCGAGCTCAACGAGCGCTACCTGCTGCCATGGAACGATGCGCCGCAGCTGGTCTTCAGTGGTCTCAACGGGTTGTTGTCCGACCAGACCGCGCCGGATCGCCGCGCCAAGGCGCTGGACCGTCTCAAGCGCTACGTGGGTCTGGTCCCGGGCACCACCCCGACCACCACCCTGGCGCGCCAGCGCTACGAGGAGCAGCTGGGCAACAAGACCTTGCTGCAGCCGACCGAGCGCGAGGTCGAGCAGGCCTTGGCGAACGTGGACACCTATGTGGCCGGCATCGGCGAGTTGTTTGCCAAGTACAAGATCGCCGGCGCCGACGAGGCGCTCAAGGCCATGTCCACCCAGCTCAAGGACTATGCCAGCTGGACCCACAGCACTGTGTTGCCAAAGGCGCGCAAGGACACCCGCCTGCCCGAGCCGCTGTATGCCTATCAGCTCAAGCAGGTGGGTATCGACATCGCGCCGCAGCAGCTGATCCAGCGCGCGCAGCTGGAGTTCATGGAAACCCGCTCGGCGATGCGCCAGCTGGCGCCGCTGGTGGCTAAGGCCAAAGGCGTGCAGGGCGAGGACTACGTGCAGGTGATCCGCGCGCTCAAGCGCAACACCATTGCCGATGACCAGCTGGAAACCCACTACCGCGGCGTGATCGACCAGATCGACCCGATCATCCGCCAGCAGCGCATCGTCGATGTGCCCAAGCGGCCGATGCAGATGCGCCTGGGCAGTGCTGCCGAAAGCGCTGCGCAGCCCGCACCGCACTTCCTGCCCGCACCGCTGATCGGCAACACCGGCCAGCAGGGCCAGTTCGTGCTGCCGCTGGGCAACCCCGGCGCGGAGGGTGGCAAGAAAGAGCAGTACGACGACTTCAACTTCGGCTCGGCCGCCTGGACGCTTAGCGCCCATGAAGGCCGCCCGGGGCACGAACTGCAGTTCACCGCGATGGTGGAGCGCGGCGTATCGCTGGCGCGCAGCATGTTCGCCTTCAACTCGGTCAACGTCGAAGGCTGGGCGCTGTACGCCGAAGCCGAGATGGTGCCGTACGAACCGCTCGATGGGCAGCTGATCGCCCTGCAGTTCCGCCTGCTGCGCGCCGCCCGCGCCATGCTCGACCCGATGCTCAACCTGGGCCTGATCGATCGCGAACGCGCCCGCCAGGTGCTCGAAGACGACGTCGGCCTGTCGGCCGCCATGACCCGCCAGGAACTGGACCGCTACACCGTGCGCGCCCCCGGCCAGGCCGGCAGCTACTTCTACGGCTACACCCGCATCCTGGAACTGCGCATGCGCACCGAACTGGCCCTGGGCAAGAAGTTCGACCGCCTGGCCTTCAATAACTTCCTGCTCGACCAGGGCCTGCTGCCGCCGGACCAGCTGGCCCAGGCGGTGGAGAAGCAGTTCATTCCAGTGCAGCAGTCCAAGCGCTGATCAGCGTGTAGTCAGTCGTCAGGAGGGACGCGATGCCTGCAGCCTGCAGGCATCGCGTCTGCACCGCAGGCCTTCGTCCAACTGAGTGTGGCGCTGCGCCCTGGTCTGGCGTATCACGTAAAAACTAAGAGCGGCTGCTACAAACGTAGCGAGCTGCCATCAATGCTACGAACCACGCGCGAGCACCGCATCGCTGCACCGTCCATCGTTTCCGCGCATTACTGCAGGCGGCTGATGCGCTTCGACAGCTGCCGAATGTCAGCGCACAGGCGGCGCTGACTGCGGTGCGTCACGTTGCTCGGCCCCGGCCGGCACCCAGATCGCCATGCCCGCCGCGCGCTTCTGGGTGGTGGGAATGCCGATGCCCAGGCCGCCGCCGACGCGGCCGCCGTAGCTGCCACCGCCCACCGACAACCCACCGCCGGAGCGTTCCGAGCCCACGCCGACGATCACCACGCCGTTGGCGCCGAGCTTGGCGGCTTCGCGCTTGAGGCGTAGCACTGCGGCATCGGTCTGGCCTTGGGTGCCGAAGCCGGCGGCGCTGGTGGATTCGAGTTGGGCGATCTCGACCGAGCCCACTGGCGCGTTGGAGTAAACCTGCACCTGCGCCGGGTCGATCGGCGCGCGTGGCTGGCCCAGCATCACCTTGGAACTACTCGCACAGCCAGCCAGCAAGGCCGCTGCGGCGGCACCGATGGCCACCTGCCTGATGCGTGACTGCATATTCATACCTGGCCCCCCGTGGGTAATGGCAGTGATCATCCGGCGCCTGGACTGAATCGCGCCGGACTTTGCGCACACCCTAGGCCGGCCCATGTGAGCCCGCCGCCAAGCCGCCATTGGTCACGGTGACCACCCGCCTACGGCGCGCCGGCACCGGCGCCGCTAAGCTGGGCGCCTTCCGAGACACGTGCGAGGTGATGTGTGGGATTGATCAGCCTGCTGTGGGGCATTGTGGCGTTGCTGTGGATGGTCCTGGCCTTCATTCCGCTGCTGGGCTGGGGCAACTGGTTTCTGATCCCGTTCGCGGCCTTTGGTGCGCTGATCGCGGCCATCGCCTTGTTGTTCACCTCGGCCGGCAACCGTGGCCGGGCCAAGACCGGCCTGTTGCTCAACGGCCTGGTGATCGTGGTGGGCGTCATCCGCCTGAGCCTGGGCGGTGGGGTGATCTA